>JBDLIJ010000264.1:0-3897 GCA_039714935.1 Bacteroidota bacterium | reverse complement strand
AGTGGCCAGCTTGGAAATGTTGGGCTGGGAAACCCCAAAACGGTCGATACGGGTGCGCAGAATGTTGAAGGCCCTGTCGATAGCATCATTCGTTTCTACCCTGATCACGCTGATAACTTCCATGTTGGTGGAATTATATGTGATCTTATCCCTGAGGTCAACAGTAGTGAAATAGGCACTCAGATTCTGACCCGGGGCCATCTCTTCCCATGTCTCTCCGAAAAGGGTGACAAAATCTTTTGAACTGTAGCGCTGCCTGGCATATGTTTCCGACATCACTGACTTGAAGAGCGGTTCTTCATTGTATCCCGAAAGGGCATTTACAATGTCGCCTACCTTCACTTCAAGTATCACGTTCATACCACCTTTAAGGTCAAGCCCAAGGTTTAGTTCACGTTCTTTGGCTTCCTTATAAGTAAAGCTCTTGATCAGGATGTTGTATTCCCCTGCTTCATTGTCAAGGTAATATTCTTCCCTTGCTTTCGCAATGGAATCGACCAGGTAGGCTTCCTTTAATTCATTGCCACCTGCCAGTTTTTCTGCAATGGTATAAGTTTCTTCAGCGTAAGCATAACTCTCAGCATCACCTTCCACCTTTGAGGTAAAGAAAGAAAATGACAACTGGAACAGGCAAACGAGAGAAAAAGCGATTGCAAAAAATATAATGGCTCCTCTACTTTGCATGTGTTTTAATTTAAATTAGTTTATTCAGATTTTTGAGGGTGCAAAAATAGAATAATATTCTTTAAATACCAATATAATTGTTGGGAAAAGTAAGCTGGTGGGACTTTATGTACTTAAAGTTTTTAGAGTGCTTAAAGTTTGAGGTTCATGTTTCGAATCAGTACTGTCCTGTTAAATTTAACTTTGAATCAGATAGTGAGGGGGATCTCTCAGTCGTTCCGCCTTTGGCGAATCTCCATCGAGCCGAGCTCGCCGCCCTCATCCTCCTTTTAATATAATGACCTGGTCATTTCTCCCCCGAGAATTCGGGGGGGGCTCCCGGAACCGATATATATTAAGCTTTTTGAGAATTCATGATTAGTTTTACCGGGCAGTGGTTATTTCGAATCTCGGATCTCAGAAGTACCTGTTTTTCACCAAAAACCCCTGCACATACTCTTCAATGCCTTCTTCAAGGGAATAGAAAGGTTTCAGATATCCAATCTGTCGTAGTTTACTCATGTTCGCTTCGGTGAAGTACTGGTATTTATCCCGGATATCTTCAGGAGTGTCGATAAATTCGATATTTGGTTCCAGGTTCAACGCCCTGAAGGTGCCTTTGGCAAGGTCGAGGAAAGCACGTGCCTTACCCGTGCCGAGGTTGTATATGCCTGGTTTTTCTCTGTAGGTCATGAGGAAATACATCACCTCGGCAACATCTTTTACATAAATGAAATCGCGAAGCTGCATGCCATCCTCAAAGTCGGGATTGTGTGATTTGAACAGCTTTACTTTGCCGGTATCTTTTATCTGCCGGTATGCATGAAAGATCACTGATGCCATCCTGTCTTTATGAAATTCGTTTGGCCCATATACATTAAAAAATTTCAATCCGGCCCAGAATTCAGGTTTTGTCTTTTGCGTCAGCACCCATTTGTCGAAATCGTTTTTTGATTCTCCGTAAGGGTTTAATGGTTTCAGCTCCGGGATGATGTCGTGGGTGTCGTCATAACCATGCTCGCCCATACCGTATGTGGCGGCAGAGGAAGCATATACCAAGGGGATGCCGTATTTAATACAGGCTGACCACATCTCCTTTGAGTAGTTCAGGTTGAGCTTATCGAAAACTGAAACATCAAACTCCGTGGTATCGGTCCGTGCACCGAGATGGAAGATGAAATCAACATCCTGGTGGTTTGTATACAGCCATTCAAAAAATACATTTCTGTCAACCTTTTCCCTGATGGCCTTGTTGGCAAGATTGAGATTTTTGTCTTCACGGCTAAAGTCATCCACCGGGACGATATCGGTAAAGCCCTTATTGTTGAGCTTCCCAACCATCGCACTTCCGATGAAGCCTGCTGCACCTGTAACTACGATCATGATTCTTTTGTTTTATGCAAATTTAAGTTGAATAGACCTTGATTGCAAGAGAAATTTGTGGAGAGGTCAGGCTATGCTTAGATTGTAAGGGGACACAAGTTGGACATTTTATCCTTCTTGAATGATGAAATCCTATTGATTAATGATTATTGATTAGTAACCCACCTGCGCCAAGGCTTCGGTGGGTGCAAAGATTGGAAGTGAAGAATGAGGAATTAAGATTCAAGAGACTAATTAACCGATTCAACCAACTTCGTCCACCGAAGCTTTTGCGGAGGTGGATTCAACCAATTCAACCAATTCAACCAATTCAACCAATTCAACTAATTCAACCAACTCACTAACTCAAAACTCAAAACTCAACACTTTTTATGTATATATTTGCGCTTGATTAACAACCGACAAAATAAACGACAATGAAAAACCAGATTTCCATCCTGATAATGTTTATCGCATTATCACTTAGTTTACCCCAGAATACATGGGCCCAACGAAGTGTACCGGGGGTTCCCCAGAGTACTTTATATAAGGATTTGCCTTTGCAGGTAGATCAACATGAATTTCAGGCTCCTGACATGGCCGTTATTGAAGCAGAAGACAATGCCGATCTCATGCACTATCGTGTGGGTGTTGCAGTCCCGATAAACCTGAATATTGATAATTCCGGTTATTGGACTGATCTTCCTGACGGGGGAAAGATCTGGCGTTTGAGCATAAAAGTTGAAGGCGCTGAGGCACTTGGTGTATATTACAATAGCTTCTGGCTTCCTTATGGTGGCGAGCTATATCTATATAATGAAGAGAAAACACACCTTATTGGAGCATACACGGAAGAAAACAATAGCCCCGACTGCGTATTCGCAAACCGATTGGTTGAAGGTGATGTTGTAATACTTGAATATTATCAGCCGGCCGAACAAAGCATAGAACCGCTCATCAGCATTTCTGAAGTTGCATATAATTATAGGGGCGTTCAGTTCGAAAGCAGCCCTGAACGTGGCGGCTCAGTGTGGTGTATGATCAATGTTAATTGCCCTGAAGGTGATAACTGGCAGGACGAGAAAAAGGGTGTGGTAAAGCAGTATATGAAAATCGGCTTCAGCTACTACCTTTGCTCCGGAACGCTTATCAATAATACTTCACAGAACCTCACCCCATATGTGCTTACCGCCTTTCATTGCGGTGAAGGTGGCACTGCAGCAAACCTTAATCAGTGGATTTTTTATTTTAATTATGAAGCTGCAACATGTTCAGGCAATTGGGGGCCGGCCAATTATAGTATGACCGGATGTAGTAAAAAGGCTGAAGGTAGTCACGATACAGGCTCTGACTTTCTTCTTCTTCAGATCAATTATGATGTCCCGGTATCGTATAATGCTTATTATAATGGATGGGACAGAACAAATATCGGTGCCGACAGTGGCGTAAATATCCATCACCCGGCAGGTGATATCAAGAAAATATCTACCTATACAGATCAGCTGACCTCTTCGCAATGGAATAATAACGGAGTTTTATCTCACTGGAAAGCATGGTGGGCAGAAACAGTAAACGGAACCTCCATTACTGAAGGTGGTTCTTCGGGATCACCGATCTTCAGCCAGGACGGACTGGTTGTGGGTGATCTTACCGGTGGCCCCGTCGACAACTGTAATAATCCACTTTACAGCCTGTACGGAAAAGTATATTGGTCATGGGATATGATGGGCGCTTTAAGTAATCAGCGCCTGAAACCATGGCTGGACCCGGGTAACTATGGTCCTGAAAAATGGGAAGGTACTTACGCCGGTACAGAGCCCTCACCTGATTTTAGTGCAGATCAGATCAATATTCAAACGGGCGAAGCTGTAC
>JBDLIJ010000263.1:0-3909 GCA_039714935.1 Bacteroidota bacterium | reverse complement strand
TGATCCGTTCAACCATGGTTGATTATGGCACCCAGGAAACAGATACTTCCATTGCTCGTACCGTTGCCCTTCCGGCCGCATGTGGTGTGGATATGATCTTACAGGGACAGATCACAGCTACAGGTGTATACATTCCTGTTCTCCCAGAGATTTACAACCCCATTCTTGACCAGCTTGAAACCATGAATATCAAGATGGTAGAGGATTATGGGCTGCCGATGGAAGCGAATATTAAATAGATGCCATCCCTTTGACACTGAAATAATGACAGTGATTTCTTGCTGGCATTATTTTTGACAAAAGTTATTTTTACATTAGATCTATGGACATTGCCATAACGCTTGTATTAATTACAGTGATTGGCTATTACTGGTATTCTTCAAGTAATAGGAAACGCGCGAGGTCTGTTAAAAGTAATACTTCTTCTAAAGATCAGATAAATATGAAATACGGAAAATGGGTTGGTGGTGGACTAGGATGGGCCTTTGGTGGCCCCATTGGTGCTATTCTTGGTTTTGCATTCGGGTCGATGTATGATGGGATGCAGAGCGGCAAATATGCTGTCAAGCAAGGAACCACCAGCCGTGGCGATTTCAGTGTCAGCCTGTTGATCCTGTCTGCCGCTATCATGAAAGCCGATGACAGGGTGACAAGATCAGAGCTGGAATATGTGAAGGCATTTCTGATCAGGCAGTTTGGGCCTCAGGCCGGACAGGAGCAGGTGACAATGTTACGAGAGATACTGAAACAGGAATATAACCTTGGAGATGTCAGCAGGCAGATTGGCCAGCATATGGACTATTCCTCACGCCTTCAGCTGTTGCATTATCTTTTCGGACTATCAGGTGCCGATGGGCATACGCATCAGAGGGAGATTGACCTGATCGAAACGATAAGTGCATACCTTGGTGTTAAAACGCCTGACTATAAGTCTATCCGGGCGATGTTCGTTAAGGATATCAACAATGCATACCAGATCCTTGAAACCACGCCTGATGCCAATGATGAAGAGCTGAAGAAAGCTTACCATGCTATGGCAGTCAAATACCATCCCGACAAGGTATCTCACCTGGGTGAAGACGTGAAAAAGGCTGCTACCGAGAAATTTCAGAAGGTGCAGGCAGCCTATGAGGAGATTAAGAGGCAGAGGGGGATGAAGTAGTTTTGAGTTGGTTGACGGTTGACGGTTGACGGTTGACGGTATCTGGGGCAGAATTTCGTATAGGTTTAATGCATATTTGAAAAAGGTTTCTTATCTTAACGTCTCATTAATAACTTAAGCGTATTATTATGAGATTCAATAAAAACCTGAAATGGTTGCCAATAGTCTTATTGGCTATGCTTTTCCTTAGTTCATGTGCAGCAGGGAACCAAAAATTTGATATTGATCCTGCAGGCTTCTGGATGGGTTTATGGCATGGCGTGATCTCTTTGGTCGCATTTATTATTAGTCTATTTAACGATAATGTGACCATCTATGAGGTTAACAACTCCGGCTGGCCTTATAATCTCGGCTATATCCTGGGCATCATGATCGTTTATGGTGGTTCGTCGAAGGGTGCTTGTAAGAGGTGTAAGTAGTTTTGAGTAATAGATGTTGAATGGATTAATCGAAGAACTTCCACGATATCCCAAACCGAAATCCTGCATCCATCAAAGGGTAGGAGGGAACGGTATAATAATCGTAGATCCCAAAATGACTGTTGAAGTGTGAATATTTTAGGAACATTCTGGCCCGTTTTATCCTGAAATTGAAGAAGAAGTCGGCATATACAAAGTTACCGATCTCTTTTTGGTCCTGTACATAAAAGCTTCTCAAAGCCGGCATGTATGCATCTGCATAGTAGCTGGTGTTGTAATATAATTCAATCCCTGGCTGTATCGTTGTTGCCCCCTTAAAGAGTGGGAGTGTTACAAAGATGGCAACATTGGCCATAAAATCAGGAAGGGCAATTATGCTTTCATCAGACGGAGCCTGATAAGCAAATTTTGTATCAATACCCACTATGCTGAAGCGGAAGTCTTTGTATACAATCGCTTTTAACACGCTGATGTTTTTGTCGGATTGTATAGGGAGGGCCTCCTTGTTCATAGCCACAAAGTTTTCCATTTGCATGTACTCAATACCTGCTTTTAAGCGTGTTAGGTGGTAGTAAAATGACAGCAAACTGATACCCGTACTTTTGAATTCATGATCCCACTTGAAGTGGTTAGCGGCATAATGCTGATAGAACCACCCCGGTTTTTGCTTTGCAAGCCGGTAGCTTAATTCTATCCTGCCATATTTCTTTTCCACCTTTCCGGGGAGATAAGCCGCCCGGGCTTCCAAAAGATAATCGCCACCATTGTAGTCTCCTGTGACAATCTCGGCCTTTCCCCGGATCAGATATGTTTCCCTTATGAACCAATACACGCCTGCTGAGGGAATAAACTGATTAAATTTCTGTCGCTCCGCATACCCGCCCAGTTCATGGTATTCATGCTTTATTGCAGCATATACGTAGAGTGGTTTTCTTTCTGTTGAATCCAGGTATCCGAGATTTGACCACATCAGCTTGTTTGTGATCTTATAGTGATAAACAGAGTCAGATGTATTGGTTGAATCAAGATAGATATGCTGGTAAAAGCCTGCTGACGGATCTCCATCACGGTATATCTGTGTTTGCCTCGACAAGTTAAAAGTATGTGTGATGCGTCCTGCATGAATATTCCTTCTCACATATGTGCTGTCATTCAGCTTTTTATGCTTCTTCTGAAGGTTGAAATATTGGTTTAAAAAAAAGGACGATTGCTTGATCTCATTGGTAGCTGACAGAAGATTCACAGGGATTACGAAGCGATCGGTTTCAATATTATTTTCAAAAAGACTGTCACCGTTTATCCCCCCATTTTCATAAACGGAAACCTTGTTATAAATATAATTTGCAATGGCGCCATACCTTCTATCTTTGCTAAAATATTGCCCTGTTAATGCAAGGCTTTTATTATCGGCTTTCTGCCGCTGGAATTTCCCCGGAGCGAAAACATATCGAAAATCTGCCCCCAGTGTGAAGCCAGGAAATAGTTTTGTATGAAGTTTTGCCTGTATCACCTGCTCCTTATTCGGTCCCAGCATATAGATCAATTCTGTAAATGGCTCACTCAATCTGTAGTATTCTGTTTTTTGATGATCGAAGAGGTATGCATCGAAACTTCTAATGCCAAAATTAAATCCTGATTTATGGATTGGGTTGAATATAAGGTTTTTATATGCAAGTCCGGGATTACCCAGGCTGGCGAAGAAAGGGGTTTCTTTATAGATTTCTTCATAGTTGTGAATGCCTGCAAGCTTCATTTTATAGTTATGAAGTATTCCCAGGGCCAGGCTGTCAACATTATGGTAGTATAGATATACTGTTGATGTATCTTTAGATTCAATGATGGTGTCGCATTCCTGTGCCCGTAGTGGAGAAAGTGAAGAATGTGTGCATAGCAGCACAATAACAATGATTACAGATGTAATTAAATATTTATTTTCTGCCATCAGGGGTTCGTAATTATTAGAATTTTCCTTTAAGATCACCACCGTAATTAATGTCTCGCAATGGAGCATCCGGATCATTCAGCCAATCGGGGATATTGTCGTCAGCGTTTTCAAGCTTCTCTCTTTCTTTTTCAAGTTCATCTTCACTATATGCAAATACCAGCTCGGCTGAGATGACATGCTCAATTTCTTGAAGTTTCTTCAGTTTTCCAATCTCTTCGCCCGTATCATTGCCTTCAATAGTAACAATGATCCTTCCCTTTTCATCGTGCAGATGATATTCGAACTTATCAGAAGATTTTATTTTACCAATAACTTCTTCCAGATATTCCGGTTTTGTCAGTACGACGATGCTGCTTAGATTCATAGAATATAATTTCAATGTA
>JBDLIJ010000262.1:0-3919 GCA_039714935.1 Bacteroidota bacterium | reverse complement strand
GAGAAAACCCCTCGGCAAGCGATTTGCAGCCCTCAGGCAGAAAAAGGATGTCATTGCGACCGGGACTAAGTGGAGAAAACCCCTCGGCAAGCAATTTGCAACCCTCAGGCAGAAAAAGGATGTCATTGCGACTGAGACTAAGTGAAGAAAACCCCTCGGCAAGCAATTTGCAGCCCTCAGGCAGAAAAAGGATGTCATTGCAACCGGAACGAAGTGAAGAAAACCCCTCAATCAGCAATTAAAGATGTGCTGTCATTTCCTGAAGACTGTATTATTAGTAAATTTGTGTAATATTTTAGATCCATGAAATCATATAAAGCAGTCTTTCTTTCAATGCTTATTGGTACCCTGCACATCATAGCTGTTCAATCACAGGACGACGGCAAAGTTTTTAGCGTCCAGCATCCAAAAGCCGGTAATTATAAATATCCTTTTGCCGGAGGAATGAATGCCTGCCAATTCGGAGAGATCGACATGGACAGGGACGGCAGCAGGGACCTGATCGCCTTCGACAGGTATGGCAACAGGTTCATGCCATTTATCAACAACGGCACCCCCGGTACTATTGATTACACTTTTTCACCCGAATATGTTGCTGCATTCCCTGATTGCTATGACTGGGTGATCTTCATCGATTATAATATGGACGGGAAGAACGACCTCTTTACTTACAACACGTATCCCCCTGGCATTATAGTATATAAGAATACCTCGGAAGAAGAACTTCGCTTTGAGCTTGTGATCCACCCTTACCTCACATCATGGTATGGCAGCGGATATGTGAATATCCTGGTTACTTATGCCGACTACCCCGGCATCAGCGACATTGACGGAGATGGCGATCTGGACATCCTCACCTTCTGGGCACTCGGATCTTTCGTGGAGATGCACACCAACCTCTCCATGGAAACATATGGCCATGCCGACTCCCTCATCTTTGAACGTACAACTTCCTGCTGGGGTCACTTTGCCGAAAGCGAAGAGTCGAATGAACTCTTCCTTGACACCTGCTTTGGCAGTGAAGATGGCAGGGATTTCAAACAGGGAAGAGAACGCCATACAGGCTCCACCCTTATCCTTCGCGACCTGAACAACGACAACACCAAAGATCTGTTGCTCGGTGATGTGGACTACCCACAGCTGATCTTCCTCAACAACACGGGCACGCCGGAAGAAGCACATATCGGCTCTTATGAGCATTCATTCCCTGACGAAACTTATCCTTCCCATATATTTTCCATGCCTGTTGCTGCCCTGATAGATGTGAACAATGATGGCGCTGACGATATGCTGGTATCTCCCTTCGACCCAAATCCTCTCGTTACACAAAACCATCAGAGTGTATGGCTGTATTTAAATGATGGAAGCAATGCCGTTCCTGACTGGAATTTCAGAACAAAACGATTTTTACAGCAGGATATGATTGACCTCGGCTCTGGAGCATATCCCGTTTATGCCGATGTGAACCTCGATGGATTACAAGACCTTATCATTGGTAACTGGGGGTATTACCTCACATCATGGTATGATGAATTTATGACCCTGTACTCTGACTACGCAAGCAGAATGGCCTTATTCATGAATGTTGGAGAGGCAGACAAACCACAGTTTGAATTAGTTACTGATGATTTCGGAGCGATATTGGAAATGGAGATTCTCGGTGCATACCCTGCACTCGGAGATATCGACACCGACGATGATGCCGACATGATCGTGGGCCGTGAAGACGGCACACTGATGTTCTATCGCAATTGCTCCTGCCTTGGCAACCCGGAAGACTTCGAACTGGAAATGCTTAACTACCAGGGCATCGATGTGGGTGATTACAGCACACCCTTTCTTTATGATCTGGACGAAGATGGCCTGATCGACCTCATCATTGGTGAAAGAGCAGGCAACATAAACTATTACAGGAATACCGGCGACATCCATGAACCTATATTCACATTTGTTACCGACAGCCTTGGAAAGGTAAATGTCACGGACTATAGCCTGTCATGGGATGGTTATAGCACACCTTACATGTTTCGGGCTGCTGATGGTAAAATGCGGCTGGTATCAGGTTCTGAACAGGGTGTGACCTATTATTTCACGAATATTGAAGATAACCTGACAGGGAAATTTGATGAATCAGATGAGCTCTGGATGGAGATCGACAGCAATGCATTCAGCACCGCTAACGGACACAGAACCTCAGCTGCCATTGCCGACCTCAATAACGATGGCTACCTGGATATGCTTGTCGGAAACTGGTCGGGCGGGCTGGAGATATACAGCACAGAAGTTGGGCCTCCGGTAACAATGGATATACCGGAACAGACAAATAAAAATACAGCGAGCATGCTACTGTTTCCAAATCCTGCCAGCACTGAATTAAACATCAGTATTCCGGAGATCGCTCAGGGTGAAGGATACACTATTAAGGCATACAGTATTACAGGGCGTTTGCTTCTTGAACGTGAAGTGCCTGATCAGTCGGTGCTCACCCTGGATGTGAGCCGGCTTCCGGAAGGCATTTACATATGCACACTCAATAGCAGCACAGATCATATCCTGGCACGCCGTAAGTTTATCCGCATGAGCTTATTGCGGTAGTCGATCCGGGCACCATATTTCATCAGGATATCGCTGCCCAGCACACCATCAATAGGTGCTAAGCCCAGTTCATCATAGGAATGGTTAACATGGCTCATGTCGAGCACCACTGCAGGGTATTTTCTGATCTTCAACTCCCCTATCTTAAATTCATTCAGATAGAGTGCCTGGCTTTTCATATCCCGGGTACCCAGGCCTGTCGACTTCTGCAGATTCTCCTCCAGATCGGGCATATCATCCCTAAAGAAATTGCTGATCCTGTCTTCATCAAAAACAGACCTTGACGCACCGGTATCCACCAACATGCGGGCAGCAATGCCATTCACCTCAACATGCACTACCAGGTGGTAACCATCGGCCTCAATAGGAACTACTTCTATGGGAATAAAACAAGGCATTTCTAATAAACTTCAAACTCAAAACTCAAAACTCAAAACTCAAAACTTAAAACTCAAAACTCAAAACTCTTTAGAAGTTCGGCTTCAACGAATACTTTTTATAAAACTCCTCAATAACGTCTACAACTTCTTCCGGTGTATCAACAAGCTTGATAATGTCTACATCTTCCGGACTTATATTTTCCTCTTCCAGCAGGCGTTGTTTTATCCATTCTACCAGTCCTGTCCAGTACTTTCTGTCTACCAGGACTATCGGAAAGTGCACCAGCTTGGCAGTCTGGATGAGCGTGATAGCTTCAAACAGCTCATCCAGTGTGCCAAAACCACCAGGGAGCACAACATAGCCCTGTGCATACTTCATGAACATGACCTTTCTGACAAAGAAGAAATCAAACTCGATCAGGTTTTCGGGGTCAATAAATGGATTGGCCTGCTGTTCGAATGGCAATTTGATGTTCAACCCTACCGACTTTCCCCCGGCAAAGTGGGCGCCTTTATTCGCAGCTTCCATGATTCCGGGACCTCCCCCGGTGATAACTCCGAATCCCTTTTTCGTGAGGAGATAAGCCACCTGCTCAGCCAGCTTATAGTGTTTATCAGATGGTTTGGTCCTTGCCGAGCCAAACACTGAAACACAGGGTCCGATCTTTGCCATACGTTCAAAGCCCTGTACAAATTCCGACATGATCTTAAAGATCTGCCACGAATCATAGGTTTTTATTTCATTCCATGTTTTCGCCTTAATGGCCTTACGAATCTTATCTTCTTCCGATTTATTCATAACTTAAAACTTAAAACTCAAAACTCAAAACTTAAAACTTAAAACTTAAAACTAACTCAACACTTCCCTCAAATACCTTGCCGTATAGCTATTCTTATCTTTAATGATAGTTTCCGGGCTGCCTTCACAAATGATCATCCCTCCC
>JBDLIJ010000261.1:0-3958 GCA_039714935.1 Bacteroidota bacterium | reverse complement strand
ATCAACCACATGTATTTTGGATAATTTGCACCATGCCATCCTAATATAAGGTAACCATGATCATAAGATTCAAAGATATATTCTCCAAGAGCATCTGTCTCATCATGGTAAACTTTTTGCCAGCGATTTTGGCTTTTTACTTCACTACCTGTTAATAATAACATTAATATTATCAGTTTGATTAAAATTCGCATTTCCAATAATTTACTTCGTTATAATTACCTTTGAACTTTCTAATAGTTTACTTTCAGAATATAAATTAAGCAATTAAGACTTTCGAAAATGGGGGGGTAAATGATTCATGGCTATTGGTTTTTAGGTTGATATAAATATATGCAAAATTTCCGGATAAATCAATTAAATTGGTTGAACTGGTTGAGTTGGTTGAACTGGTTGAATTAGTTGAATTAGTTGAATTAGTCTGCAAGCTAACTGCCTATTGCCTACTGCCTACTGCCTATTGCCTACTGCCTACTGCTTATCCTCCTCCGCCCAATGTTAATAATTCAATAAAAAACTAAATCACCTCTATTTCACAGCTGAATAATTATACATAATTTTGCATCGTATTTTCTATTGTGTAAAACATACAAAAAACAAGGCCGGCCATGATCTTCTTTTATCAGATTACATCTACCACGTTTTACGCACTGCAGGTGAAGGAAGCGCTCACACTGCAAGACAAAGAAAAGCTATGCTGGCTGTTCGGCGAATGTGAGCCGGTACCCGGTGGCAGAGTCCCTGGCATCTTCATCGGTCCGCGAAAAGAGATGGTCACTCCATGGAGCACCAATGCCGTTGAGATCACACGAAATATGGGTATAACCGGAATTGAGAGGATCGAGCAGTATGAAGAAACTGCAAAACCGAATGAAAAGTACGATCCCATGTTGCAGTCCCGATATAATGATCTGGATCAGGACTTGTTCACCATCAACCGTAAGCCTGAGGAAGTTTCATTCCTGAACGATATTAAAACATATAATGCAAGTGAAGGATTAGCCCTCAACGATGATGAGGTAGAATACCTGAATGAGGTGAGTGAGAAGATAGGGCGAAAGCTAACTGATAGTGAAGTGTATGGATTTGCACAGGTGAACTCAGAGCATTGTCGTCATAAGATATTTAATGGCACTTTTATTATTGATGGCAAGGAGATGAAAGACTCCTTGTTTGCGCTGATAAAGAAAACATCCAGGGTAAACCCCAATAAGCTGGTTTCTGCCTATAAAGACAATGTGGCCTTTGTGCTGGGTCCTGTTGCGGAGCAGTTTGCTCCGGAGTCGCAAGACAAGGCTGACTATTTTAAGATCAGCGATATCAATACGGTGCTGTCACTAAAAGCTGAAACACATAACTTCCCCACTACTGTAGAACCCTTCAACGGTGCCTCAACAGGTACGGGTGGTGAGATCCGTGACCGGATGGCAGGAGGAAAAGCAAGCATCCCACTGGTTGGAACGGCTGTTTATATGACCTCTTATCCCCGGCTGGAAGACAAGCGCAAATGGGAATCATATACCAAGGCGCGCCCCTGGCTATATCAAACACCTGCCGAGATCCTGATCAAGGCCTCCAATGGTGCCAGCGATTTTGGAAATAAATTCGGACAGCCACTCATCTGCGGAAGCCTGCTTACATTTGAGAATGAAAGCACTGAAAAGGCGTTTGGGTATGACAAGGTGATCATGCTTGCCGGAGGAGTAGGCTTTGGGAAGAAAGACGACAGTGGGAAGGATAAACCCGAAGAAGGGGATGTCATTGTGGTGTTAGGAGGTGATAACTATCGCATAGGAATGGGCGGTGGTGCTGTTTCATCCGTCGACACCGGTGAATTTGAAAATGCTATTGAGCTGAATGCCGTGCAACGTGCCAATCCCGAGATGCAGAAAAGGGTTGCCAACGTGATCAGGGCCATGTCGGAAAGGGAAAGCAATCCTATCATATCCATACACGATCATGGAGCAGGTGGCCACCTGAATTCGCTTTCCGAACTGGTTGAGGAAGCAGGCGGACGCATTAAGCTTGGAAAGCTCCCCATAGGTGATCCAACCCTCTCGGCAAAGGAGATCATCGGCAATGAGTCGCAGGAACGTATGGGTCTTATCATTAAAAAGGAGGATGCCGACTTGCTGGAAGATATCTCGGAAAGAGAGCGTGCACCTATGTATAAGGTCGGTGAGGTTACGGGAGATATGAATTTTGTTTTTGAAGATGCCGACAACAACCCTGTCGACCTTAAGCTGGAATACCTATTTGGGAAACCACCCAAAACAACCCTGGATGACAGGACGGCACCTCACACTTTTCCTGAACCTGAATATGATAAATCAAAACTTGAGCAATATCTTGGCGATCTGTTGCAGATAGAAGCTGTGGCATGCAAAGACTGGCTTACCAATAAGGTAGACAGGTCTGTCACCGGGCGCGTTGCGAAGCAGCAGTGTGCCGGGCCTATCCAACTGCCTTTAAATGATGTTGGCGTTGCAGCAATCGATTACCAGGGTGAGAAAGGGATTGCTACAGCCATTGGCCATGCTGCCGTGGCGGGACTGGTATCTGCCGTTAATGGATCAGTATTGTCCATTGCAGAATCGCTTACGAACCTCGTCTGGGCACCTGTACAGGATGGCATCAAAGGCGTTTCTCTGAGCGCTAACTGGATGTGGCCGGCAAAAAATACAGGCGAGGATACACGCCTGTATAAAGCTGTTGAAGCAGTGAGTAACTTTGCCATTGACCTTGGAATAAATATCCCCACCGGGAAGGATTCCCTGTCAATGACACAGAAATATCCAGATGGGAAAAAGGTGTTTGCCCCGGGTACCGTGATCATCTCGGCTATGGGTGAATGCAGTGATCTGAAAAAGACAGTCAGCCCGTTTCTGGCACTTGAATATGATGCCGATATCATCTATATCGACTTTTCAAAAGACGCATTTTGCCTCGGAGGGAGCAGTTTTGCGCAATTGATCAATAAACTTGGAAGCAGAACGCCTACAGTTCAGAATCCTGAGTATTTTGCCAGTGCCTTCGATACATTGCAGGAAGCGATAGGGCAAGGATTGATTTTGGCCGGTCATGACATCTCTGCAGGGGGTATGATCACTACACTGCTGGAAATGACCTTCCCGGTAAATGACATGGGAATGGAGCTTGATCTTTCCGGGATTGATGAAAAAGATATTATAAAATTGCTTTTTAGCGAAAATCCGGGTGTCATCATCCAGGTAAAGCAAACGGAAGCACTCAAAGCCTTGCTTGATAAAGCAGGGATTGCTTGTCATGTGCTTGGGAAAACCATTAAAAAGCTGAAGGTTAATATCCAACATGATAATAATAGTTATGTGTTTGATATTAACAACTACCGCAAATTATGGTATAAGACTTCCTACCTTTTTGATCGCCTTCAGACTTTTGATGGATTAGCAAACGCACGGTACAACAACTACTTCAGGCAGGATCTGCGCTATAGCTTCTGCAAAACATTTGATGGCAGTTTTAAGCAATATGGCATTGATCCGAAGCGTCGTAATAAAACGGGTGTGAAAGCTGCCATTATACGTGAAAAGGGTGTGAATGGCGACCGGGAGATGGCATATTCCATGTACCTGGCTGGATTTGACGTCAAAGATGTCCACATGACCGATCTGATCTCAGGGGAGGAGACGCTGGACGATGTTAACTTTATTGTTTTTGTAGGTGGTTTTTCAAATTCAGATGTGCTGGGCTCTGCCAAGGGCTGGGCAGGGGCATTCCTGTTTAACCCAAAGGCGAAGGAAGCCCTGGATATGTTTTATGCACGGAATGATACCCTGAGTCTTGGCATATGCAATGGCTGCCAGCTGATGACGGAGCTCGGACTTGTCTACCCCGATCATCCTGAAAAGCCGTGGATGCGTCATAATAAATCCGGGAAATTTGAATCCGCCTTCCTCAATGTGAATGTTGAAGATAA
>JBDLIJ010000260.1:0-4000 GCA_039714935.1 Bacteroidota bacterium | reverse complement strand
GTCATCTCTAAGGAGCAGCGATAGCTATCGCTGCGACTGAGAGATCTCCTCGGCCTGATTTTATAGGTTGGTGTTTTGAAAAGAAACGTGTTATTGTGCAGGAGTGCTGCGACTGAGAGATCCCCTCGGTGTCGTATGTGTGTTGTGTTTTAAAAGGGATGAGCGCTTGAGAGTTTCCCTGATAGCAATTTAAGGCTAAGTCTTAATTTGTACCTTAAAAGATTCATATCTTTGTTTTTCAATAAAAACAATACTAATGGCAAAGATCCTGGTAATTGATGATGAAAAGAGTATACGCAATACCCTGCGTGAGATCCTTGAATATGAAAAGTTTGTTGTAGATGATGCCGCTGATGGCCCTGCTGCTCTCGAGCTGACGAAATCTAACAGCTATGATGTGATCCTCTGCGACATCAAGATGCCCGGGATGGACGGCATGGAGGTGTTGGACCAGCTGCTGTCGAAGCATGATACACCTGTCATCATGATCTCCGGCCACGGGAATATCGATACGGCCGTGGAAGCCATTAAGAAAGGGGCCTTTGACTACATTGCAAAGCCACTGGACCTGAACAGGCTGTTGATCACCATACGCAATGCTATGGACAAGGCCAGCCTCATCACTGAGACCAGGACCTTAAAGCGTAAGGTGAGCAAGACATACGACATGGTTGGCGACTCAGAGGGCATGGTTGAGATCAGGGAGATGATAGAGCGTGTAGCACCTTCCGGTGCAAGGGTTTTGATCACAGGGGAGAACGGCACAGGGAAAGAGCTTGTGGCCAGGTGGCTGCACGAGAAGAGTGAAAGGGCAAAATCTCCCTTTGTGGAGGTGAACTGTGCTGCGATACCTTCAGAGTTGATTGAAAGCAAGCTGTTTGGGCATGAGAAAGGATCCTTTACCTCTGCCATAAAGCAACGCAAGGGCGACTTCGAGTTGGCACATGGGGGCACATTGTTTCTGGATGAGATCGGTGATATGAGCCTGTCGGCACAGGCCAAGGTGCTGCGTGCATTGCAGGAGAACAAGATCATGAGGGTAGGAGGGGAGAAAGATATTAAGGTGGATGTACGCATCATAGCAGCCACCAATAAAAATCTGCGTGAGGAGATTGATAAGGGACAGTTCAGAGAAGACCTTTACCACCGTATAAGCGTGATCCTTATCCAGGTGCCGCCGCTCAGGGAACGCCAGGATGATATCCCTACCCTGGTCGATTACTTTGCCACTGATATTTGTGAAGGCGCCGGAAAAGCTGTGAGTGTCTTTACTGAAGATGCATACAACGAACTAAAGAAGATGCCCTGGACAGGCAACGTGAGGGAGCTACGCAATGTAATTGAAAGATTGATCATCCTCTGCGACCAGGAGATCAGCAGAGATGATGTGAAGAAGTATGCACAGCCATTGGGCGGGTAAGAGATTGGGGTTTGACATACTTCATACTTCATACTTCACCCCCTGTTCACACATGAACGATCCATGATCAAGTGGGTAAAATATATCCTGTTAAAATTACATTAAAAGTTGTATTTAATTGCTTGTCAGGCAGATAGCTTTAACGGCATAAAATTTGGACAATGTAGTCTTATGCCTGTCACGGCATAGTGAAGATCTAACCCTGACTACTCCCTGATGATTATTTACAGATAATCATTAAAAAAGGAGGATATTATGTACAATGTAAATTTTAAAGTAAAAGGCCTTTTATTATTACTTATAATGGCCTTTGTTATTGTGTCTTGTAAGAAAGATGAAACCTACGAACCGTTAATCCCCGCAGATCATGAGCGTGGTGAGATCGTTGAAATGAAGAGTATGGGGTTATTTACCAAAGATGATGTTCAACAGTTTCTTGATGAATCTGGTGCTGATTTTGAGTTCTGCCTGAATCTTACAGTTGAAGCATTTTCAGTTAAGTATTACACCATTGATCATAAAGGCAATGACATATTGGTTTCAGGGGCGCTTTTTGTTCCGCAGGAAAGAGCTTTAGCTATGATGAGCATTCAGCATGGAACTATCACAAAAAGAGACCAGGTGGCATCAGTCTCACCGGAAAATTCAACCGAAGGGATCATTGGGATGCTTACCGCATCAATGGGCTATATAACACTGGTCCCTGACTATCCTGGCTTTGGGGCATCAAATTTGAGCCATCCCTATCTTCATGCGGCATCTATCGTGCCCAGTGTGATAGATTTTATTATTGCTGCACAGGCATATTGTTCCGAAAATGATATCATGTATAAAGATCAATTGTTCCTGACAGGTTATTCTGAAGGAGGGTTTGTTAGCCTTATGGCTCAAAAAACAATAGAAGAGTCGTATCAGGGTGAAATTGAATTAACTGCCGTGGCTCCCCTTGCCGGGCCTTATGACCTGCAAAATACTTTTGACAAAATTTTCCAGGAGGTTTCGTACAGCACTCCTGCTTATGTAGCATATTTATTATCGGCCTACAATGACGTTTATCACTGGAATAGCCTTGATAAGTTCTTTAAAGCTCCTTATGCATCCATGATGCCAGATCTGTTTGATGGATCAAAAAGCTGGAGTGAGGTTGTAAATTCTTTGCCCACGACTTTGTCAGAACTCATTCATCCCGGCTTCATAGCAAACTATTACGATAAAAAGGAGTCGATGGTGTGGGATGCTATGAAAGATAATACACTGCTGGATTGGACTCCTCAGACGCCCATTCACTTTTTTCACGGTGATTGTGATGATGTGGTTTTCTGCATAAATGCAATTAACGCACTGGATGCATTTCTTGGCAATGGTGCTTATGATGTTCAGCTAACAATCCTGGAAGGTGTTGACCATGAAACAGCTGGTCCGTATGCTATCACGGGGGCTATAGGATGGATTGAAGATTTTCATCCTGACATGTAAGGATAAATCCTTCCAGTGAAACTGGCGGGAGGTCAATCAATGTAAGTTTCTTTTAAAATCGATTTTATTGTTTTTATATCGGATGTTGATAGTCGGCCAAGGGTTTTGATAATACGCATTTTGTCGATCGTCCTGATTTGATCGATGGCAACCCACCCTGATTGTCCTTCATGTACAATGTTTATCCTTGTTGGATATTTCTTTGAACGGCTTGTCATGGGTGCGACCACAGTAGTTCTTAAATATCTATTCATCTCATCAGGCGAGATGATCACGCAAGGCCTTGTTTTCTTTATTTCACTGCCTGCCGTCGGGTCCAGGTTTACGAGAACGATATCATATTGGGTTAATTCCATTCGTCAGGATTTTCATCATCAAATACATCATCTATCAGCAGATGATCATCACCCTCCTGATGCATGCGTTTAAATGCTGCTTCCCAGTTTTCTCTGGGCGCAGCGACAGGCTTAATGATCATATAACCTTTCTCAAGTATCAATTCTACTTTGTCTTTAATATTATATTGCTCAATAATAGCTTTGCTCAGCCTCAGTCCTTTTGAATTGCCAATTTTGATTACAGAAACTTCCATTTCAATTGATTTTGTAATTACAAAGTTATTACAATATTTGAAGGTATCAAAGATTTTATGAAGTTTTCTTACTTATTAATACCCATTTTGAAGAAATGTCACACCTTAAAGGGTAATTTTTTTAAAAAAGAGACATTTGCTGGTGTGTTATTTTCCGGAGAAAGCGAAAGCGGTATAATTGGAATATAATTCTAAATTATGTATATTTCCTCTATAAATCCATTCTTTAGCTAATTCTACAATAACGCTTTAGAGGTTTATTGCCAACAGATTGCTTTGTCATTCCCTTTGGTCATTGCGAGCCCCGAAGGAGGCGAAGCAATCTGTATCATTAGTGCCTTGATTTTTATTTATCTGTGTATAATTCAGTGATTTTATGTAAGTTTGAAAATGAGAGAAGCAGACTTTAGCTTTTAGCTAAAAAGTACCTGAATAATTTTGACGGCTAACATCAATAGACCTTAAGCGGTATTTATTTGTAAGATATGAATAAAATAATTGTAACCTGCCTG
>JBDLIJ010000259.1:0-4016 GCA_039714935.1 Bacteroidota bacterium | reverse complement strand
GCCTTGGCCGGACCTGTTTTACTGAGAATCACGGTCCTGGCGAGCAATACGTCGCTGTCGATCCAGTACTTGCTCTGCCGGTGACTTGTATTCATCAGAAATCCTACGTAAAGCAATAATACAACTGCGAGCCCGTATCGCATATAAGCTTTTCTGATAACATTTTTATTTAGCACACGATCAATCAGGGTGGCAGCCAGCAAAAACAGTCCGATAAAAGAAAGATATGCATAGCGATCAGCCGCCACAAATATCCTCGACCAGAACAGTGGTAACACGGGGGCTATTGCGAAGCTGAAAAACAGCAGCCCTGCAATCAGCT
Source organism: Bacteroidota bacterium (assembly GCA_039714935.1). GTDB lineage: Bacteria > Bacteroidota > Bacteroidia > Bacteroidales > B18-G4 > B18-G4. The sequence goes on along the minus strand of JBDLIJ010000259.1, from coordinate 3,694 downwards.
CCTTTTGTTTTCTCCAAAAACGATAAATAATAAATAGCAATAAAAGGGGAATGAGGGTGCTCAGATAGTAGAGTGGCGGGAGCATGCCATCATTGAGTTCAGGGAATGCATAAATGCTTGAAAGCTCAACAGGGGCTATTAATTTTACAAAATAAAATACAAAGGTGTGGCTGAGTATGAAGAATCTGTTAAACAGCGAGTAGTCATACTGTAAATCAGTAATGTGGCCGTATGTTTGTGCTGCATCAACAGTGATAAATCCAAATATGACCGACAGGACAAAGAAGGGGATCTTTTCAAGTATCAATTTCCTCTCCCAGCTTCTGCCTTTATAATAGTCGATCGCCAGCAGGACCAGTGGAAAGCTTATTGCAAGCGACTTGGTGAACAGGGCTGCCAGGGCCAAAAAAACCGTTAACCCAAGGTACAGGATGTTTTTGTTCCCGGTGTATTTGAGATATGCCAATAATCCGCCAAGGTAAAAAGATGTAAATAATAGTGTGCTTCTGGCTGCGACCCATGCTATGGCTTCAACATTCATGGGATGCATGGCAAAAAGCAAGGCGCCAATACCCGCTATCAGTCTTTTTTTAGTCAAGTGTAGCAGCAGCAGCCATACAAGCAAGACATTAATGATATGCAGGAACAGGTTAGTGGCGTGATAAGCGCCCGGCGATTCCTGTGCGGAAGCATAGTTTAAGGCAATGCTGGTAACGGCCAGTGGCTGGTACATGCCAAGGTGGTAATCCGAAAAGATCTTGGCGATCCTGAACTCCTGAACATCTTCATTGGTGAGATACTCGGTGTCGTCCCAGCCCAGCAAAAACCCATTGTTCATCGTTGGGTTAAACACGATTAATGTAAGGATGATAATAATTGCCGGAACAATATATTGGAGATAGCCTTTCCGGGTTTTCTTTTCAATATTTTTCTTTGCAGCCAAGTTGAGATTATTTTGTTAAGAATTTATAGATTGTTGTGTATCCATATTCCTCTCCCGGCCGGAGGATGGTATTCGGGAAGCCGGGCTGGTTGGGGGAGTCCGGGAAGTGTTGTGTCTCAAGGCAAAAGCCATGGTGTTTATGATATACGATATCATTTTTTCCGGTGAGGCTTCCGTCGAGGAAGTTGCCGGAATAAAACTGTATGCCTGGCTCTGAAGTGTATACCTCCAGGGCTCTTCCCGATTTCGGATGATAAACATCGGCCACTTTCAGCATATTGCCCATGTTGAAGAGAACATATGTGTGGTCATAGCCCCCTTCAACCTCTGCGATCCGTGATCCAATGCTGTTTCCCTTTCTGAAATCCATGACTGAGTTATCCAGGCTGGCTAATTCACCTGTAGGGATTAAGGTTTCATCCACCACAACATATTTGTCGGCGGCGATCGTAAGGATATGATCAAGTGCATTTTCCTGACTCCCGCCCAGGTTGAAATATGAATGATGTGTAAGATTAACCGGCGTGGGTTTATCTGTGGTAGCTTTATAATCAACGATCAGCTCATTGTTGCCGGTAAGGGTATATGTTACCATAATCCTGAGGTTGCCCGGATAGCCTTCCTCTCCATCCTGACTGGTATACCGTAGTCGCAGGGAGGCACTGTCGGAAGAGCTTTTCTCTTTTGCATCCCAGACCACTTTATCAAATCCTTTAACTCCGCCGTGCAGGTGATTTGGTCCGTTGTTGGCCGCCAGGGTATAGTCTTCTCCGTCAATGCTGAATCTGCCATCTGCTATGCGGTTTCCATAACGGCCTACGATGCATCCGAAATATGGATGGCCATCGAGATAGGGTTGCAGCTCATCAAATCCGAGTACCACATCGGCAAGCTTGCCATCCTTGCCGGGAGCGAGTATTGAAGTGATAATCCCACCATAATTAGTGATCTTCACCGTCATACCGTTATTGTTCGTAAGTGTATACAGATATACTTCTGTGGTATCTGCCTTACCGAATGCTTCTTTCGTAATTTTCATGGGCTTTTGCCTGGGTTTTTTTTCTTTGCTCTCTTGCACACATGCTGTGATAATGACGAGGCTGAGAACACACAGCATAATTTTCAGGACTTTTTTCATAAGACGTATATAATTTAGTCAGGCATATACTCATATGCTCCTATGTCGGGGGTGCTGATACGGCTGATGCCGAGGATGTCCTTGTCAATAAAGCCGGGGAAAGGGGAGGAGTTGATCACATTCAGGCTACCCAGGTCGATGCCTGGTGAAAGTGTGTCGAGGGCCATGTTGTTTTTGTCAACATCAACAAAAAGGGGGTCATGGTTCCTGACACATCCTGGAAACAATGCCTGATCGGAAATACTCATCTCAGTTTTCAGCATACAATGGTCAAACTGGTAGTTGAAGCCGGCCTGTTCATCGTAATCCAGCAGTAGTTCCTCCGACTTATTTCCATAAATGATGTTGTTACCGAAATAAGCATCCATGTCGTAGATGTATAGTACATCATTGGGAGCAAGGTAATAATTTGTCAGTGCCAGGTTGGGATCCTGACGAATAGCATCCCTGAAATAGTTGGCAAAGGTGCAATGCCTGAAGTCGTAGAGGCCTCCCTGCAGTAACAAGCCTAATTGTCCGCAATTGGCAACTACATTATTGATCCCTGTAATGGCATAATATCTTCCCAGGATACCGATGCCGCTCATATTTTCGATGATGGTATTTGTGAGTATAAGCTGGTTGCCCATGGGCTCCTGCAGTGTTTCTGCCTGCAGCCCGATAAAGCCGTTTCGTATCACTGCATAGTTGATCTCATTGTTCACGCTTCCTTCATTCAGCCAGATCCTGTCCCATTGCCCGGGCAGGTCGCGGAAGTAGGGCTCCAGCCTGTCTTGCTGGAAAACTACCGGGGCTTCCTGTGTGCCCGTCACTTTGAGGCTGCCACCTTTGTAAACCCACAATCCCGATTTGTTGTGGAAGTGGATCTGTGCTCCTGCTTCTATGCTCAGGCTTCCGGTGGAATCCACAACGGCATAGCCGTAGACAAGATATGGCTTGTCAGCAGGCCAGATTACGCTGCTATCTTCTGCAGCAACGATCTTATATTTTAAACTCCCAATGGCCTTGTCTGCTATGATATAATGCGCATCCTGCCCCCAGGCAGCCAGCACAACACTTTGTTCGTTCCCATTGGTGAGAAATGATATCTCATCAGAAACTACGAAAGGTGTGGCTCCGGAGGTGGGATCAATGCTAACCCTGACGAAGATGAACAGGCTGTCATTTCCTGCCAGTTCAACATCGTTCTCCTGAACTGCCGGTGATCCATCCACATTAATTCTATAGCTTGATTCGCTTCCTCCCATCAGCCTGATGCTCGATATGTTTACTGATTTATCATGCTGATTATAAACTTTTAAGGTACGTGTGATGGAGCCTACCGTAGTAAAAACAGTATCAAAGATGATTGAATCACTCGAAAACTCAAGTTTCAGTGATGGATTGTCATCCATCTTTTGTTCTTTCCTGCACGAAAAAAAAGTCAATACCAGCAGAAAGAACAGAGGAATGATGTATTTCAAGGAGTTTCTCATGTGATGGGGCAAAGATAATTATTTGTTCTGATTCCGAAAATCAATAATCTGTATCCATGATCAATAACTTACAACTCTAAGTACTCTAAATACTCTAAGCACTCTAAGCACTCTAAATACTCTAAATACTTTAAATAC
>JBDLIJ010000258.1:0-4045 GCA_039714935.1 Bacteroidota bacterium | reverse complement strand
ATTGGTTGAATTGGTTGAATTGGTTGAATTGGTTGAACTGGTTGAATTGGTTGAATTGGTTGAATTGGTTGAATTGGTTGAATTGGTTGAAGCAGTTTATGCTTATTTTCGCAATAATCAATTCTCTCAATGATTATGAAAAATATCCAGGTTGACATTGGCCATCTGAAATCTTTTATTTCTGAGGAGGCTATATATGCTTTCAGCGATGAGATCAAAGAACATTTCACATCCCTGATTAATAAAAGCGGCAAAGGCAATGATTTCCTTGGCTGGGTTGACCTGCCTATACAGCTGGATGAAGCCTTGCTGTCATCCGTGAAGAAATCGGCTGATAAACTGGCTTCGGTTTCTGATATTATTGTTGTAACGGGCATCGGCGGATCATATCTTGGCGCCAGGGCCGTGATAGAGGCCCTGAATCATCAGTTTGCAAGTTTGTTGGCAGGCGAGCATCCTTTGGTTTTATACGCAGGGCAAAATATTGGTGAAGATTATCTTAGCGAATTGATGCAGGTTCTCGACACGAAAGATTATTCAGTTATTGTGATCTCCAAATCAGGAACAACCACAGAACCGGCCATTGCATTCCGTATCCTGAAAAATCACCTGGAGACAAAGTACGGACAATCAGGAGCAGTTTCAAGGATAGTGGCCATTACCGACAAAGAAAAAGGTGCCCTGAAAGAGTTGGCCAATAAAGAGGGGTATACAACATTTATTGTTCCGGATGATGTTGGGGGGCGATATTCGTCCCTGACACCGGTGGGCCTGTTACCTGTCGCTGCAGCCGGCTTTAACATCAATGAACTGGTGCGTGGAGCTGTTGATATGCGCGAATTGGTGCTGAATAATGCTGATATGGCAAGTAACCCCGTGATGCTGTACGCCGCAGCACGGAATGCACTTTACCGTGAGGGCAAAAGCATTGAGATCATGGTCAGTTATCTCCCCAATCTGTACTATATGACCGAATGGTGGAAGCAATTGTATGGCGAGAGCGAAGGCAAGGAGAACAAGGGCATTTTCCCGGCGGGCGTCGGGTTTACTACCGACCTCCACTCTATGGGACAATATATTCAGGAGGGGCAGAGAAACATCTTTGAAACGGTGCTGAGCGTACAAAAAACAAAACATGCCTTGCACATCCCCGAAGACGATATGAATGCAGATAAGCTGAATTATCTCGCAGGGCGGAATATCGACCAGGTAAACAAGATGGCTGAGCTGGGTACTTTGATCGCCCATGTTGACGGAGGAGTGCCGAACATCAGGATCAGCATACCGGAAGTAAATGAATACTACCTCGGTCAGTTAATATATTTCTTTGAGATGGCGTGTGCCGTGAGCGGATATATCCTTGACGTTAATCCTTTCGACCAGCCGGGTGTTGAAGCATATAAAAAGAATATGTTCGCTTTATTGGGAAAGCCGGGCTTTGAAAAAGAAACTGCAGCTTTAAAAAAGCGCCTTGAAGATGAATAAGATTTCGGTTGCCGGATGCCGGAAATCAAACGGAATTATGTAATCCTCCGACCAGCCTCTCTATCACCTTCGGAAAATGCTTATGCTCGAGCACATGAATCCTTTCAGCTATTGATTCCGCTGTATCGCCGGGCAGTATCTTAAAGCTTTCCTGGAATATGATCTTTCCGTCATCATACTTTTCATTGACATAATGGATGGTGATGCCTGTTTCTTTTTCCCCGGCCTCTATCACAGCATTGTGTACCCTGTCGCCAAACATGCCTTTTCCGCCAAACTTCGGTAAGAGGGCAGGGTGAATATTGATGATCCGGTCGGGCCAGCTTTTGAGAATATTGTCGGGGATCAGCCACAGGAAGCCTGCGAGAACGATAAAATCAATGCCAATATCACGGAGGATGTTGTGCACCTGCTCACCTTCATAGAAGAGCTGCCTGTCGAATACATAGGCCGGGATACCTTCTTTTGCAGCACGTTGAAGCACAAAGGCTTTTTCATTATTCGACAATACCAATGAAATTTCAACATTATTATTGCTACTAAAATGTTCGATAATTTTCTGGGCATTACTACCACTTCCCGATGCAAAAATGGCTATCCTTTTCATGAGGTACAGCTGATTTTATGTTACAAAAGCCTTGAATTCGTACCCATCAAAGTTACGGTTTCTGCCTTTAAGCATCAAAAAATCAGGTAATTCATGTGCAATTTCTATAAGTATTTGATTTTGTGTTTTTTACAAATTTTAAACATCAAAATTATTATATTTCCTTTGGTTTTTCTTGTTAAAATTGCTTTCTTTGCAGCCTTGTATAACCAAAATTTTAAAGATATGTCTGACATTGCAACAAGAGTAAAATCAATTATCGTAGACAAACTTGGAGTTGATGAAAATGAAGTTACTCCAGAAGCTAGCTTTACTAATGACCTGGGCGCTGATTCACTGGATACAGTTGAATTGATCATGGAATTCGAAAAAGAATTCAACATTGCTATTCCTGATGATCAGGCAGAAAAGATCGGATCTGTTGGAGAAGCTGTCAAGTATATTGAAGATAACGCAAAATAAAAATTTATACCCTGCTGCATGGAACTGAAAAGAGTAGTTGTAACAGGATTGGGTGCTCTGACCCCTTTAGGCAATTCCGTTGAAGATTATTGGAACGGATTGGTTAACGGGGTTAGTGGCGCCGATTATATTACGAACTTTGATGCCACTGAATTTAAAACACAATTTGCCTGCGAGGTAAAGGGTTTTAATCCGCTTGATCATTTCGATCGCAAAGAAGCACGTAAATATGATAAGTATGCCCAGTTTGGCATTATTGCCTCAGACCAGGCCATTCTTGATTCGGGGGTAGACCTCGAGAAGATCAACAAAAACAGGGTTGGCGTTATCTGGGCTTCCGGCATCGGAGGCATTCATACCTTTCAGGAAGAAGTGAGAGGATGGGCTTTAGGCAATGGAATCCCCCGCTTTAATCCATTTTTCATTCCGAAGATGATTGCGGATATTGCATCCGGTCATATTTCGATCAGACATGGTTTCAGAGGTCCTAACTATGCCACTGTATCTGCCTGTGCTTCTTCAGCCAACGCTTTAGCTGATGCTTTTAATTACATTCGCTTAGGCAAAGCTGATATGTTTGTTACAGGTGGTTCTGAGGCTTCCATCATCGAAGGTGGTGTAGGTGGCTTCAATGCCATGCATGCCATATCAACACGAAATGACGACCCGAAAACTGCTTCCAGACCATTTGATAAAGACCGTGATGGCTTTGTGCTTGGTGAAGGCGGATGCGCTGTCATTTTCGAGGAATATGAACATGCTGTTCAAAGAGGAGCTAAAATCTATGCGGAAGTTGGTGGTGCCGGCCTGTCGGCCGATGCCCATCACATGACCTCACCACATCCTGAAGGATTGGGAGCAAGCCTTTCTATGCAGTCTGCACTGGAAGATGCTGAAATGAAGCCGGAAGAGATTGTCCACATCAACACACATGGTACATCAACCCCCCTTGGTGATCTTTCGGAGCCTTTAGCTATCAAATCAACTTTTGGAGATCACGCCTATAATATCAACATTAACTCCACCAAATCAATGACCGGACACCTGCTTGGTGCAGCCGGTGCGATTGAAGCTATTGCTACAATACTTGCCATTCAAAACAATATTATTCCTCCAACGATCAATCATTTTAATCTTGATCCTGAAATTGACGATAAGCTTAACTTCACATTTGGCAAAGCTCATGAAAGAGTTGTGGATGCCGCTTTATCAAACACTTTCGGATTTGGCGGGCATAATGTATCACTAATCTTTAAGAAGTTCGTCAAGTAACCATATTTTGAGTTTACTCAAAAAATCTTTATCACCGCATGCTGAATCAAAGGGGCTCAATCAGTCCCTGAAAAATATATTCGGATTTTATCCCCGTAATCTTCACCTGTATAAGCTGGCCTTCCGGCATAAGTCGGTAAATAAGGATGTGAATGGCATCAAGATCAATAACGAGCGGCTTGAATACCTTGGTGATGCCGTCCTGGGATCAGTGATCGC
>JBDLIJ010000257.1:0-4058 GCA_039714935.1 Bacteroidota bacterium | reverse complement strand
GAGTACTGATCCTGTCTTGAATTGTTGGAGCGTTGGTAAAATATTCAGGCCTTCGATGTGGTAATATTAACCGTCTAAGAAAAGTTACAAGTTTACCTTTTTCCTGCTCTTCAAATCAGCTCTGTCTGATATATGGAAGATATGTTGACTTTTAGAATTTACAATTCAGCTATCGGCAATCGAAATTTCCTAGCTCTTTTTCAGTAAGAAATGCGAACCTCGTTTTAGGGATACAATTAAACCTAAAAGGAGGAAACATGAAAGTAGCCGATGCCATCACTTACTGTATTCAATACCATAAAATCAATTCACGTCCAAACACTCTGGCAAATTATGAATTTCTTCTTGGAAAATTTGGTAACGCTTATAGTAACAAAGATATTGAGTCTATTTCAACGGAGAGAATAATCGCTTTCCTAGCAAACCTCACCGAGGGGAGGAAACAAAATACTAAACGGAGCAGATATACGACCCTATCAGCTTTTTTCAACCTGATCATTAACACTCTACAGCCCGAAATACAAAACCCCTGTCTGTCCCCAGCTGTAAAAACTCTCTTCCATAAACCCCAAATAACCCACTGGATCATTTTTGACAAAGACACAATCGATGAGGCGATTTTTAGAACCCTTAATATTCGTAACAGATTGATACTCGAGCTGATGGCTCGAGGAGGTATGAGGATCAGTGAAGTGCTTGGTCTCAAACCAATTGATATTGATGGGCAGAAACTTCTACTCCATACGCCGAAAAGTGGTCGGGAACAGGAGATTGTTTTTATCCCCAATAAACTGAGTGGACGTCTCCTAAATTATGTTCGAGATACAGCTATTTCTATTGATCAGCGTATTTTTCCAATCACCTATGCTGGTGCTCGAAAAATAGTGGTCAAAGTTGGTAACATGGTAGGCATAAAACTCCGTCCACACGATCTTCGACGTCATGCTGCGACATATGCCTCACGATCTGGTGTACCAATTGAAATCATAAGTAAGGTAATATTGCGGCATGCTAACCTGTCAACGACACAACGGTATCTTGGTAAAGTGTCTGATCAAGAGGCCATAAGGTGGATAGAAAACTTACACGGATAACAGGTTTTTTCTCTTGAAACCGGATTATGAAAATAGGAGACACCTCAACTCTTGCAATTCTGCCGGAAAGTTGAGGTGTCTGGTATCCAAGATACTGTAGTAGTCTCAAGTGCAAGTAAATAGGCAAGCTGTTGGGACTACCGGGAGGTTCTACTCTATTGTGATGGCCTATCTCACCGCAGAACAGTTCATTGATGCCATAATCGACCTATCCCTGACATACGCATCCTTCATCCATACAGCTATGTGCTTCAATGGTAATATGATTCAGGTGGTGGATCTGACCTAGGCGGTTACGATATTCTTCAGCCGAACGTGGAGAGGAGGCAACCAATGTGATAAGGGCCCCAAGACTGTTTGAGCTGAGTTTCCACAGGTGGAGGTCAACAATCTTTGCATCCCGGTCATCTTCTATGGCATTGATGATGGCCTGTTTTGTTTTGTCATCCCGGTTTCCATCAAGGAGAATCAGCCCACTGGATTGAAGAAGGCCCCATGCCCAACTCCCGACAAGTATCCCCCCTACCAGCCCCATAACCGGATCAAGAAAAGCAAGACCAAGATATTTACCAGCCAACAGGGCTATGATGGCCAATACCGAGGTCAGGGCATCTGCCAGGACATGCAGATAGGCAGCTTTAAGGTTGTGGTCATGTTGGTGCCCATGGTGATGGTCGTGATGGTGGTGATCATCTCCCTGAAGGACCCAGACACTGACTATATTGACCAGTAAACCGATGACGGCAACAATGATTGCCTCATTAAAGCCAATATGCACCGGGTGCAGAAAGCGTTGGCAGGATTCGATAATCATGTACACGGCAGTGGCCCCAAGAAACAGGGCTGAGGTGTAGCCCGCCAGCACCCCGAATTTGCCGGTACCAAAGCTGAATGTGCTGCTCTTGCCATAGCGTCTGGCCATGATATAGGCAAACCAGGTAACAGCAAGGGCCATGGCGTGTGTGCCCATATGCCAGCCGTCGGCAAGCAGCGCCATGGAGCCGGTGAGAATACCGGTGCTGATCTCTACAATCATGGTGACAAAGGTGAGAATAATCACCACCATGGTTTTTCGTTCATTTACCCTGGAACACTGTTCGAAGGTGTGACCATGGTTCAAGTTCTGTTGGGAGAGTGTGTGCATAATAAAAGTTCGGATTGAGAAAAAGAGAAGTTCAGCCTGCCAAGAGATGTTCTACGAGGATCTTACAGCCGATACCAATAAGGATCAGGCCCCCAACCAGCTCAATCTTATCTTCAAAAAGATGCCCGAAAAACCGGCCGATATAGGTGCCGGCGAAGCTGAAGAGAAAGGTTGTTATACCGATAACCAGAACGGGCCAGGCAATGGAAATATCAAGGAACGAGAATGTCACGCCCACGGCGAGAGCATCGATGCTGGTAGCGATGGCCAGTGTGAACAGGATATAGATATTCAGTGGATCCCTCACCTCCTCCTGCATGATGGTTCGAGACTCATACACCATCTTACCACCTATAAAACAGAGCATGATAAAGGCGATCCAATGGTCAAAGGCCCGAAAGGAATCTCCAGCCAACCCGCCCAGCCTCCAACCGATCCAAGGCATAAGGCCCTGGAAAAAACTAAAGAAAACAGCTATTCGCAAGGCATGTCGCAGATGCATGGTGGTGATAATGGCTCCGCTGCTTATGGATACCGCAAAGGAATCTGCAGCAAGGCCAACGGCTATCAGGATGAGTTGCGGGAAATCCATGTCTACCTGATTTTTGCCAGGTGCTCCATCAGTTCATCGATGAGCTGGTCACGGTTAAAGGTATCCTGACGGGCGTCCTGGAGACAGCCCCGGATATGATCACCAACTATCTGCTGCCACACACCACGCAGAGCACCGGACACCGAAGTGACCTGGCGCAGGACATCCATACAGTCTTTGTCCTGTTCAATCATTTTGTTTAAGCCCCGCACTTGGCCCTCGATTCGATTGAGTCGTTTTACCAGACGTTTTTTATCCTGATCCGTTCCGCATAAACCCATAAAGGCCTCCCGTTGTTGGTATATAGGGGTATACCCTATAATAAATGGTGGTCCGAATGTCAACATATCTCTGCTTGAACTGAAGATTGCTTCTAGTGACATTGTCCAGGTAATGGTGCCTTCAAGCTGTGACCATCTACCGGGAGAAAAGATTGGTATTCGACCATCTGTCGGTCATGTTGTGCTTTTTCGTCAGGCCCTAGAAAGTACCTCCTGAGCCTCAGCAACTTAAAGGATGCTTAAGGTTGGCAAAGCTAAGCTCTATAATATCCATTAATAACGTGATTAAAGATTTTTCCTGATAAGGCCGGATTGGACAGTTCCGGTTGAGGGGAGATATGTTTACCCGTCAGAGAGCTAAGTAAGAAGCTTTTTGCAAAAATGCAGCATCTTCAATTCCAAAGGACTAACACTAGCAACAAATACACTTGATTAAAGTAGAATTACACTTACAGCATACAGGCAACTTCGCTCATGCGTTTGCCAAGATTTTTAGCTGTGGAAATACCTGTTTCATCACCTTCGTAGCCATCGGGATGACTCCCCCAGGCAGCACCACCAAAATGATCTCCATCACCAACAATAATCATGTCGTGGATCATCATTGCCGCATGAACTGCCTGAATGGTCAACTCCTGACCGCCATTCCTTGAACCGCCCACGGCTATCACACCACCAAGTTTGTTTTTAAACATGAAACCATTGCGCCTGAAAAGAACCGTTCGGTCAATAAACGCTTTCGCCTGGGCCGACATACACCCCATATAAACAGGGGTTGCAATGATTATCCCTACAACTTCAGGATCAGCAAGTTTAGAGATCACAGGCTGAAAATCATCCTCCTGACTACACAACACACCTTTCTTACATTTACCGCATGCAATGCAACCATTAAATTTCAAAGGAGCAAGGTTTATCAATTCAACGTCAATGCTTTTCCCCAATAT
>JBDLIJ010000256.1:0-4130 GCA_039714935.1 Bacteroidota bacterium | reverse complement strand
GCCTCACCGGGGGTGATCACTCCCGGACAGTTGGGGCCTACCAGCCTGCAGTCTTTATCTTTCAGATACTCCTGAACCTTGATCATGTCGGCCGTAGGAATACCTTCCGTGATACAGATAACCACACCAATGCCTGCGTCGGCAGCTTCCATGATGGCATCGCCTGCAAAAGCAGGAGGAACAAAGATCACCGAAACATCTGCTCCGGCATCTTTTACCGCATCGGAAACAGTATTAAAAACCGGACGGTCGAGGTGCTTCTGCCCGCCTTTTCCCGGTGTTACTCCACCGATGACATTCGTACCATATTCTATCATCTGGGTCGCATGGAAAGTACCTTCTTTACCCGTAAATCCCTGTACGACAATCTTTGAATCTTTATTAACTAAAACGCTCATTTTCTCTACGAATTTATATTAGGCGGCAAAGATAATGTTTCTTTTCAAAGAAGCCAGAAGTCAGTAGTAAGAATTCAGAATTAAGAATAGTTTTGAGTTTGAAATTATTTTGGAATTTATTTAGAGTTTAGGATTTAGGGCTTATTATGCCTTATCTTTGTATAGAACCCAGCTGTTTATTGCTCATGAAATTAAATACCAGTGATACCATCTGCGCCCTGGCCACACCTCCGGGCAGCTCAGCCATTGCCGTACTCAGGGTTTCAGGAAAGGAAACCTTTGAAGTGGCTAAAAAGGTTTTTAGCGCAAAGAAAACAGGCTTTGATATTGACAAGGCAGACACGCATACGCTGCATTACGGAACCATTTCTGCCGATGCCGATATCATCGATGATGTGTTGCTCTCTGTATTTAAGACCCCCCACTCCTATTCCGGCGAGGATGCCGTGGAGATCTCCTGTCACGGATCAGCCTTTATCGTACAAAAGATATTGGCAGTGCTGTTGGATTCCGGTTGCCGCATGGCACAGCCAGGTGAGTTTACCCTGCGAGCCTTTCTCAATGGCAAGCTCGACCTGTCGCAGGCCGAAGGCGTAGGCGACCTCATCGCCTCCAACTCCAGGGCATCACACAAGCTGGCGCTGGATCAGATGCGTGGTGGCTTCAGCAAAAAGATCGGGGCCCTCCGTGAGCAGCTGATGCAGTTTGCATCGCTGATAGAGCTGGAGCTTGACTTCAGCGAAGAAGATGTTGAGTTTGCCGACAGGACAGCATTGAAGAAGCTGCTTGCAGAGATACGCACAGAGGTTCAGCAGCTGTCTGATTCCTTTGCCGATGGCAATGTGATGAAGAGCGGCATCCCTGTGGCCATCATCGGCAGGCCCAATGTGGGGAAGTCCACTTTGCTCAACGCCATCCTGAATGAAGAAAAAGCCATCGTGTCTGAGATTCCCGGCACCACCCGCGATGCCATCGAGGACACCATTGTGATCAACGGCCTGGCATTTCGTTTTATCGACACCGCCGGACTGCGTGACACGGCCGACAGGATAGAGACCATTGGCATTGAACGCACCTATGAGAAGATCAGGCAGGCAAAAGTGATCCTGTATCTATTTGACATTAACAATACCGACTGCCTGGAAGTTAAAGAAAACCTTGAGGAGTTTAAAAGACAGCTGGGAGAAGAAGGGATGAATGAGAAGCACTTTATCCTTGTTGCCAACAAGATCGATCAGCTGATGGCCACCCCTAAGCACTTTACCAATATGGTTGAGTTTGAGTGCATCTTTGTTTCTGCGAAGCGGAAGGAGAACATTTCTATGATCTCCGACAGCCTCGTTAAGGCCGTTGCCGTGGATCCCGAGCAGGAAGGTGTTATTGTTTCCAACGCCCGCCACCACGAAGCGCTGACAGGAGTTTTGAGCGCCATCCAGAGCATTGATGAAGGCTTTGCCAGCGACATCCCCTCCGACCTTATCGCCACCGACATCCGGCAGGCGCTTTTCCACCTGGGTGAGATCACGGGCGAGATCACGAATGATGAGCTTTTGGGGAATATTTTTAGTAGGTTTTGTGTGGGAAAATAGCTTCCTTATTTTACGGAAATTTGTACCAATCCATTTTGATTAATTTCCCCGAAAGCCTGGAGAAACTATTCCAATCATTACGCTATCGGAAAATAATCGATAAAAGAAGCTTTATGCCCATAAAGAATTCTATCAAAATTGCTGGTCATGAGGTGAATGCCAGTTGAATTATTTCTTCAAGACCTTGATAATTTCCCGTTTCTCATCATTCTGAATTTTCACAAAATAAATCCCTTGTGATAAGTCTGATAAATCCAACACCGTTTTTAATTCCTTGATCTGGCAGGTAATAAGCTGCTGGCCATTGATGTTATAAATGGTCAGGAATGTGATTTTCTCTGTTGGATCTAAAGTTTCAATTGTTATTTGCGATGATGCAGGGTTGGGGTAGATTTTCGCTATAAACTCTTCTGAGAAAGAAGGATGATGTTCTGTAGTGCCAACTGTACTTCCATTTTTGATTCGCATAATTATCCCTCCATATCCCACAGCCCATCCATTATCCTCATCCGAAAAATATATGGATTTATACCATCTGCCTATACCAGAATCGTTTATTCCCCACGTATGGCCACCATCATCAGTTTTATAGATAGTTGCAGGATGTTGGTTATCGCCACCTGATATCCACCCATTATTCATATCTGTAAAAAAGACGGAGTAAAGTTTACTACCAGTGTTACTCTGTTGTTCTTCCCAAGAAGTGCCACCATTCTGAGTGTGAAAAATCTTACCGTTTGATCCGACAGTCCAACCATTTAAATAATCAACAAAATGAACCGAATACAAGCCTGTTGTACTATCAGTATCAATATTCTGAACCTCCCAATTTTCACCCCCGTCATTTGTTGATAGTACAAGACCGGCATTCCCAACCGCCCATCCCACATTTGGATCAATAAAAAATACTGAATATAATTGATCAGCCTCAGCAGTTTGATGATGCCAGGTTTCGCCAGCATTTGAAGTATGTAGGATTGTGGCCTCCATACCTTTTGCTCCCTTATCAGGATGTCTTCCAACTATCCAACCATTATTGAAATCTGTAAAATAGACTGATGTATATTCATTAATTGTATCAATTTGCTTTTCTTGCCAAGTCTCACCTCCATTGATGGTTTGGAAAATCCTTCCATCTTGTCCTACCACCCATCCATTCTGATTATCGACAAAATAAACAGAATTCCCACCTATTATAGAATAATCAACATCCCAATTTTCACCCCCATCAATAGTATGCATTAATCCATTTCCTACAGCCCACCCTTCATTATTATTTATAAACTGAATGGATTGTAGATTTAGGGTTTTAAGGTCTAATTGGAATTGATAATTCTGAAAACCATCATTAGAAAATATAACTTTATCAATACAGCTAAACCAAATGTGTTGGTAATCTACAATAGAAATTGAGTTAAAGTCATCTCCACCTTCTTCAATAATATCAAAAATACCATCGTCATCACTATCTAAGTCTAAATGGTTTGGTATATTATCACCATCAGTGTCTTGTGTACACTCTGGTTTGGGATGTTCACTTGCACTATAATTACTAGTATTAAATCTTATCTCTTTAATACCTCCATAGTAATTACTTCCTACTGTAATAATAATTCTATACTTTTCAAAGGCTGTTGTAGTATCTACTGTGTTCTCTATTGTCTGTACACCCGTGGTAGCTGTTATACTTAAGTCCTCACTTAAATCAGTCCATGTTTTTCCGTCATACTTGAAAAAACCTTCTCCTCTGCATCCAAACCATAAGTTTCCCTTAGAATCAGAAAACATATTTGTTACATTGTTTTTAATGGGTGGAATTTACACACATAGTTTAGGATTACTCTTTATAATCTTTCTAATAATGAATCTTGGTCAAAGTATTGCAGATGTGGCAACAGACGCCTTAGTTTTAGAAACGGATAAGGCAGACAACATCATCCCTACAATAAATTTCAAGATTGCGGGAACTGTAGGGGGCATTATTTTTGTTTCTATCTATAATCTGACAATCAGTGATGATTTCAAACAAGGATGGGAATGGCTCATTCTTTCATTGATTATTCTACCAATGTTAATGATAATTATTTCCCATATTGGAGATCAAGATATTTTTCAAAAAGAAATTGAAACAGATGTCCAGAAA
>JBDLIJ010000255.1:0-4134 GCA_039714935.1 Bacteroidota bacterium | reverse complement strand
TGTTTGTGGTGAGGAGACTGCATTAATTGCCTCTGTTGAAGGCCAGCGTGGCATGCCACGTAAGCGTCCCCCTTTTCCGGCTGCTTCGGGCCTCTGGAAAAAGCCTACCAACATCAACAATGTTGAGACTTTTGCAAATATACCCTGGATCATCCAGCATGGTGCCGCTGAATATGCCAAATATGGCACAGAGAAAAGTAAAGGGACCAAAGTCTTTGCCCTGGCGGGAAAGATCAAAAGATCGGGACTGGTAGAAGTTCCCATGGGCATGAGCATCAAGGATGTGATATTCAAGCTTGGTGGCGGCATACAGGATGGTAAGGAATTTAAAGCGGTGCAGATGGGTGGCCCCTCCGGTGGCTGTATCCCGGCTCGCCTGTCGGATACCATCGTCGACTACGACTCTGTGAATGCCACTGGCGCCATCATGGGCTCCGGCGGGATGGTAGTCATGGATGAGACCACCTGTATGATCGACGTAGCCAAATTCTTCCTCGACTTTACTCAGAAAGAATCATGTGGCAAGTGTACATTCTGTCGCATCGGGACAAAGCGAATGCTGGAGATACTTACACGCATAACCGAAGGAAAAGGTGAAGAAGGCGATATTGAAAGGCTGGAGGAGCTATCATACCAGATCAAGGACAACTCACTTTGTGGCCTGGGGCAGACAGCTCCGAACCCTGTGCTCACAACCATCAAGTATTTCAGGGATGAGTATGAAGCACATATCCGCGATAAGAAATGTCCTGCGAAGGTATGTACGAACCTGCTGACCTACACAGTGGATGAGGACAACTGTACCGGATGTACGGTTTGTGCTGTAAATTGCCCGGTAGATGCTATCAGCGGCGCACGCAAGGAGATACACCACATCGACCAGGATGTTTGCATTAAATGTGGCGTATGCTACACCAAGTGTAAGTTTGAAGCCATCAAATTATCATAAAACGAAAAAAAAAGACCCTGCATAATGAGTGAAAAGGTTAATGTTATTCTGAACGGAGAGATGGTTCCCGGCAACAAAGGGGAAACCATTTTGCAACTGGCGGAAAGAAACGGGATTGAAATACCTACCCTCTGTAATGACCCCAGGCTGGAGCCATATACCTCCTGCTATGTTTGTGTTGTTGAGGTAGAAGGCTTAAGAGGCCTGCAGCCATCCTGCTCCACAAAGATAACCGAGGGGATGCGCATAGAAACCCATAATGATAAGATTGCGGGTGCGAGGAAAACTGCCCTCGACCTTATTCTCAGCAATCACTATGCTGACTGTATCGGCCCTTGTAAGCAAACCTGCCCTGCCGGAGTAGATGTGCAGGGTTATATCTCCCATATTGAAAAAGGACAGTATCACGATGCTGTGGCATTGATAAAGGAAACTAATCCGTTGCCTGCAATCTGTGGCCGTGTATGTGTGCGACCCTGTGAAGTGGCGTGCCGCAGAAATCTGCTGGATGAAGGCGCCCCCGTTGGCATTGACTACCTGAAGCGTTATGCCTCCGACATCGACCTGGAGTCGAAAAACAAACATGTTCCAGAGATCAAAGCGGATACCGGAAAGAAAGTTGCCGTCATTGGCGCAGGCCCTGGTGGTGTTTCTGCCGCATTTTTTCTGCGCAAGGAAGGACACGACATTGATGTGTACGAGGCTGCCCCTAAGCCTGGCGGATGGCTCAGGTATGGTATCCCTGAATATCGCCTGCCGAATGATATCCTTCAGAAAGAAGTGGATAATATTACTGAAATGGGCGTTCGTATCCATTATAATAAGCGCCTGGGTGATGACCTGAAATATGCTGAGATCAAAAAGAATTACGATGCTGTTGTCCTTGCTATCGGCTCACAGAAAGGTACAACGATAGGAGTTGAAGGTGATGATGCAGAAAATGTATTTTCAGGTATCGACTTCCTGAAGGAGATGGAAATGACAGGCACACGATATGACTTTAAAGGGAAGAAAGTAGCCGTTGTGGGGGGGGGTAATACTGCCATGGACTGTTGCCGTACTTCTATGCGTTGTGGTGCCGACAAGGTATATGTGATTTACCGGCGTACTGAAAATGAAATGCCGGCTAACCCGATTGAAATTCATGAATCGAAGCTGGAAGGCATTGAATACCTTTTGCTTACAAATCCGATCAGAGTAAACAAAGATAAAGGCGGAAAGGTAGAATCCGTCACCTGCCTGAAAATGGAACTGGGTGAGCCTGACGCTTCCGGAAGAAGAAGACCGGTGCCTGTTCCCGGATCAGAATTTGATCTGGAAGTGGATTATGTGCTTGCTGCCATCGGCCAGAAAACAGATGTGAACTTCACTGAAGATATGAATACGGCAGTGAAAAAGGGTGAGCTTAAACTGAATCGCTGGGGTGATATTGATGCAGATCCAAAAACCCTGCAAACAGGTGTTGAAAACGTATTTGCGGCTGGCGATGGTGTTACTGGCCCGGCAACGCTAATACAGGCCATTGCACAGGCCAGGGTGGCAGCACATAGCTGCAACCTGTTCCTGAATGGCGATGAAGTGAAACCTATGGCATGGGAGTTTTTTAGTGCCAAAGACAACTTTAAGAAGCAGGAGAGTGAGAATTATATTGGCAAATACACAGAACAGAAACGCCATGAGATGCCCACACTGGATCCGGAGGACAGGGTAAACTTCAAAGAGGTTGAACTGGGATATGAAAGTGAGGAGGTTGCTCACGAGGAATCATTACGCTGTATGGAATGCGGATGTACTGAGCTATATACCTGCGACCTGAAAAAATATGCAACAGAATATAATGCTTCACAGGAAGGACTGTGGGGCGAATTTAAGGAATATGATGTTGACTTCAGGCATCCCTACATTGAGATTGATAATAATAAATGTGTGCTTTGTGCTCGTTGTGTCAGGATCTGCCGTGATGTGGTAGGTGCAAATGCACTGGGACTGGTAAACCGTGGATTCGAAACCTATGTGGCTCCGAGTATGGGTGAATCACTCACCGATACCAATTGTGAAAGCTGTGGTATGTGTATCAGCACCTGCCCGACAGGAGCCATTACAGAAAATGTTCCCTTTAAACCAGGTCCGGTTAAAATGGATAAAGTACAAAGCATTTGTAACTATTGCTCGATTGGCTGCGACCTTGACCTTGAACACAAGAGCCAGTTTGTAATGAGGGTTGAAGGCCGGGATGGCCTTGTTAATGAGAACGGAAATCTCTGCAAATACGGTAAATTCGGATATAAGTATCTGAACGATAAATCGAAACTCACAAAGCCATTATTAAAAGTAAACGGAAGGTTTGAGGAAATTGATTTTAATGAGGCTTTCGAAATCATTACAAATAAAATCAAAGCGGTTGCTCCCAACGATAATGCCTTTTTTGCAGGTGCCCGTCTTACCAATGAGGAGATGTTTCTGATCCAGAAACTGGCCAGGGTAGGAGCGAAGACGAATAATGTTACTTCTTTCCATTACCTGAACAGGGGGCATGGATATGTTGGAAACGTCAATGCAAACCTTCCTTTTGAACAACTGAAAGATGCCAGCAAGATCTACCTGATCGGGTCGGAAATAAACAGAGATAATGCAGTACTGGGATATATGATCAATAATGCTACGGTGAAGCATGGCGTCCCTGTTGAATTGGTGACAAATACGGATCAGAGTACAATGGAGCATAAGGTAGAGAAATCATTGCAGGTGAAATCCTACTACCACTTTATCAAGGCGGTGAACTATTATCTGGTAGCAAATAACTTCCATAACGCACTCTTTATTGGAGACAATACCGAGGGATTTGAGGCATATAAAAAAGAACTGCTTAAAGAAAACTTTGTTGAGCTGGTAGAGAAATCAGGCGTAGCCTTTATGGACAGCGTAATTGAATTTGCCAAAGCATATAACAATGAGATGAATGCCGTGATCATATTCTCAGAGAAAGAGATGTGTTCCAATGGAAGCAGCGAATTATTCAATCTCGCCATGATTACCGGTAAGCTTGGCAAAACAGCCAATGGCCTGATCAGTCTGAAAGAGAAGAATAACGCCCAGGGTATCTTTGATATGGGTATCTGTCCAACATTGGGTGTAGGTGCTGTGGGTATAAAGGATAAGGATCTCGTTGCCAGGATGAAAAAGGT
>JBDLIJ010000254.1:0-4138 GCA_039714935.1 Bacteroidota bacterium | reverse complement strand
ATCACATTCACACCTGAAGGGAAAAAATCCCCTTTGGGCTTGATCACATCATTACGGGAATATATCCCGAAAGGAATGAAAAGGAAGCCCGGCTGATAATAATGCGTGCGGTGTTTGTCAACCAGGGTGATCTCCCAATCCGCCCTGTCAAGTACCTTTCTGAGCTTGTTGGCCATCATGGTTCCGGCAGTTCCCCCGCCAAGGATCAGTAACTTTTTCATTCGTCAGTTGTTTAATATAAATTGATATATGTAATTATTTTGATGTGTTAAAAGTATAACACAGGCTAATGCGACTGCTACAGAAAGCATATGATATTTGTCATATCATGATAAAAATCATACCTTTAATTCATAATATTGCTTCCAGGAAATGAAGAAAGAAGCCCTTAATAAATGTGATTGTGAGAAATGTGATCTGAAGGATATTTTCTATAAAAGTGTTGAAGAAGATATCATCGAATTGATGTGCAATACCAAAGTAGAAAAATCCTTTAAGACGGGTGAGGTGATCATTGAAGCAGGGAATCCTATCGAAAGCTTTACATATCTGAAAAGCGGTCTGGTTAAGTTATTCAGACCAGGTGGAGACGAGAAGGGTCAGATCATCATGATCGCAAAGCCTTTTGATTTTGTAAGCCTTTTAAGTGTTTTCTCCGATACTTCATATAATTACTCGGTTACTGCCCTTGAGGATTCTGTGACATGCAATATCAAGCTCGACGATATAAAAAAGATGATACACACCAATGGTGATTTTGCCATGAGTATCATGAAGAAGATGAGTAGCGTGTCGGATATGATCATCCTTGAGTCGCTTACCCTTAGACGAAAACATATCCATGGCAGGGTGGCCTATATACTGCTGTTCTTTGCTGACCAGATCTATGAAACAGATTATTTTGAGTTACCGCTCAGCCGGAAAGAGATTGCTGAATTTATTGGCAAGACCACCGAGAATGTGATACGCACGCTTTCTGAATTCAGAAAAGACGGACTCATCAAGATCTTTGGAAAGTCGATCGAGATAGTCGATAAAGAGAAACTTCGTAAAGTGTCAGAACTGGGTTAAAGCAAGTATTTATTACTTCATCAAAGCGGGGCTAGTTACCGCCCAGGCTTATAACCAGGCCGCCATTGAAATCACCTTGTAGCGGAGTCACAAACGTGTTCACCCCAACCCCGGAACCACCGGTGCCGGCATATATGCTCACACCTCCTAAATACATCGGCATCATCAAACGTCCGCGAAGCATAATGCCTACCCTGTCGGTGAACATGACTTTTACCCCAAGACCCAGGTTCGCAGAAAAGCGCCACACGGTATTAAAAGAGGCATCCGAAGGGCTGAACCATGTAGCCCCCAGCGAAACTGAACTAAAGGGTGTAACTTGTGTAGATTGGCTGTAAAACTTGGATATTCCACCAACATGAAAATAGTTCGTGGCTAAAGAGGTTTCCGTGTATTCAAGATCTGAATAGTAAGGATTGGGCGTAAAGGATGCATTGCTTTGCATCCTGGTATAATTCACCTCCACATCAAGCAAGTCATGCACTGGAACCATAATGGCCAGGCCATAGTTCATTGCATCATCTATCTTCACTTTCCCTTCATAATAATTAATACTTCCTCCGAACATATAGCCTGCAAAAGGAACGAGGTCAGCACTGATCTGTGCGGAAAGCATGGCAGGGAAAAGCAATATCATTAACAATATGTTTAGCTTTTTCATATTTACTTAAGTTAATTCGTGACTAATAAGAAAACAAAATTAAGATTTTTTATTCAAGGGCAGGTCTACACCATATCCTCTCTTCTTATCCTGGTATTTAAGCATGAAGGAGAATACCAGCCCGAGAAAGCTCAGCAGTATGAATAACATCATGGTGGGTGTATAATTCAGTGTTCCGGCATTAACCGGATTTGTGCCATCAAGGATCATCCCGGCAAGCAGGGGCACGCCCCATAAGCCAAGATTCTGGATAGAATACATCAGTCCATAAGCAGTTCCGATCTGCTTCTCATCCACCAGTTTTACCATGGAAGGCCACATAGCGGCCGGTACCAGTGAAAATGCTACTCCAAGAAGCACCATGGGTATATGGGGCAGAATGTCTGTGAAGGTAAAGCTCAAATGAACCAGCAAGAGAACCGCAGATCCAATTATCATGGCTGATGCCGCTCTTCCTTTGCGATCGATCATAAAGCCAAAAAGTGGGGTAAAAATGAGCGTTCCAAGCGGCAATAAAGATGCGATCTGCCCGCTTGCCTCATAACTCATACCGAATTTATTCAGCAGAAAGTCAGGTGCAAAAGCATTGAACGGGAACACAGCCGAATAAAAGGTTACACAGATCATGGCTATGAACATGTAGGCTCTGTTACCGAGCAGGCCAATGATATCCCCAATCTTGAATTTTTCTGCTTTTGTGTTCGTATCAATTTGTTCAGTCTGTCTGTCGAGTTTCATATCGAACAGCATATAAACCATAAAAGCCAGAAGACCGGAAATAGTTAATATAGCAGCAAGCCAGATGGCGGTATCCAGTTGAGCACCTCCATCGGCCAGAACAGGCGACAGTTGTAAAGCAGCGAAAGTACCCAGTCTTCCAAATCCAACCTTTAATCCGAAAGCCAGGGCCAGGTCCTTACCCTTGAACCATTTCACCAGGATCTTACTCACCACCACAATACTGGTTTCAGCCCCCAGTCCGAATAAAAACCTTCCAAGCAGCATCATTTTAAGTTCAGGAGAATAAGATGGAAGGAATGACTGCATTAGCCCGTATCCAGGACCACCTGAAGTATAAGCTTTTGACGCTCCATATGCTGTCAGGAATGCCCCCAGGGCCATAAAAAATACAAACATAAAACCTGTTCGCCTGATACCCAGCTTATCAAGAATGATCCCTCCGATTACTGCCATCAGCAGGAAGGTATTCGGGATGGAATAAAAGGAAACGAACAATCCATAGTCGGTGTTGGTGAAGCCAAATTCCTTAGTCAGCAGATCCTTCAGGGTAGAGAAGGCATCGTAGAAATAATAATTGACTGAGAGTATGAACCCTACCAGAAACAATATCCCCCATCTTACCCAGGGGCGATCGTTCATAGCTTTATTCAGTTTTTCCATGGTTTTTAAAACGGCAAAAGTACAATTATCTGAGCATGGCAGGTTTCAGTAATAACTTTTCCTGTTAAAATACGTATCATTTGATTTGCAAATTGATTTTAAGAAGTATTATTGTATATCATATATTTATGTCCTAATAGATATTTTTAATCAAAAAGCACTATGCTTGACCTTAATCCTAAAGCCTAATTAATATGAAAAATCAAAATTTTACAATTCTTGTATTGTCATTTTTATTAATGCTGGGAAATTCCCTTTCAGCACAAACTATTTCTTATGAAGATAGCTGGGCCCTGCAGGGATTCAGTTTGCAGCTGGAATCGAAAAGCGGCATCAGTATCAATTATTCCATCACTGAGATGGACATAATCGATGTACCCGAAGATGGCATCAATGCCAAATCTTTTAAGCTGCCTGGCATATTCCTGCCTAACGAAGAAGGCGCTCCCGACCTTCCAGGTGATGGCAGATATATCGCGATCCCGCAGGGAGCAGAGCCTGTGCTCACTATAAAGGCTATGCGAAAAGAGGTCATACATAATATTGATATTGCGCCTGCACCTGATATTCCCCTGGATACTGATCCCTCTCCCGTGAAATATGAAAGGGACCAGAAGATATACTCAGCCAACCAGTTCTATCCATCCGAGCCAGTTCAGCTATCTGAGAAGTTCAAGATCAGGGGTGTGGATGTTGTTATGCTGGGAATCACTCCATTCCAGTATAACCCGGTCACTAAAGAACTTATTATTTACCGCGACATGGTTGTAGAGATTGATTTCATCGGGGGGAATGGACAGTTCGGCGAAGAACGCATGCGTAGCCGCTGGTGGGATCCTATCCTGCATTCCTCCGTATTAAACGCTTCTTCTCTTCCTGTTGTTGATTATTCACAAACAAGCAATACAGAAGCAGAAGAATACGAATATGTCATTATAACACCCGACCAGGCAGATTTCATCAGCTGGGCAAATACGATCAAAGATTTCCGCATGAAACAGGGTG
>JBDLIJ010000253.1:0-4199 GCA_039714935.1 Bacteroidota bacterium | reverse complement strand
AAAAAGGGAAAGCATGCCATCTACCTGGGGATGGAGAACGGCTATCCCATCGGGAACGACATCGAACTGCTGGATGAGTATTATGAGAAAGGGATCCGGTATGTCACTCTGGTGCACTCAATCAACAACGATATCTGTGACTCATCCACAGACACCATTGAACACGGCGGACTCTCCGCCTTTGGTTCGGAGGTGGTGACCCACATGAACGACCTGGGCATCATGGTGGATCTCTCCCACGCTTCGGATGATAGCTTTTACGAAGTGATTGAACAGAGCAGGGCGCCCGTTATTGCTTCCCACTCCTGTGCAAGGGCGCTGTGTGATAATCCCCGGAACCTCTCTGACGAGATGCTTCTGAAGCTGAAAGAGAATGGCGGGGTGATCCAGATGTGCATCCTCAGCGCCTATGTAAAGGCACCCCAACCCAATCCGGAGAGAGATTCAGCCCGACAGGCGGTCCGGACGAAACACGGTAATTACTATGAGCTGGATGAGGCCGGGAAAGAGGGATTTCGGGTGGACTGGAGGACTGCTTTGATGTGAGTCAGATGGGCAACATCACCCTGGAACTGGTCAGGCGTGGCTACTCGGCCAAAGAGATCAAAAAGATCTGGGGCGGAAACCTTACCAGGGTGTTCAGAGAGGTGGAGGAAGCCGCTATTTAAACAACTCCCTTCATTTAATAACTCAAGTATTTCATACAAAAAACCACCCTGTTCAATCAATATGTCTGCATTTCCAAAAGTTTACAAATCAGCAGTGAAGCTATTTGTTTAGGCAGCTGCATAGTATTTATAATCTGTGTTTTAGGAGTTATGTTTCTCGTTTTATCTGCAAGTAAAATCCAGGTGTTGATGGATTGAATACGGGGTTTAGTCAAAAAGTAATAGCATAATAAATGAATTCATCGGAGTTTATGTAAATTAGTTATCAACAAAAACAGAGTTCTAATCTTATTGATACGATGAGTTAACGATTACTTTCCAAGTAATATTTTAATCTAAACTACCCCTCAATTGAAAACTCAACAGCGTGCCTTGATAATACTGCTGGCAGCATTTGGCTTCAGTATTTTTTCTCCAACAAATGCGCAGGTAATTCCTATATCCAGCGAAGAACTAAATCTTATTAAGCAGAAGGAGGGTGTTTTCCTTGAAGGGGAAGACTATAATATTATAATTCGCGGTCACGGTACCGGATTGCGTCCTCTGACAGATGCGCAATGGGAAGAAATGAGGGCGAAAATCAATGTAATTAAGACATATGAAGGTGTTGTTGCCGCCCCGCCTAGTACTGATAACTCATCCCTTCCATGGTTTCCACCCGTTGGAAACCAGGCAAGTGAAGGCTCATGTGTAGCCTGGGCTACTGGTTATTATACAAAGACTTTTCAGGAGGCCCTTGAGCATGGGTGGGATCTGTCGGCTGCTACATGGACAGCTGGTGCCCCTTCGGTGGGTTATCAAGACAACATTTTCAGCCCTGATTTTATTTATCATCAAATTAACGGTGGTGTGGATGGTGGCGCAACTTACAATGATGCGCTGCACTTGTTAGAGAACGTCGGATGCTGTTCCTGGCTCAGAATGCCTTATAGTTATGTTGATCATACAAGCTGGCCAGATTTGGATGCATGGCGCGAAGCACCCTTATACAGGTCAGCTACAGGATATGCATGGATGTTTACAACTACTGATCCGGAACTTGAGAATCTGAAGGAGATGTTAGCCGATAATAACCTGGCTATCATTAGTATAAATGCATATGAATATGACAACCTGTCGATGGAGGATTTATGGACCGCAAACGCTTATAATTCCACAAGTACGAATCATGCAAATACCATTGTTGGATACGACGATAATTATGGACCTTACATAGAAGACGGTGTAGCGCGTTATGGAGCCTTCAAAGTTGTAAACTCATGGGGAGTAGGTGGTTGGGAAAATGTTCCGGATGGGTTTTATTACATTTCATATGAATGTATGAAAGAAGATATCGAATATGTAATGTATTACCAGAACCTGTTAAATTATGAACCAACGATGCTTGCTGTTTATAATATCGACCATCCATTTAGGGACGATTGCAGAGTCTCTTTTGGTATCGGTGAAACAGGTTCTCCTTATGAAGTGAAGTACTTAAATGATGAACAATATTACAAAGGTGGAGATCATCCGTTTCCATCGAACGATATGGCATTGGATATTTCTGAATTTCAACCATATTTTACCGGAGTTTCAGACATACTTTTTGAGGATGTATACGATTTCGGAAGTACAGGGGGGCAGTTAAATTCATTTTCGGTTGAAATATATGACGATTATATATCGGGAATCCCACTGGAGACCCTGTCTGCACCCGGACTGCCAATTTCTACTCAACAAGGAGCAGATGTTTATGCGATAATTGGAGATGTCGGTGTACCTGATATTACAGTTACACCTACCTTCCTGGATGAAACTTTGGCACCAGATGAATTATCCACACAACCATTAACTATTGGTAATACTGGTGATGGTCCCCTTGATTGGGTTCTGGATATTATGTATACGGGCGGCATTGAGCAGAAGTATGATCCTGAAGATCTTAACCCGGCTTTAATTCCTGGACCAGAGGGCTTAAAGAGTGATGCCAGCTTAGCTAGCGGTCAGCCTGAACATAAGTTAACGCTTGATGTGGATCAGCCTGTTATTGAAAAAGATGGTGCAGATCCCGCTAGTGTATTATATCTTAACACCAATGATGGTTTAGATCCTCTTTTTACTGGCTTAGTGTCTGGATTGCCAAATGTTGCAACATTTGATGTTATTGACGGAATGGTTGAAACTCCAAATACAGATTACCTTCTGATGTATGATGTGGTAATGGTTTCATCAAATGCTGAATGGGCAGATGCCATTACAGTAGGAGATAACCTGGCAAGTTATTCAGATCTGGGAGGAAATGTCTTAACATTAAATGGAGTGACTTGTAGTGGCGGTAGTTGGACACTTGGAGGTGCCATTACCGGTCCGGATTACCTGCCAATTGCTATAACTGACTTTACAGCATTACCTGACAATACATGTACAAGTTTCATCGGTCACCCGATTACTGAACATGTTTCAACAATAACAAGCAGTATATGGGCCCACTCTGTTCTCCAGGGAGCTGGGATATCACTTGGATCCTATGCGATCGATGACTACCCGGTTGGAGCCTATAATCCAAATAGACCAATTGTTTCGTTGAATGTATTTCCCATTGATGGTTTTTGGGAAGGCGATTTAATTCAAATGATATATAATACCATCAATTGGTTTGGCGGTGGAAGTGGCTGGCTAAGCTGCTCACCTATTACAGGAAGCATTGCTGCCGGTTCTTCATCAGTTATTGATGCGAACTTCGATGCCACCGGTTTAGCTGATGGCATTTATGAGGCATATATTAACGTTGTCAGTAACGATCCGGATGAATCACTTGTTCCGGTTCCGGTGACACTCACTGTTGATGGAGGAGTTCCATGTGAACCTGGCTGGACGGTTGTATATTATACCAACAGTACAACGGCTTATGGCATCGTTACCATTGACGATCTGGGCACACCTGCCTCATCCGGTGACCTTGTGGGTGCCTTTGTTGATGGGGAATGCAGGGGTATTGGAGAAGTAGTAATTGATGGTGGTATCGCATACACAACTCTTGTTATACAAGGGGAAGTGGTTGAACAAGCAGAATTTAGAATTTGGGACGCCAGTGCATGTGCTACCATTTTTGAAGCTTACTGTGCAGATACTGACCCCGGAGGTATATTGGGATACCCACCCGATTTTCTGCCAATTGGAACTGGTGAAGGTTGTGTTGTTGAGCAAATTCTTACGCTTGATCAGCATTGGAATCTTATTTCACTGTATGCTCACCCGGATGATATGTCTCCTGAAAGCATATTCGCTCCAATGAGTTGTCTGCTTCAGGTTAAGAGCATGACTGAAAGCTATGATCCATCTTTACCGGACTTCTTGAACACCTTAGAATTCTTAACTGATGGCAGTGGCTACTTCGTTAATTCTTCTTGCCCGGAAGAGGTTAGCATCATAGGTCAGCCAGTTGATGGAACTGAAACTCCGATAATTTTAGTCCCGGGATGGAATTTGATCGGTTACCCATTTGAAACACCAGGCGCGCCTGAAGTAGCGTACCTTGGCTTAATCAAT
>JBDLIJ010000252.1:0-4199 GCA_039714935.1 Bacteroidota bacterium | reverse complement strand
GCAGCTACGCAATATATTTCTTCCCTGAAATCATCAAACGTATATCAAGGATATTAAAAGTTGATGGCCACTTTATTGCAATAACACACGCCATCCCACATATACCGGAGTTCATAAGCTATGTCAGAGGTATTCTGAAAAGAAATGGACTTATCATCACCAGCGACCTGCCATACGAATCACTGCTGAGCCGTTTTTCTGACAGGAACGGACATGAGTTATTACATCCTTACTTTGGTGGTATCAAAATGTTGAACTATAATGCCCGGCTGTCGTTTGGGGAAGATGAGCATGATGACCTGATCAGTTATTTCAATTTCAAACATTCTTTTTTTATTCCCGAGGCTATTGATCCGGATGATGAGCTGCACCGTAAAGTTACCTCCGGCATAAAAGATGACCTGAAGGCCAGGCAAGGCCTGGACATCACAAAAAATGACGCTATCTTTGTGTGTACAAACCCTTATAAAATTTGATATGTATGAGCAATAAGCGAACATATTGTTCCGCTTGTGGTGGTAACCTTAGCCGGAAGGATGAAGCCGGAATTAGCAGAGATTTTTGTTCAAAATGCAATACCTTTTATTATGATAACCCGCTTCCGGTAGCTGCAAACATAGTTATGAGGGACAGGGAAATACTTCTTGTAAAGAGAAAGAACCCACCTTTTGCAGGGCTATGGTGTTTGCCTATGGGCTTTGCCGAGTCTGGTGAGAGTATTGAAACGGCAGCCTTGCGTGAACTGGCAGAAGAAACCGGGATACAGGGCAAGATAGTAGATATGGTTGATGTAGAGTCGGGCGATAGTGATATGTATGGCGATCTCCTTCACCTTACCTTTGAAGTGGAATGGACTGGCGGTGATCTTATGGCTGGTGACGATGCCTCTGCACTGGACTTTTTCCCTTTTGATAAATTACCTGAAATGGCATTCAGTTCTAATGTTATTGCCATAGAGAAATACATTGCTTCCAAAGAGGAATACTGGGCCATCCTCGACTCCTTCTGCCGATCGGTGGGCCTGAAGGAGTCCAGCCATGATGTAAGCGATTTTTTGTCGGACTACCTCGTAAGGCTGATCGAAAAAAATGCAGATGTTATCACCGGGCGGTGGCTGGAAGCTGTCTCCTCCGCCAAGTCAACACCCTCATATGCAAAGTTCAATCCTGAAACTTCATTTTCCAGGCATAAGGATATCATCAGGCATTTTAGCAAATGGCTTGGTGGTAAGTATTCGGACAAGGAGTTTAAGAAGTTTTTTCGCAAATTAGGTGACGTTCGCAGGGCTGAGGACTTTGCCTTGAGTGAGGTGCTGAGTGCGCTGAGCCTCAGTCGTAAGCACATCTGGGAATTCGCCCTTTCACAGGGAATGTGGAATAAACCCATTGACATCTACATGGCCCTGGAGCTTGAAAGGCGTGTAATGCTGTTTTTTGATAAGGCCTCTTATCATGTAGCCAAAGGCTATGAAAAAAAAGCCCCCTTAGATCTATGATCCATCTTTAATTACAAGATGTTGAGGTTTTGTGAGTTAAGATTTATGCCGTAAGCTTTGATTCAGGACGAAAATGCCATATCTTTACAATCACTATGTGATCAGACATATCAGCCAATAAAGCGTTTGGATAGTTATTACTATTTTCAATGAGTGCGTTCATTGGCTATTCTGCCCTCTCTAACCAGATATTATAACGAAATCAGTCCTTTGCTCTTAATGAGTGAGGAGATACAGGCTTTTCTACAAACCTGAATGATTTTGTTTATGTACCACTACAAAGAAATTATCACCTACGGGAGTCCTGGCCTGCAGCAATTGTTGCAGGCAGATTGTATTTAATTATTGTTAACTAAAATATCAGAAAATGAAAACAAAGACTTTATTGATAATCTTCTTTCTGGGTGTATTCTCCCTATCGGGGTTTTCGCAGAATCAGGCTGTTATGGCAGATGAAAATACACCGGCAAAGCCGCATACTTTCCTGCCAACAGATCTGAGCAGTGTAACAACCACTGACAATGAGAATAATGCATTGACAGGAACACCGGACTATGATATGGACACATATCTATTTGATGGTGACCCGGGAACGCCCATTGAATTTAACATCTTTATTGATGATCCTGTTGTTACGATTGCACAATTAAGTATCCTGGCATGGGATGTCGACTGGGTAGGCCATTCCGGCTGGCTCGGAGAACTTGACCGTGTATATATCAATGGTCATTATATTGGCTATCTCACCGGTGCAAATGATGAATGGAGTACTTCTGTATTCTTTATTGATCCGACATGGGTAAATGCCGGTCCTGCAGGTAAAAACCTCATTCAGATCGAAATTGATGAAAGGGGTGAAGGCTGGGCCGTACAAGTAGACTGGGGACAGCTCATCATTAACGGTGCTGCCGGAGTGGCTGAGTTCAGGTATGTTACGACAGACAAGACAAATTACGTGGCTGGAGAAACAGTGGTGATCTCAGAGGAGGTCGATGCTGACCCCTCACTTTATGTCAGGGTGGAAACAGATCTGCTGGACCCGGATGGCTTGATCATTGCCGGTACTGACCGCTTGCTGACCGCCACCATGGGAGATGAGCCCTTTACCGAATCCCTTACAATACCTCCTGGTTCTGCTGATGGCTTCTACCAGGTGATGGCCATATTGTATGATGTGGGCACCAGTACACAACAGGACATAGAATTTGTTCCGTTCATTGTTGGTAATCCATGCGTAGATCCTACCTATGGAGGTGAGATTGGAAATGCACAGTCCAACTGCGGAGGATTTGATCCAGCTCCGATAACAAGCATTGCCCTTCCTACCGGTCATTATGGCACACTGGAGTATATGTGGATGTATTCACTCGATAACATAACATACTTTTATGTCGGTGCTTCTAACTATGCGACATTGGATCCTCCACCAATTACCCAAACAACATACTTCATTCGTTTTGCCCGTGCCGACTGCTCTCCTGACTGGACTGGCGCTGCATCATCAAATGTTGTTGAAATGACAGTTCATCCTGTACCCACAGTAGATGCCGGTGCTGATGAACAAATCTACATAGGCTATCCGCCTTATGATGTTCAGCTTAATGCTGTCGGCAGCTGGGCAGGTTCATACTTATGGAGCCCGGCAACTGGCCTTGACGACGCGTCCATTGCCAATCCCATCGCCATGCCTGCAACTACAACAACCTATACCGTTACATTTACGGATGCCAATGGTTGTACTGCTACTGACGATGTAGTTGTAAATGTTATGGATGTAAGATGTGGTCATCATATGGATAAGGTGCTTGTTTGCCATATCCCACCCGACAATCCCGATAACCCCCATACAATTTGTATTGCATTCGAGGCTGTTGCAGAACACCTTTCTCATGGCGACTACCTGGGTGAATGTATTGATGATAAAGTGCTGGATGTAACCAGCATTCCGGAAGAGACCAGTGTGCTTGTCTTCCCAAATCCAATGGAAAACAACTGCACAATTGAACTGAATCTGAATCATGCTTCCCCGGTAGAAATATATATTACGGATATTACAGGGAAAAGGCTTAACACTATCTTTAAAGGAGAACTGGAGGCCTCACACTACCACTATTCATGGACAAACATGAACAACACAAAAGGAATTTACTTCCTCACTGTGACCACCAATTATGAAACAATTACTAAAAAGCTATTAGTTAAATAGCTGAAATGTAATTAATCCTGAACCTAAGAAGGCTGTCTTTAAACAAATCAAGACAGCCTTCTTTATGTAATTAACATCACAGTCAGTTAATCTCCCAACCCAACACTCAAAACCCAACACCCAACACCCAAAACCCAAAACCTTAAAACCAGCTACTTCCATCCCAGCAATGCGTACAAAGCTGTTCTTTAGGAAGGCCTATAGCTTCCACCAGGTCGTCGAGGTGCTGGTATTGCAGGGTCGTAACCCCAATGCGCTCACGTATTTTTTCTATCATGGCATGATAGCGGTCAGTGCCCGGTGTAGCATATTCGTCGAGGTGCTTGTCGTCGGCGCCTTCCAGTTCGAGTATGGCCTTCCGGCCGGCGAGGTCGAGATTTGATCTTGAACGGGAGAAGTTCAGAAACTCACAGGGGAAGATGAGGGTAGGGCAGGCCGGCCTCACATGTATCTCTTCTGCACCGTATTCATAAAGGATCTTTACACTATCCTGGAATT
>JBDLIJ010000251.1:0-4230 GCA_039714935.1 Bacteroidota bacterium | reverse complement strand
TTCAAAGCCAATGTGGCCAATCTGAAAATATGCCAGCGCATGATCCAGTGATCTCATCTGTGCCGGGCTTGCCTCCCAGGTGGCAGGACTGGCACCCGGAGGCACCATTACAAGCACATCCAGCAGGGTGTCGGCGATGGAAGATACAAGATACTTCTGAGGCAATATACTTACAGCTACAACAGGCTTTGATGGCTTATCTTTTTCTACATTGCAAGCAAGCAGACTAAAAAGAAAAAGAAAAAGGAGAATTCTTTGCATAGGAAATATGTTTCTGGCAAAGATAAGGCTTTTAATGGGTATGAGTGCGTGGGACGGGGGCAACCAATTACACTAGTCCCTGATACATCTTACCGAGAATGCCGCTTCCTGCCAGTGATAGCTTCTGTATATCCTGTCATCATCAAATTTCAGCATGCGCATGGCGGCGTTCTGTCCGTCATCACGGCTGGTGCTCCAGAAACGGGCTTCCTCACCGGCGGCATTAAAATATATCCCTGATTCCCAGAAGCCACCGGGAATGGCTTTAAAATCATACAGATTATTCCCATTTCCACCTGAATGCCAGCCAAGCAATGATTTCAGGTTTTTGCCTGCATCATATCCACGGAAGGAGGTTTCATCCCAAACAGGGTCGCCCAGGCCGTAATGCGTATCAACATAAGCCTCCAACTCTTTCCATTCATCATCTGAAGGGATATGCCAGCCTGTCGGGCAGATGCCCTGTACGCCTGGCAGAGGGAAATAATCAGTCATTTCTTTCCACTGATATAATCCTCCGTATTTTTCACAATTTTCGACATCATTATCATAGCAGTACTTTTCGATGGTATCATTATCGGTCTGAGGTGAACCGGCAGTGATCATAGTTCCTATGTCCATATTCTCCCTCAGCCAGCATTGATACCCAATGCCTACTGTATGGTAAACCTTCCCACCATGTGGAACAGTGACGTACCCCTGGCATGCCCCCTGGCTTCCTGAATGTGAAACATGAAGACTAAGCGTGGTGTCGCCCGTCATGCTGTCTGTGTCCATCACTTCCAGTTTCACCAGGTAGTTGTTGGGATGAGTATACTTATGAAGGAAGAAATTATCCATGGTGAAGTCTGTATCCCAGGAGCCATCTCCATCAAAATCCCAGCGATAAAGCAGCTCCTCGGCGGCACTCTCCAGGTCGTAGCTGCCTGAAGCATCAAAGCTGAATATGCTGTCAGTATTGCCTGTCTCCGGTGTTATGCTGATCAAGGCTACAGGTGTATGAAGCGGGATGATAGTATCGATCAGCGTGATGGTGATCTCATCGCTTACATGTGATGTGGACTCATAGGCATTTGCTATCACTGTGTGAGGGCCTGTCTCCCACCCTTCTGTATTCCAGGTGAATTCAAAGGGTGCTTCCAGGTCTTCAGAAATTTGAACCGTATCAAGAGAAAAACTCACCCTTGCTTTATCATTAAATCCGCTGATGCTTACTGCTATCGTAACAATATTTCCTATCTGGACGGTGGAACTGTCGGCAGGTGCTGTTATTGTACAGCTAATGGCATCAGGAATATCAGGCTTATCATCTTTTTTACATGAATGCAGAGAGAGCATTATTAATAACAAAGATGCAGATATCGCATATAAAAGGAATATTTTCATACCATCGGGTTCAAAGTCCATCGTAATTTTGCCAAAAAGCAGTTAAAAATACAAAAAATCACGATATTTGCTGCCTCTATATTATTAAAGGGTGAAAAGAGAAAAACTTATAGGCGCTTTTGCGATCAGCCTGGCAGCAGCCTTCTGGGGTGTTGACGGCATCGTGCTCACACCACGCCTGTACAACCTTGATGTTGCATTTGTGGTATTCATGTTGCATGCCCTTGCATTCCTCATCATGAACACCTTTCTTTTCCGGGAATACAGGCAGATCAGCTGTTTTACTCCATCTGATGTAAGCACCTTCCTTCTTATAGCAGTTTTTGGAGGTGCCATAGGGACGATGGCCATGGTGCACGCCCTCTTCCTGGTAAATTTTGAGAAGCTTACGATCGTGATCCTGCTTCAAAAGCTGCAACCGGTATTCGCCATCGCCCTGGCAGTAATATTTCTTCGGGAGCGCATGCGGCGATACTATTTTATATGGGCATCACTGGCCATCATTGCAGGCTACTTCCTCACCTTCGGGGCGCAACTGCCCAACTTCCAGTCGGGAGATAATACGCTGGAGGCTGCACTCTTTTCATTGCTGGCAGCATTTTCCTTCGGCAGCTCAACAGTGCTGAGCAAAAAAATACTTCGCAAATACAACTTTCAAACTGCCACATTTTACAGATATGGATTTACCAGTCTTATCATGTTGCTTTTCGTGCTGGCCACAGGAGTATTCTCTCAATACCAGCAGATCACTACACTGAACTGGATCATATTCCTGATCATTGCGATCACCACAGGCTCCGGGGCCATATTTCTGTACTACTACGGCCTGAAGAAAGTAAGGGCTGTGATCGCTACAATCTGTGAGCTTTTCTTCCCGATAACGGCCATCATACTTGATTATATTATCAACGATCAGCGCCTTTCATGGATTCAGTGGATCAGTGCCATCATCATGCTATTTGCCATCATCAACCTGAACCTTACCAATTCCAGACAATCCGTATCTTAGTTGAAAAAACTAATTTCATGCGATCATTTATTACTGCCATTTTTATCTTCTTTGGTGTAGCGCTCATATATCAGCTTCCCGCCCAGGAATTAATAATTTCAGACCCCTGGCTCATCCTTGAAGCGCAGGCAAATGATCCTTTATACACTACTTATACAGCAGCCATGGATCGGGCCCGCTTGTACGGCGATAAAGGATATAAGATGGATTATTGGTCTACAGAAAAGCCGCTGAATTATTCATCGGACAAGTCGGGGAGCATGTATTGTATCTGGAAGGTGAATGAGGTGGTGGTCGACAGGATCCCTGAATATTATACGCCCCCTGTGGTTGATGCTTCATTCTCCGATATGGTATTGTGTCATTATGAGCCGTGGGAAGGACTTGATGTGCAGGAATGTTTTTTTGTGTACAGCTCAAAGATCGCATTGGTAGATATGCATATCTCTAATATTAATGATATTCCAATGCACATTGAACTGTATCCTATCATTGAGTTCGATAAAGATTCGCTGTGTGTGGATAGCTTCAGCCCGGAGGATAATGCCATTGTTGCCAGGCATTATGAAAGTCCTAAAAGACTTATAAGCAACTTATATAGTGGCGGTAATTATCCGACGGATCTGCGTGACGTATTTACTGGAAACATTGAAATGTACTCTTTTGGTGCTTATAATGGCCCTGCTGAGGAATTTTATAATATCATAAAGACTGATTTCTATGCCGATGAGCATGATGATCGACTCAATATGAATGATAGTAACTGCGCCCGTTATATAGCATTACACATGAAATTTGAGCTTCCACCCGGTGAATCTGTCAATATTCGTTATATAAGGGGCATGGAGGCTTTGCATAAAAGTTATGGGAATGACCTTTATAATGAGATCGATGAGGCAAGAGATATCAAACTGCAGCCATTTCTCGATGAAAATATATTATTGTACAAAAGTGTACCCCGCTATGATGAGATGAGCCATGATGAAAAGATCATGTATGTCGGTGCTTTTAATCTTGCCAGGGGATGCATGCTTCCCCCTGCCGGGAAGACCTCACATAACTTTTATTCTTTTTCCAGGGAACCCCTGTGGGGATGGGGCCACGGACACCAGGTCCTGCATGAATCGCTCAGCATGCTGGCATATGCCTTTCTGGATGCCGGATCAGCCCAGGAGTCACAGCGCGTGTATATGGAGCAGCAAAGAGAAGATGGATTGATCGCATACCGGCACGGGCCCAGAGGAAGAGGTGAATACCCTCATTACAGCAGAATCCATGGCGATACGATGGCCACCACCTCTGCCCCCTTTTATAATTGGATCAACTATGAGATCTATGAAGTAAGCCAGGATCAGGAATTCCTGGCAGAAGCATATGTGTCAGGCAGCAGATATATACAGTGGCTGATCAAAAACCGTGATGCCGACGGAGATGGCTTACTCGAATGGGGGCCTTATGGAATCATTGAAAACGTTCGTGACTGGTACAACGCCGTTTTTCAGGTATCGGCAGAGCGATACCTGGATGTTGACAAGGAAGATATTTCAGATGAATTGGAGTGTCTTGACTTATCA
>JBDLIJ010000250.1:0-4249 GCA_039714935.1 Bacteroidota bacterium | reverse complement strand
GGTAAATCCTGCTGTTCCCAGCCATGTTGCAAATGCTGCATCAATAGCGGTCTGATCCTGGCAAGCATATTCATACTGGTAGTCAGGACAGGTAAGCACGATGTCAGGAGCATAGTCCACGCTGAAGGTGGCACTGCATGTGACATCGAGCTCACAATCGCTGGCTACCGTGAATACTACAGTGGCAGAGCCTCCGCAGTAGTTTGGTGCAGCAGTGCTGTTATTGGTCATGGTGGCGTTGCATCCGCCGGTGAAGCCTGCCGTTCCCAGCCATGTTGTAAAGGCAGCGTCGATGTCTGCCTGTGTCTGGCATGAAGCCTCGGCATATGTGGTAGGACAAGTAAGCACAATGTCATCAGGTGCTGTTACAGTAAATGTAGCACTGCAGGTTTCAGCATCCCCACAATCATTTGTAACCGTCCACGTGACAGTAGTAGAACCGCCACAGGCATCCGGTGCAACCGGATTAACCGGGTCTGTTGTCATGACAGGATTACAATCGCCGGAAAAGCTTGCCTCAGCTAACCATAATGCGAAAGCAGTATTAATAGCATCCTGTGTTTGACATGCTGCTTCAGTGTGAGGATCTGTTGCGCAGTTAAGAGTCAAATCAACTGCATCAACCAAAACAGTTTCAGAACAGGTAGAAACGCATAAACTATCGCTTGTAACTTCAAGTGATAAGGTATATGAAATATCACATTGTGTACCAGTTGAAACTTGAATAGAATGAAGAGTTGGATCAGTTAATATAGATGCATCCCCTCCATTATTATTAATCGTCCACAAATATGTATAGACTTCGCCAACAGGAACGACTGGCCCATAATACGTAATAGTTCCATTCGGACAAACAATTAGTTCAATGAGGTTTTGACTATCATATGTAATAGCGCATGCAGGTAAAGGATTAACCGTTATATCTTTAAAACATGTGCTGATGATTCCATTCCATTCAACATCTACTTGAAGCCTGAACTCGCCATCAGATAGACCATCGAAATATACTGTTTCACCTGTGTTACTACCATTGATGCTTGCAATCGTGCCATCACCAGCAGTAATACTCCATAAGTATGTGTAATCATTGCTGGGTAAATCCATTGTTGCACTGCCCGTTTCACCGACGCAGATATTAGCTGCCGTAAAGTCGCAAGGTGGTTGTGAGTAGACGGCATCAGCATTACATGAAAGATCCATGTTACCCAGATTCCCCAGGTTCCAATCTAGCATTCTCATGTGGTAGGGAGAACCTTGGATGGCAACAGCAGAGTTAGACTCCCCCGTACCAGGATTGATACCCCATGTATTCGTTGCGCCAATGTGCCCACCCCAGGCGAGGATGGCAGTACCGCCATCATCATCAGTCATAATATTAACGACAAATCGCTGCTCATCCTGGGCCAAAGTGAGGTCTCCATGAGGTTCGAGGTAGTAAAAGACCTTGCCCGCAGCAACAGAATCTCCATTAAATGCGGCTCCATAAAGGTGCAATTCTTTTACAGTATCCTCAATTACATTAATGTATGTATATTCAGGCTCGTTTGGATTTATTTGCCCTGTAGCCATATACCCAGGTGGATTCACCGGTGGGTAAATATTGTCAATTAAAAATACTTCAGGTGAACTCATTATATCCGGATCAGAATAGCCCTCTCTTGGATCAATAAGTTCTGCCGGATGGCCAAATACGCCATGAGGCTCTTGGTTATCAAATGAAGTTATAAAATCGAGAGCATGCTTATCGCTGTGCTTGATATCAAACCCCATAACAAGCCGGATTGCTGTATTCGGCGGAAGGTTGACCAACACGGCCCTGTATGGAATAGAAAAGCATTCAATAAAATGGGAGTTTTGGCCCCCAATATTACCTCCTGTCCATCCAGCTGGAATCGGAATGGGATCGGCAGCGTCACCATTCCTGTATTGGTGAATGGATACGCCTGTCGCCTGCCCGAAGACATCTAAGGAGAAAAGAATCAATAAACTGAAAATCCAAAACGCCAAAGTCCTTGACATTTTAGCCAAATAAGGTGTAATCGTTTTCATGGTCTTTTAGGTTAAATTTGTGCATATGTAATTTTTAAGTTCTGATCTTCCTGGTCAAATTTGGGTCACGCAAAACAAGCAAACGAATACCCCTGAGCCAGCCTGTAAAACAAGCTGTCTTTGAGTTATCCATTTGGATTACTTCAATTTGCCTTTGTTAAGAATAAAGATAAGATGGTCTTCCAACAAGGTGTAAGCAGAAATATAAGCCCATGATTTCCCCGTCAGGACTTTATTTTCTCACTCCGTACTTTATAATTCCAGTGGTTTTGTCTATTTGGAAAAAGTGATTTTTCCGTGTCTCTAACAGTATATTGGTTGGTATACTGAGTGGTAATTTTTGAAAAAGGAATGCTAATATATGGAGGAATTATTGGTTTTCCAAATACAATGAAGAAAATTTTTATTGATCTGCAACCCAAATATGCCTGTTTTTTTGTAAAAATACAGGGTATATGGAGTGCATAAATATATGAATGGTATATTTATGTGAGAGAGTTTTTGTCAGTTTTTTTCTCCAAAATTAAATGTAGCCCCAACATAAATACTAAGTGAATTGATAAGAGAACTCACATTGTTCTGCCTTGCTCCCTGCAAAGGGGACTGTTCCTCAATATTATATTCAACAGGATCAGATAAATTAATAATCTGTTCCTGATCTGTCTCCCGCCCTATCGTATATTGTAATCCTGTAATTATATCCTGGCCAATAATATTCCACGACAGTCCTCCGGAAATGTGATAATTATCAACTGCGAGGTTTTTCATAGCCTGGGTTTCCTCGTAATGTTTATAATTAAAGTCCTTGATATAATTGAAGTCGGAGCGGATCCCGGCCATCAAAAGCAGTTTCTCATTGATAGTCCAGCTGTACCCAAGAGCAGCATTCAACACGGGCCTGGCACCACTCACAAATGTCAGCCACTCATTCATTTCAATATTAGCGGTAACGCTTCCTGTGGCAATGTCTGCTCCTTCATGGGCTTCAACTATCTTGTAGGCTTCAATATCTCCAAAATATTCAATCGTTGAATAAAAGATCTGATTCCGGTTTTTTGAATGCCAGGTCAGACCTGCAGCACATGATATAGGAGTTTTATGGTTCACCGTCACTTCATTTTTTTCTTTATAATCTCCTATATAATAGTCAGGCATGAAGGCCCCGTTTTCCGGATCAGTTATATTCGTTTGATTTCGTATTCTGGAAACTCGTTTTCCGTCAGAATAAATACCTCCGACTGAAGGCGTTGTCAAACATATACCTAAACTGAGCCTGTCCCATTTATGTAAAAGACCGATCTTCCATAATAAACGGTAATCGTTGTATTTCAGATATTCCACATCCTGGTAACTTGCAGAATAGAAGTCTTCGATGGCCATCCCCTGACTCGTATCAATAGGATAAGCTTCTATGTTCAGTTTATAATGATATTCATGTGTCTTGATGGTGATAAACATGCTGGCACCGATAGATAAACGCTGGCTTAACCTCCACGACCAGCCAATACCAATCCAGTCGTCACGGTATCTGTTTAAATACTGGAAGGTGGCAAAATATCTTTCTTCACCCGGTATCTGTTTCAGAATATCAATACGCCGGTCAAGCGATTGGGCTACGTCAAGCCGGTGATTTTCATTGTTGAGAAATGCCAGCTCCAGGCTCCATTCCGGATGATTTTTGGGTTTGATCATATACGAGAGGAAACGCGGCTCAATTTGCAGGCTGGACCAATTCAGATGATTACCGTCCCCCAGGGCATTTTTTATATCGTATATGCGGTAGGAAAATAAACTTGCATGAAAGGAGATCTTCGATGCTGTTATCTCAGAGATACTAGCCGGGTTATAGTAGATGGCACTGGGCCAGGCACCACCTCCGACAACAGCACCTGAGAGCAAAGATGATTCCTCATTAAAACTTCGTGTCCAGTGGTTGAATGACTGGGCTACAATGATCTCTGCACATGCTAAGCTAAACAGTAATATGACGATGCTTCTGAATTGCACAAATAAGAGCTTCTTTAATTTTTAATGTTTAATTATGCTGCCCACTGCCCACAGCCTACAGCCCCCAGCCTACTGCCTACAGCCTACCGCCTACCGCCTACTGCCTACTGCCTACTGCCATTTCATGACAGGACAATAAAGATATGATATTTTGCAATACGCCAGGACTTGCTCCCATAATCCACAATCCATC
>JBDLIJ010000249.1:0-4280 GCA_039714935.1 Bacteroidota bacterium | reverse complement strand
TGCACAGCCGCCAGTTTGCTAATGCCTTTGTTCATCAGCCGCTCTATTCCTCCGGCCCATAAGCCCGGATCCGGATTGAGAGGGTTCTTCACCATCACACAGGCATCACTGCCATGCAAAACAGTTGCCAGTTCTTCTACCATAAAAGGGCTCACCACTGTACGAGCACCGATCCATACAATGTCAACTCCTGCTTTCAGGCATGCTTCAGCATGGGCAGGTACAGCTATTTCAACTGCAAGTTTCAACCCGGTTTTATCCTTTACCTCCTGCAACCACTTCAGGCCTTTTATCCCGACACCTTCAAAGTCGCCAGGTCTTGTCCGTGGCTTCCACAATCCCGCACGAAAAGCAACCAGGCCTTTAATACCGCTTAATTCCATAGCAGTAGCTACTACCTGTTCCCTTGATTCTGCAGAACATGGCCCTGCTACAAGAAAAGGCCTGTCGGAGGATGCAAACAGTTCGTTAGCGAATTTCATGTGGACCAAAATTAACATTTTTAATTGCAGTAGTCAGCGAAATCAAAAAGTGATTAATTTTGCAGGAGTAAATATTAAAACATTAAGCGCATTGAAAAGAATTGATATTGTTGATCTTGCAGGAACCACCCATATAAACACCAGTGTGAAAGCTATGGGTTGGGTCAGAACGAAAAGGCAGAGTAAGAACGTGGCATTCATTGCCCTGAATGATGGGTCAACGATCAATAATCTGCAGGTAGTGGCTGACGTGGAAAAGATTGGAGAGGGTGTGCTCTCCAGAATTACTACTGGTGCATCCATTGCGGTGGAGGGTAAGCTTGTGGAGTCGGCTGGCAGTGGCCAGGCCAGTGAGCTTCAGGCAGATCACATCGAAGTCCTGGGTGAAG
The DNA here is from genome assembly GCA_039714935.1 of Bacteroidota bacterium. Classification (GTDB taxonomy): domain Bacteria; phylum Bacteroidota; class Bacteroidia; order Bacteroidales; family B18-G4; genus B18-G4. The sequence continues at coordinate 3,409 of JBDLIJ010000249.1, read as the reverse complement.
CCGATCCAGACGTATATCCCCTCCAGCCCAAAAGGCACAGCCTCGAATTCCTGAGGGAAAAGGCACACCTCCGCTTCCGTACAGCTACGTTCAGTGCCATTACCAGGATCAGGCATGCCATGATCTTCGGTATACATAAATTTTTCAATGACCGTGGATTTTACAATATTCACACACCTATTATCACCGGTTCCGATGCTGAAGGGGCAGGGGAGATGTTCAGGGTAAGCGTACTGGACGCCAAAAATCCGCCATTAACAGAAGAAGGTAGTGTGGATTTCAATCAGGATTTCTTTGGTAAAGAAACCAACCTTACTGTTTCCGGACAGCTGGAGGCCGAACTTGCCGCCCTGGCCATGAGCAAGGTGTATACTTTCGGACCCACATTCAGGGCGGAAAACTCCAACACCTCAAGGCACCTTGCTGAATTCTGGATGATAGAGCCGGAAGTTGCCTTTGCAGATATCAATGACAATATGGACCTGGCTGAGGACATGCTGAAATACCTGGTACAGTATGCACTCGACAATTGCCGGGAAGACCTTGACTTCCTCAATAAAAGGCTGCAGGATGAAGAGAAGCACAAGAAAGCACAGGACAGGGCACCCATGGACCTGATCGAGAGGCTGGAATTTGTTCTGGCTGAAACATTCAAACGTATCACCTATACTGAGGCCATTGAGGTGCTCAGGAATTCAAACTATAATAAAAAGAAGAAATTCAATTACCCAATTGAAGGCTGGGGAGCCGATCTGCAATCGGAACATGAACGATACCTTGTAGAGAAACATTATAACAAGCCCGTGATCATTACCGATTACCCAAAAGACATCAAGGCGTTTTACATGAAACAGAATGATGATAACAAGACTGTTCGCGCAATGGATGTACTTTTCCCGCAGATAGGTGAGATCATTGGCGGTTCCCAGCGTGAGGAGGTTTATGATAAACTGCTCCGTCGTATAAAAGAAATGGACATACCCATGGAAAGCATGTGGTGGTTCATCGAGACCAGGCAGTTCGGAACGGTTCCGCATAGCGGATTCGGGCTTGGCTTTGAGCGACTGATGCTGTTTGTTACGGGTATGGGAAATATCCGCGACGTTATTCCCTTCCCGCGTAGCCCGCAAAATGCGGAATTCTGATCGCATGAAGCATCAGGTAGCATAATTTAGATTGGTTTTTAAATTCAATTTTATTATTTTCGGTGATGGAATAAACATTGCAAAACTGGATCTGTATTATGCTCAACCAACGACTGCAGCAAAAGCTTCTGCAGAAGCTCTCTCCACAGCAGATATTGCTGATGAAGTTGCTTCAGATCCCGTCAATGGCACTTGAGCAAAGGATCAAACAGGAAATAGAGGAGAACCCTGCCCTTGAAGAAGCAGGTGCGATTGAGGATGATCAGGCCGATACGATCGATCGCGATGATTCGGATGATAATATCCTGGAGGATGAAAATGTCAGCAAGGAAGATGAATTCGACCTGGATGACTACCTTCAGGATGATGAGATCCCATCTTATAAAACGGCAACAAGCAACCAGGGGGCAGATGATGAGCGGAAAGAAATACCCTATGCCTCTGGTATGAGTTTCCAGGAAATGTTACTATCACAGTTAGGCCTCAGGATGCTTACCGAAAATCAACTGACCATTGCTGAAACCATTATCGGTAACCTGGATGATTCAGGTTACCTGCAAAGAGATATTGGCGCTATGGTCGATGACCTGGCTTTTGCCCAGAATATAAGCGTTGCCGATGATGAGATACTTGAAGTGTTGCAGACCGTACAGGAGTTTGACCCGGCAGGAGTAGGGGCACGTGACCTGAAGGAATGCCTGCTGATACAACTGAGACGAAAGCTGGATGGTGAGAATCCTACCATTGAGCTGGCGATGCAAATTCTCGAGCATCACTTTAATGAGTTCGTGAAGAAGCATTATGAAAAGATCATGAAGAAGGCCAGGATAACAGAAGACCAGCTCAAGGATGCACTGGCTGAGGTCCTGAAGCTCAATCCCAAACCGGGGAACTCACTCAGTGAGACCACGAAAACCATCCAGTATGTGATCCCCGACTTCATCATCAACAATACCAATGGCGATCTGGAGCTAAGCCTTAATTCAAGGAATACACCGGAGCTGAGATTGAGCCGCACATATACGAACATGCTGGAAGCTTATGCTGAAAACAAAAAGGATAAGCAGAAAAAAGAGGCTTTCATGTTTGTCAAGCAAAAGATCGATTCGGCTAAATGGTTCATGGAGGCAATACGCCAGAGGCAGAACACCCTTTTCGTTACCATGAATGCTATTATGGAGTTTCAGAGAGACTATTTTATTACAGGAGATGAGACCAAGCTGAAACCAATGATCCTGAAAGATATAGCCGATATTGTTAAGCTCGATATCTCTACCATATCCAGAGTGGCCAACAGCAAATATGTTCAATCACCCTTCGGGACGTTTCTGCTGAAAAGCTTTTTTTCAGAATCTATGCAAACCGAATCCGGCGAAGAAGTTTCGACCAGGGAGATCAAAAAGATCCTCAGCGAATGTATTGATGGTGAAAATAAGAGCAAACCCCATACGGATGAGCAACTTACCAATATCCTGAAAGAGAAAGGATATAACATTGCACGCCGCACGGTAGCCAAATACAGGGAACAGCTCAATATTCCGGTTGCCCGCCTCAGGAAAGAATTATAATATGGAAAAACGTATCGCCAGGGCCATATCCATTGTATTTCACCCGCTTTTTATCCCAACGTACTTCATAGCAGTGCTGATGAATCTGAATGTCTTCTTTGCCCTGATGATCCCCGCAGAAGCAAAGTGGAAGATCCTTTTGCTGGTACTGCTAACTTCGGCTGTTTTCCCCATGCTTATACTGTATAGTATGTACAGGTTCAAGCTGATCAAAAGCCTTAACATGGACAGTAAGGAAGAACGGCTGTATCCATATGCGGCTACTTCCATATTCTTTTTCCTCGCTACCTACATGATATGGCAGATAAATATATCACCTGTATATTATTATGTAATGCTGGCGGCAAGCATGTTAGCAGTGCTTACGCTGCTTATAAACATTTACTGGAAGATCAGTGCACATACCGTTTCAATGGGGGGAATACTGGGTATCATGGTAGCTTTGCAATCAGTTCTTCTTATCGACATCCTTTGGCTTATTGCCATCACCCTGATGCTGGCAGGCCTGGTAGGTTTTGCGAGGTTGCGGGCAGGCACGCATACCCAGGCTCAGGTATACCTTGGATATATACTTGGCTACCTGCTGAGTTTCTTTCTCGTGATGTACTTCTGATTAATAAGGGATTACCGCGATACCAATGGAGATCGGGTAGAGTGCAGGCCCTTTGTCAACCTTGAACACTTTCGATAGCTGGT
>JBDLIJ010000248.1:0-4280 GCA_039714935.1 Bacteroidota bacterium | reverse complement strand
ATTGGAAAGGAAATACTCAGCATGTGAAAGTCGGTGATGTGCTGGAGCGGAATATCAGCAGGACAGCGGGTGGCACTGTTGCAGGGCTTATCCCACCCATAATATGGGATACAATACCGGACGTGAGTATATATCCTGTGGGTTCTTCAGCCGATGACAATAAAACAAGAACATCCATCAGCGCCACACGTACGGATGGCATCAGGTATTTATTTGAAAAAGAGGGAGATGTCATTATTCCTGCCATTGAACTAAAGTGGTGGAATGCCTATCATAAGAAACTATACAAGCGTACTTTAAAGGAAATCACGATCAATGTGCAGGCCAATCCTGATCTGGGGATGATTGAAAGCCTGCGCGACTCCCTGGCCATGCTTAATGCCAGGGGTGCTGGTACGGAAGAAGAAGAAAAGCCGTTCTATCAACGACTTTCAAAAAAACAAATAGTCTATCTGATCATCTTATTCATTGTGCTGATCTACTTCTTAAGGCATATTGGCAGGCTTAAATCTATCATCAATCAGACAATAAAATATTTCGAGAAGAGACAAGAGAAGTATCAGCAATCGGAAAAATATTTTTTCAACAAATTTATCGACGCAGCGAAAAAGAAAGAAAGCCCAGCTATATCAAAGGCTTTATATCTTTGGATTGATTTTTTAAGCCTTGAAGAGCCTACCATCACTCATTTTGTTAGCATGTTTGGCAATGAAACAGTCAGGAAGGAGGCTGCATTGTTTGAAAATATGTTTGAGGGTGAGCAAACAAAGATTTCATTAACGATTAAAGCATGGAAGCAAGCGAGGCAAAACTATTTGGCTGATATTTCCACCACTGCTAATGACAATAGCACCTCATGGATCAATCCCGGCCGTTGAGTTTTGAGTTTTAAGTTTTGAGTTTTAAGTTTTGAGGCTTGAGTTATACTCGATACTTGATATTCGATATTCGTTACTCATTACGACCGATTTTATTACCTTTAGCATGTGAACTGGAATCCCTATATCAAAGGTTTCAAAGCTTATCTGCAGCTCGAAAGATCCCTTTCAACCAACTCTGTCGATGCTTACTTGAATGATGTAGGCAAGTTTGCAAATTTTGAAGAGGCCAATATCAACAGGGACAAGATTTCAGATATTGATCTCAACGACCTCAAACTATTTATTAAGCAGCTCAATGATGTCAGCCTGAGTGCCAGCTCGCAGGCACGCATCATCTCAGGCATTAAAGCATTTTTTAAATACTTATTATTAGAAGAAGTCATCAAAAATAATCCTGCTGACCTTTTAGAGGCTCCCAGGATGGGAAGGAAACTCCCCGACACCCTTTCCAAAGAGGAGATCGACAGTATCGTTGAGGCTATCGACATGAGCCTGCCCGAAGGAGAACGTAACCGTGGCATCATTGAAACGCTATATGGGTGTGGCTTACGAGTATCAGAGCTTATCGGTCTAAAGATTTCGGATGTCTATTTCAATGAGCAGTTTCTGAAAGTCACAGGCAAGGGAAACAAGGAGCGCCTGGTGCCAATGGGTAACACAGCCATCAAGCACATTAAGCTGTATCTTGACAGTTCGCGTAATCAGGTTCAGCCAAAGAGGGCAGATGAAGATATCATTTTTCTTAACCGCCGGGGAGGCAGGCTCAGCCGTACCATGATCTTTTTAATCGTAAAGACACTTGGTGAAAAAGCCGGTATCCGCAAAAATATCAGTCCACATACCTTCCGCCATTCATTTGCCACCCACCTCGTTGAGGGTGGTGCCGACCTGCGTGCCGTACAGGAAATGCTGGGACATGAATCTATCATCACAACAGAGATCTATACACATCTGGACAGAGAATATCTTAAGAGCACCATTCAACTGTATCATCCAAGAGCATAGGTAGTGCCTAATTCCTGGTGCCTAATGGCAAGTTCCTAATTAAAGTGAAAAATGTAGAATGTAGAATCTGTGATAACCTAGAACTCTTCAATCTCGCCAGCCTCATTTACCAGTACTCCCCAGTTAACAGCGATGAGCTCGCACTCATCAAAAAAGAAATCGATAAGAGCATCATCGTACGATATCCGACGCTCACCGGTAGGTTCCTCTTCCGTTTCTGCGACTTTAAATCCATGCTTCTGCATCAGGCTTACGATCTGTGGTTCATCAAGGTCAAAAACTTTCTCGCCGAATAAGGTAGCTTCCGGAATATCGGTTTCAAAACAGGAGAGGACAGAATTTTCCACTCCTTCATAAAATGCTGAAAGACCTTTTTCCCAATAGTTTAATATGGTAGTATTAAATTCATCGTCATCCTCAAAGGTTTCCACCTCCTCGGGTTTTCCCAGCAAGGCTATCAGATGCTCGGAAGGATGGCCAAATTTTAGTTCTCCGAAGCCTTCCTTGGGTTTAATTTCAGCTGTTAATTTAGTCATGATTATGTTATTTAAATGGTGAATCCGGCTCTTTGGCCATATGCTTATATACCTGCTTATCTAAAAAATTAGGGAAGAATTTATTCAGCAAGACAGTCATTTTACCCTGTGTTGTCAGGGTAAGCCGGTTTTTTCTTTTTACAATTGCTTTTGCGATATGCATTGCCACCTCCTCTGCGCTCATCATCTTTGCTTCATCACGTGGTGACTCTCCCTGCACATCGCCACTTTCGTTCAGGGCTGTATTACGTATGTTGGAAGCTGTAAATCCCGGGCATGCTATCAGCACATGTAAGCCCAGCTTCATGTTCTCTATCCTGAGGGTTTCCAGGAAGCCATGCATCGCAAACTTTGATGCTGAATATCCCGTACGACCGGGAAGCCCTTTATATCCGGCAATAGATGAAACGCCGACGACGCTCCCTTTGCTTTCCAGCAAATGGGGCAATGCATATTTTGTGCAATAAACAGCGCCCCAGAAATTAATATCCATCAGCTGCCTGATCACATCCAGATCTGTCTCCGCGAAGATGGCCCGCATGGAGATCCCGGCATTATTGATCAATATATCGATGGTAGAGAACTTATCTACTGCTTGCTGGATAAGGTACTTACAGTCAACCTCATTGGAAACATCCGTCTTCACGCTGATAACTTCAGCACCCGCTTTTTTCACAGCATCCTCTGTTTCCTGCAAACGATTTTTATTTCTGGCTGCCAGTACCACACGGGCACCCCTGCCTGCAAACTCCAGGGCAAGAGCCCTGCCAATGCCTGAAGATGCACCGGTGATCACAACGACCTTATCTTTCATATCTTTATGCATTCATCTGCAAGTATAATTTAATTTTATAAATATTGTAAAATATTTTATAAACATTTTAAAAACATCTTTTCGCTAACTTTGTATAAAGAAATCAGCGTATATGCCATCCTTAAGAGATCTGTATTTTCAACACATGGGGCTGCCCTCTGCCAGACCTCTGGCCATAGAGGTGGAAAAAGCCAGCGGATTATATTTTTATGATACAGATGGCAAGCGTTATACTGACCTTGTTTCAGGCGTAGCTGTCAGCAATATAGGCCATCGTCACCCACGCGTGCTTGAGGCCATCAACTCCCAGTTGGATAAGTATATGCACCTGATGGTGTATGGTGAATATATTCAGTCGCCACAGGTGAAGCTCGCAAAAAAGCTGTCTGATCAGCTCCCGGGCAAGCTTGATGCAGTCTATTTTGTAAACTCCGGAAGTGAAGCCATCGAGGGTGCCTTAAAGCTGGCAAAGCGACATACCGGGAGAACGGAGGTTGTTGCATTCAAGGATGCTTATCATGGCGGCACGGCCGGTGCGCTAAGCATCCTGGGGAATGAAAAGCTGAAATATGCTTTCAGGCCGCTCATTCCCGATATCAGATTTCTGACATTCGATGATGAGCAGACATTGAGTGAGATCAGCGAAAAAACAGCATGTGTGGTGCTTGAATGTATACAGGCTGAGGCCGGGATCATACTGCCCGGAAAAGAGTTCATCAAAAAACTAAGGCAGCGTTGTGATGAAACGGGAGCGCTGCTGATCGTTGATGATATACAGATGGGCTTCGGACGTACAGGCAAGCTCTTCAGCTTCGAGCATTATGGCCTCACCCCTGACATCCTTTGCCTGGCAAAGGCTATGGGTGGCGGCATGCCCATCGGTGCTTTCATCAGCTCAAGGGAGATCATGGATGATCTTACTTTCAACCCGGAACTGGGCCATATAACTACCTTTGGAGGGCATCCTGTATCCTGTGCGGCCGCCCTTGCCGGCCTGGAGGTGATCATGGAAGAGTCACTGGCAGAAAACGCAATCCTGGCTGG
>JBDLIJ010000247.1:0-4285 GCA_039714935.1 Bacteroidota bacterium | reverse complement strand
AATGGGGAGTCAGGGAGTCATGATTTTGAGCCCAACCCAACACCCAACACCCAACACCCAACACCCAACACCCAACACCCAAAACCCAACACCCAAAACCCATCACCCAACACTTACACCACCACCACCTGCTCTTCAGTGAACAATTCCTTCCCCTGATACCTCAGGAATAATTGCGCAATGGTCAGCACATCTTTCTGGCAATAAATGGCGATGCGATCAAGGTCGTTTTCTTCCCAGTATACTTTTCCTACCTGGCTGCCGTCAATATCATCTTTGGGCGTGGGGATGTCGAAGACTGTAGCAAGCAGCTCCAGGGAGGTGTAGTTTTTAAAATCACCGAATTTCCATAATTCCATGGTATCTATATGGGATACTTCCCAGGGTTTCTTGCCGGCCAGGTCCAGGATTTCCGGCAGGGAGACGCCATTGATAAGCATGCGCCTGGACAGGTAAGGAAAGTCAAACTCCTTCCCATTATGGGCACACAGCAGAAAATCTTTGCTGCTGAATTTTGATTCCAGCAAGGTGGCAAAATCCTGAAGGATGACTTTTTCATCATCGCCATAGAATGATTTTATCCTGAAATTGCCATCCAGCAGCATGCCAAATGAGATACATACTACCTTGCCAAACTCAGCGTAAATGCCGGCACGTGGGAATAATGTTGCGGGAGTGTCTTCTTCCTCTTTCTTTAAAAAACCTGCTTTCTTATCCCATAATGCCTTATACTTCTCAGGCATCTCGTCATAAGTGGCACACATGGGTACGGTCTCAATATCCAGAAATAATAATTTCCGGAAGGGAATATAATTCATCATAAGTTTTTGATTTAAAAAATAAAAATACTCAAATCTTGCCTAATTCAGTTAAATTCGCTTATAAAATGATCGGCATGAGAACACACTGGAATTATATTGGCTTTTTCTTCTTGCTTGTCCTTTTTGTGGCAGGAGCATGCAATAAGCCCGATGATAATTCGAGGCCAAATATCTATCTGGATGCCCCAACAGAATACACAAATTTTTTGGTGGGCGATACGATGAAGGTGAGTGGAGCGGTATTTCATACTAAACCCATCAGCTCATTGAAGATTGCTATCAGGGATGAGATGAATCATGCTGTCAGCGCTCCAAAATACTTGTATCCTTCTTCATCCTCCTACCATTTTGATGTAGATTATATTATTGATGAAGCAGGACTTGCCACCGGGACTTATACTCTTGCAATCACTGTTTCAGATGGGCAAACAGCAACAAACTTCTTCCGCAATATCAGAATTACGGGGCTGGATCAGTATTTTGAAAGGCTCATGGTTTTTTGCCGCCCGGGTATTTTAAAGACCTATGTCTATGCTATTGATTCAGCATGGAATTTACAGAATGTATTAAACCTCAACCATGGTTTTGTTGATACGGAGATCAACTCCGGTGACAGAAAGCTCTTTCTTGTCAAGCCTGAGCCAAGTATTTTATACGCCTTCGACCTGGATGACCCGGTCCCTGAACCGTGGCTGCTGGCCGGACCGCCATATCCGCTTTTCAATGATGTGTTTATTAGTGATCAACTTACTTATATTGCGAGTGCTAACGGAGAGATAAAAGGTCTTGACAAGCTGGGAGATATCGTATTTGTTACAGCCCAGGACCCTGATACCATTCCTGTACTTCTTCACCGGCATCAGAATATAATCTTATCATATTGTGAAAGGAGAGGAGGCCCTCAAAAGCTTATTCGTCAACACTTTATTGGGACCGGGGTAGCCCGTGACTTCACGACAATAACTTTTAGCGTAGCTGCCATGTTTGATGCAGACGAGGAGTTTTGTTTGCTGCTGGGAAATTATGAAGGATACAGTATGATCTATAAATATCAGGTTGACGAGAATTATCTGGGGGGACATACAAATCTGCCTGGAGGTAATATCCGGGATGCAGTAAAGATATCTCCGGATGATTACCTGATTGCTCTTGATGAGGGGATATATCATTATTCGTACGCAAGTGGTTATATTTCGGCATGGAGACCAGACATTGATGTGGAAATCATGGCATTTGATGAAACACGGATGCTGTTATATTGTGCCAAAGGGCATAATGTGACTGTCTTTCGGGCAGATAATGGGGATCTTGTTCAGGAGATTGAGATGCCGTACCCGGTATATGACTTGCATATTCAGTACAATATATAGATGGAAGATCCTCAAATAATCACCACAGAGGATGGCTCTCACAGCCTGAAACATCATTCGTTCGATGAGCACTATCACTCTACCTTTGGTGCCATTTCGGAATCACGACATGTATTTATAGGTGCAGGGCTCCATTACCTGTTATCGGAGGAAAAGCTGCCCGTCAGGATACTGGAAGTTGGGTTTGGTACCGGCCTGAATGCTTTGCTCAGTTTATACGAGGCGATGAACTCGGGTCAGAAAATGCACTATACTACCCTGGAGCCATTTCCACTGAAAGAGGAAATTTGGAGAGGGTTGAATTATCCCGGGCTTGTTCAGGATACGAGGGCAGGGGAGTGGTTCGAAAATATCCACAATGCCCCATGGAACATGATCGTGAAACTGACACCTGTTTTTACCCTGGAGAAGCGCAGCAGCCCGCTGCAGGATATTAAAAATGATGAAGAGCCGTACAAGCTCATATATTTCGATGCCTTCGGGCCGGATGTTCAAGCGGAAATGTGGACTGAGGAAATATTTAAGCTCATATACAGAATATGTGCCCCGGGGGCAGTACTTGTAACTTACTCAGCAAAAGGGAGTGTGCGCCGTGCCATGCAGGCTGCTGGCTTTAAAGTGGAGAGAATACCGGGACCGAAGGGGAAAAGGGAGATGATGAGAGGGGTGAAGTTTGAAGTTTGAAGTGTGTCTGTCCCTGATATTCATCATCGAATCACGAAATCATCAAAGTCTTCAAATGGCTTTTCCTGTTTAGAAAGCTTATCTACTCTTGCCCACTCCGGGCCATGTTGTACCCAGCTGATAAATTCATCCATCCTGCCGGTATTACCTTCCACCTCAATGTATACTGAGCCATCCCTCATATTTTTTACAAATCCTTTCATCTCAAGCTCATTGGCCTTTTTATGCGTATAGAAACGGAACCCAACGCCTTGCACCTTGCCTGATACACGTATGGAATAACTTTTTTTCATTGTTAATCTTAATGAAATAATTTAATCGAATATCGAAAATAACTTAAAACCCAACACTCAAAACCCAAAACTCAAAACCCAAAACCCAACACCCAAAACTCAACACTATTAATCTTCTCCCAGCCGTTTCATAATCATCCCATCAATCTTTTCTAAAAGTGCCAGTGGCTGCCACGACCGCCAGTTAAAGGCATTGAACCCACCACCGAAGGCGATATAATAATCAAGTCTGTTACTGATAAATTCGTTCAGCACATGATCACGGAAGTTCAGACCTACGATCCAGCCGTCCTCTATATCATCAAACCACTCAGAATAATAGTCAGGGTCGTCGGCATGAAAGGTCAGGATGTTCTCGCCGATCAGAATAAAGCGATTGATACCCTCTTCAATCAATGGATCTATCAGCCTCCTTTTTAGAAACATGATGTCGTTATATAATACATCATTCCATTCTCCCATCATTTCAATGATACAAAACTGCTTTTCGTAATCGGTAAATAACACTTTCAGGAATAGGGTGGCTGATCCTATCTCATCCCATTGTGGGTGAATGACATAATCATAGATGGCATGGGTGAACTCAAATTCACTGTATTCACGCCCGTAAAAGGGTGATCGCTCATCTTCACTTGCAATGTAAAGATGGCGCCAGTTGTAATATGGTTCTATGGAATGCACTGTTAAATGGTTTGTGGGTACCGGGTGACGGATACCATAATCAATTACAAGGCAAATTTCAGTCCGGGTATCTTTTTCAGGTCGGCATAAAGCTTATTTAGCTGATCCTCACTGCTAATATCAACACTTACTGTATAGCTGATGTATTTCCCTCCGGAGCTTGCTCGCTGCCGCCAACCGGCAAAGGGCACCTCAAACTTCTTAAATAACGTTTCCATTGCTCCCATGCTCTTTTCAGGTGGTATGCTGGCATCTATTATGGCTTTCAGATCGAACTTGACAGGATATCTGACTGAGTCGCCGAAGGTATGACATACCCTTCCGCCACCATTGCCTCCGTTTACTTTTTTTATGTCCATATAGTTGGTTGAATTGGTTGAATTGGTTGAATTGGTTGAGTTGGTTGAATTGGTTGAGTTGGTTGAATTGGTTGAAT
>JBDLIJ010000246.1:0-4290 GCA_039714935.1 Bacteroidota bacterium | reverse complement strand
TACTGCCATTAGTATCTATAGTATAGTTGAAGTCTGCCAGGCAATCATTGCCTCCCCCGCTTGTTAGATCGATCTCCATGCAATAAGTATCGGTGCAGTATGCATTTGAATCACCACTTTCAATGGTAAGACAAACAAAAAATATTCCTGCCTGACCGAAAGTATGAACAGGATTTTGTAATGATGACGTTGTGCCATCACCAAAATCCCATGTCCAGCTGTAAATGGAATAGATGGAGTTGCTGAGGTCATAGAAATATACCGTAGTCTGGTTTACACTGTCCCTGTCAAAATAGAAATCAGCCTCACAGTCACGATTTGCTGTAATGGCCTGAGTTGGAATTGCAAATAATCCAAACAAAATGAATGTTGTAAGTAATAAAAGTGTTTTTTTCATGGGATAAGATTTTTGTGTTTATCTTAAAGGGAGTATAATGGGCACATAGGTTGGAAAGTTAAAAGAAATATCTGAACCCGACCTTTATATTGAACATTCCACCAGGCTTGACATTATATTGTGAATAAACAGGTGACATATATTGCTGATAAGTTGGCTCTGCATATATGCTCCATCTGTCAGCTATTCTATAATCGATATTCAGTCCCAGGATTATCCTCCAGTTTATTTTAGTTCTGTTGATCAAACTATTATTTATGTTTATGATCGAAGCATCTTCTTCAGAAAACTCAGGCAGATACTGCTTTCCTGATATTTTAAAGTCAATGCCTACACCACCGAGTAGTGATACCTTAAATTTTGATTGCTCGAGGATGTTGTAACCCAGGAGAACAGGTATCTGCAGGGATTGATAATTGTATGTAGCCTGATCAGACTTTTGCTCAGCTACAGAGTCATAAACTTCTTTTAAACTTGTATAATAACTGATCGCTCCGTTTGAAGGGTTCACTTCCGCCGAGTCTACATAATTATATGAATAAACCATTTGCATCTGATTATAATCAAAAATATAATCGCCCTCTTCCTCCCAGTTTAAATATCCCAGTCCCAGCTTAATAAACCACTTGCTCTTTTCAAAAGCCCCCTCAAAACCAAAAGACGAAATATGGTAAGGCATTTTCATCCCCTCTGGTGCCATTTTCTGGTACTGATTATATGAATAATATAATCCCATAGAATAGGATGGGGCTATATTTCTCTTGAAATAATCATCATCATTATGGCGATAATATCCTTTGGAGGATCTGTTTTTCAGCGATCCCTTATAATATGGTGTCTGTATTTGTTTGGCTGATACAGGATTCAGGGGCTTTGCTTTTTCATCAGAATGAACCGATATGCTGGTATTATTAACCCTGAGAATAGGGATATTAGCCACTGTTTGTTGATGATCGGACTGTTTTGTGTCAATCATGTCCGGGACCTTTTGGTGAGCGTTTATATTTGATGATTGCTTTTGAATAGTTGTAATTTCAGCTAAATCTGATTCATCAGGTTTTGCGTTCGCTACCTGTGTTGTTTGCTCTGTGATCGTGTGTGATTCATCAGCTTGTGAATCCTGTATTTGTGTAGTTTTCTCAGTGGTAGCATATGATATATTATGCTTTGTATCCTTTATTTGTTCAACATCATCATTGCCAGCTGGTATTGCAAAAAACAATAGGGCTCCTGCAATACCTCCCAACAATATGATAGATGAAATAAGTTTTCCGGTGCCGGAGATTAAAAATGTATAAAATGTAGGGACTAAACCTTTTTTTATCCCTGCCCAGGCATTTGCCGGGGCTTTGTGTTTTGGAAGCGTGGACTTATTTTTTGATAAAAAAATGCTGGCTTCCAGATGATCAAGACCTCCGGAAATATGATCCCAGTTCGAAGTGTCCGGACTTCGGGATGGCATATCTTTCAATGCATTGGATAATATGTCACGATTCTTCTCGATCATCGGTTAATATAGTCTTTCAAGAGCAGCTGTAGTTGTTTTTTAGCGTAATGGAGTTGAGATTTAGAAGTTCCCTCGGAGATATCTAACATCTCAGCAACTTCCTTGTGTTTATACCCTTCAACTTCAATTAACAAAAAAATTGCCCTGCATCCATCTGCCAGCGCCAAAATAGCTTTTTCCAGATCTGCACCCCTCATTTCTTCGGGCCATGAGATCATCTCCCCATTTTGTTTAATATCAAGTTGCGTAAAAGTATTCTCTTTCTTAATCTTCTTAATGGAAGTACGAACCACTATGGTCTTGATCCATGCTCCTAATGTTGAGTTGCCTTTAAACTGTTTTATATCCTTAAATACTTGAATAAAGGCTTCCTGCAGCGCATCATTTGCAACATCATAATTATTAACAATACGATAAGCTACGGCGAACATTGCATCACAATATCGGTCATACAATTGTTTCTGGATTTTTCGATTATTCTTTCGACATCCATCAACAATCAGTTCCTCAGCAATTTGGGACTTTTTCTTATTCTTTAGTAAATCTTTAATATCGATATTAATTTGCAAATTCTAATAGTAAAGGGACGCTAAAGATACAAATGGTTGGAAAAAGTTGGTTGAATTGATTGTGCTTCGACTTCAGCATGACAGTTAGTTGAATTGGGATACTCTATCCATAATTCACAACTCGCAACCCATAATCCATAGCCCATAATCCCTAATCCATTCCTAATGAGCTTTCTACGAAATATATGCGTATCAATTTAGATAGGGTCTAAATAATGCGCTTTGAGGGGCTGTCATGAAACATTTTATAAATTTGTCATCGCTTTAAAACCATTATAAAATGCGGATTGAAAGATTAGAAATTAAGCGGGAAATTGATGAGCAGGGAGGTGTGGATCTCGGACTGCTTAATCCCTTGATAGAGAAGTATAAAAACAAGAAGGGAAACCTCATTCCTCTCTTGCAGGGCGCACAGGATATATATGGGTATATCCCCCGTGAGGCCTTTGAGAAATTATCCGGTGAAACTGCTATTCCACTGAGCGAAATGTATGGTGTAGCTACCTTTTATGCCCAGTTTCGTCTGAATCCTGTCGGGAAGCATATCATTAAAGTTTGTCACGGGACTGCCTGTCATGTGCAGAATGCCAAAGCCATCACAACGGCAATCAAAGAAGCCCTGAAGGTGGATGATGGGGGTACTACTGAAGATGGTTTATTTACCCTTGAATCTGTTGCCTGTCTGGGATGTTGTTCCCTGGCCCCGGTGATGATGATCGGTGATGAAACCCATGGTAAGCTTAGCGGTGCTCAGGCAGTGAAAATCGTGAAGAATATCAGGAAGAGTGAAAAAAAATAATTTGACAACACTTTTGAATTGATAATATGAAAACAAAAGTAATCGTCGGTCTTGGAAGTTGCGGGATAGCTGCGGGAGCAGGGAAGGTGTATGATAAGCTAGAGGCCATTAAAAAAACAGAGAACCTCACATTTGAACTCAAAAAAACATCCTGCATAGGGATGTGTTATCGTGAACCACTGGTTGAGATCATTGATGATACAGGCAGATATCTCTATGGCGACATTGATGAAGATCAGGTTGCAGAGGTGATCGATAAGCATGTAGGGCAACAAAAGCCGGTAAAGGATTTTGTGGTTCAGTCTGACCTGTTTGAGACAATAGACAATGAGTTCACTGATGATCAGGTAAAGATCACGCTTCGCAATTGCGGGTACATTGATCCTGAAAGCATCGAAGAATATGAAGCTAAGGATGGTTATCGTGCCATCAGGAAGATAGCAGGTCACGGTATGTCGCGTCTTGACGTGATACAAACCATGATAGAATCTGGTATTCGAGGCCGTGGTGGAGGTGGATTCCCCACTGGTTTAAAATGGAAATTTGCCAACAATAACAAAGCCGACGATAAATATATCATCTGTAATGCTGATGAAGGTGACCCGGGTGCCTTTATGGACCGCTCCGTTCTGGAAGGTGATCCTCACTCCGTGCTGGAAGGGATGATCATTGGTGCCTATGCTATTGAAGCCACAGGTGGAGTGATCTATTGCCGTGCTGAATATCCGCTGGCCATAAAGAGGCTGCAGATAGCCATCGATCAGGCCAGGGAAAAAGGATATCTGGGAAAAGATATTCTTGGCATCCAGGGCTTTGACTTCGACATTTATATTAAAGAAGGTGCCGGTGCCTTTGTTTGTGGTGAGGAGACTGCATTAATTGCCTCTGTTGAAGGCCAGCGTGGCATGCCACGTAAGCGCCCCCCTTTTCCGGCTGCTTCGGGCCTCTGGAAAAAGCCTACCAACATCAACAATGTTGAGACTTTTGCAAATATACCCTGGATCATCCAGCATGGTGC
>JBDLIJ010000245.1:0-4305 GCA_039714935.1 Bacteroidota bacterium | reverse complement strand
TCTGCCTTTACGGCAATGATATTGATGACACCACCTCACCCATTGAAGCCGGACTGGGCTGGATCACGAAATTTGCTGACGGCAATGATTTTATCGACCGGGAGCTGTTTGCCAAACAAAAAGAAGAAGGACCAGGCCGCCGCCTCAGGGGATTTGAGATGATAGACAAAGGGATACCAAGGCAACATTATGAAATATGTACTTCGGAAGGAGAAGTGATCGGAGAGGTAACCTCTGGCACCATGTCACCGTCACTGCATAAAGCCGTCGGGATGGGATATATTAAAACGGGACATAATAAATTTGACAGCGAAGTGTTTATTAAAGTCAGAAACAAATTACTGAAAGCACGCATCGTAAAACTTCCTTTCTATAAAAACTAATCGATCCAAAACCATGAAAAAAGTTGCATTTCTTATCATTACCCTTATGAGTATTTCATTTTTTTCCTGCCAGCAGGCAGCACAACAGCAATCAACAGAAGAAGAACAGGATTTCCAATTCTTAAGCGAGCAATTTGCCGACCTGAAGATCATGCGCTACCAGATCCCGGGATTCGACGACCTCAGCCTCGGCCAGAAGGAGTTAATATATTATCTGGGTGAAGCGGCACTGGCCGGCAGAGACATCATCTTCGATCAAAACTATAAATATAACCTGGCCGTAAGAAGGACACTGGAAGAAGTGCTGAAGAACTACGAAGGCGACAGGCAAACGCAGGGATGGCACGATTTTACAGTATACCTTAAAAGAGTCTGGTTCTCAAATGGTATTCACCATCATTATTCTACCGACAAATTTACACCCGATTTTGACAGGGAATACCTGGCAAGCCTGATCAACAATGCTCCCGGTTCAACATTCCCGATGCCGGAGGGGCAAGATCAGGATGCATTTATTAACTGGATCACGGAGATTATCTTCAATCCGGAAGTAGCTCCTAAAAGGGTAAGCAGCAATACCGACATGGACCTGATAGGGCAATCGGCATGTAATTTCTACGAGGGTGTGAACCAGCAGGAAGCAGAAGCTTATTATGACGGAATCAAGATCGCGGGCGATGAAAAGCCTATATCATACGGACTAAATTCAAAGCTTGTGAAGGAAGATGGTAAAGTAGCGGAAGAGGTGTATAAACTGGACGGATTATACGGAGATGCTATCGAAAGGATCATATACTGGCTCGATAAAGCTTCCGTTGTGGCTGAAACAGAGAAACAAAAAGAAGCACTGGGCACCCTGATTGAGTACTACAAGAGCGGTGACCTCAGGGTATGGGATGATTACAATGTTATGTGGGTTGAAGAACTTGTTCCTGTAGTGGACTATGTGAATGGGTTTATTGAAATATATGGTGACCCGATGGGCATGAAGGCAAGCTGGGAATCAGTTGTAAATTTCAAAAACCTGGAAGCCACCAAACGTACTGAGATCATCAGCAGCAATGCACAATGGTTTGAAGACCATTCACCTACTGACCCAAGGTTCAAAAAGGAAGAAGTAAAAGGCGTTACTGCCAAGGTGATCACCGTTGCCCAGCTTGGTGGCGACTGCTATCCCTCAACACCTATTGGGATTAACCTGCCAAATGCCGACTGGATCAGGAAAGATCACGGCTCAAAATCAGTAACCATGGATAACATCACCTATGCATACGATCAGGCCAACCTTGGCAATGGCTTCCTGGAAGCATTTTGCGCTACTGAAGAGGAAGTGGCCCGTGCAAAGAAATATGGTTATTTAGCCGGCAACATCCACACTGATCTGCATGAATGTCTGGGACATGGCTCCGGGCAATTGCTTCCGGGCACAAGTTCAGAAGCACTAAAAAATTACAGCTCTGCCCTGGAAGAATCACGTGCCGACCTGTTTGCACTGTATTATATGTGGTCGCCCAGGATGCAGGAACTGGGATTACTCCCCAACAAGGAAGCTGCCATGGCCGAATATGACAGCTATATGCGTAACGGCCTGATGACACAGCTCACAAGAATCCAGCCCGGTAAAGACATCGAACAGGCGCATATGCGTAACCGCCAGCTCATCAGCAAATGGTGCTATGAAAAAGGAGAGGCCGACAATGTAATCGAAAAGCTTGACAAAGATGGCAAAACATATTTCAGGATCAACGACTATGACAAGCTGAACATCCTGCTGGGTGAACTCCTTGCCGAAGTGCAACGAATCAAATCGGAAGGTGATTACGAAGCCGGAAAACAGCTCGTCGAAAATTATGCCGTTAAGGTTGACCCTGAATTACATGCAGAGATACTTGAACGATATGCCAAATTGAACCTGGCTCCTTACGGTGGGTTTATCAACCCCGTACTCATCCCTGTTCTTGACGGAGAAAATATTGTCGACATAAAGGTGGAATACCCCAATGACTACACGGAGCAGATGATGAAATATTCGGGGGAATATTCATTCTTACCCACCTACAACTAGGTGTTGGGTGTTGGGTGTTGGGTTGGTATCCGATACACGAGGTTCGGAATTCGGACCACTAATGTCCGGCACAACTAATCATGAATTCTCGGGGTCGAAATTTATTCTGTTAACCCGATTAAATTTCGTCGGTATCAACAACTTTAGCTAATAGCTCTGCGTAAGGTACAGTGAGGTATTTCTTGCCGTCAAATTCCAGTTCCGTACCGGTAAATTGTTTGTAGAATACGATATCGCCAACAGCAACTTCACAATTTTCAATATTGCTTACAGAAACTACTTTTGCAAATAATGGCTTTTCTTTTGCTGTATCGGGAATGATGATCCCTGATGCGGTTGTCTGCTCTTTCTTGTCATCGTTAATATCAAGGATAACATTCTGATTTAATGGTTGTAATTCTTTCATGATTATTCTTTATAATTAGTTAATTTTATATTGCCTACTGCCTACTGCCTACTCCCTACTGCGCCTGAATACCCAACAACCTATTGATCCTGTCTTTATCGAAGCCCACAATAACCTCTCCTCCAATATCGGTTTGAGGTACTCCTTGCTGGCCACTTCTTCTAACCATTGCTTCCGCAGCCGACTGATCTTTTGACACATCGACTTCACGGAATTGAATACCATTTTTCCGAAGATGGGTTTTAATGGTATTACACCAGGTGCATGTCGGTGTAGTATAAACAGTTACGCTTTTTGTTGGTTTATCCGGATCGGATGAAATCGCCACAAAGGCATTATCGAAGATAGAATTAAAAAATCCGGGATGATGGCATCCTTTCACTGTAT
Organism: Bacteroidota bacterium; assembly: GCA_039714935.1. Lineage (GTDB taxonomy): Bacteria > Bacteroidota > Bacteroidia > Bacteroidales > B18-G4 > B18-G4. The sequence goes on along the minus strand of JBDLIJ010000245.1, from coordinate 1,064 downwards.
TTTTATAGTTGCCGTCTTCAAATACCAGCAGGCTGGGTGCTGTTTTTATGTCATAAGCAGGATGTACATCCCTCACGGCATTGGTATCTGCCACAAATGCATGCACATCGTCTTTCTCTTTCAGTGCCAGTGACAGATTTTCAAAAGCACAATCGCTTTGCTCCGCGCCCTTTTTATAAAGCAGCAGGTATGCACGTTCCAGACCTTTTAATTGCTTCAATAAATCGTCGTGTGATTCTATAACTTTCATTATTCAATATTTTGGAAGGGGATAATCAAGGAATATGCCAAAGCAGTTAATTATGGCTTTACAGGCAGATAAGAAAAAAAGACTGACATTTTTTCATGAGGAAAGGCCATGGTGGCAAGGATACAATATCAAATGTGTGGTTAAAGGCTTTAATATTTCTCAGGGCCATAGCATTCATGGTTCCACAGTATCATAATGGACTTGAAAATTCACATAGGCGATAGCATTTGCTATGGAAGCGTAGGCCTACCCAAAAGCCATGCGTTGAGGTATTGGCGCAGAATTTGACTTTCTTATTTCTTTTCTGTTCATTTCTTTGCTTGCCCACGTGTCCGCCTATGGAGGAAAGAAACCTTGCCTGCCGGCAGGCAGGGAACCAAAGAAAGGGCACCCCGGACAAGGTCCTCGATTGAGTCACGGCTTTTCAAAAAGGCCTTATTTCTCGGACTGCGCCCGGGGGCAGTAAATGCTACGCATTTATTTGGTGGCTCATGCCTCCGGCCTAAAATTCTGTGACAATACCGGGTAGAATAAACTAAAATCTTATTAGATAAAGACTGTCATCCCGAAAGAGAACCGCCTCTGGCGGGGCGACGAGGGACCCCCATCAATTTAGCTTCAAGATTATTGAAACTACTTGATTGCTATTAGCACAAAACCATTTTACCTCTTTCTTTAAATACGCAGTAGGAATGTTAGGGTTGGGCTATGTTCTATAACATCCTCAGCTATGGCGCGTATATTTATTCGTTTGCATAAAATTACAAAATTATCTCATGCGCTATAGCATTTGCTATGGAAATGTATGCATGCC
>JBDLIJ010000244.1:0-4315 GCA_039714935.1 Bacteroidota bacterium | reverse complement strand
CATACAGCTGAATATCAAAGACCTCAAGTTCGAGGAATAAGGCGCCCCCCCTAACTTTCTTTTAGTCCAAAAGAATAAACGCTAATAAACACTCCGAATGCAATAGCCACGATAGCTATCATATTCAAAGTCTGGTCTACAGTTTCATAAGGAGTGAAAAACAGCACCATGGATGCCACAATAACAATAATTGCGTTCAGCCACAACAGCCATCTTGTTTTTACGCCCTTATTTGCACTCATTGCCGCAAATAACTGGGTAAAGCCGACACTAACAGCCCATATGGCAACAAAAATGAAGAAAATTTCCAGATCGGCTCTCAGGTTGTGGTAGACGATTATTAAGATCCCGATAATGATATCAAATAAACCCTCAAAAAGCCAGAGGCCCCAGTTTTTATGATGACGCATATTGCTTAAAGCTCCGAAGATAAGAAACAAGCCACTTAGGATGATGAATCCTCCAAAAAGCTGGACCAGCCAATCGGGAGAAGCTTCCTTAACCAGCAGTGAGATCAGGCCAAAAGCCAGGGCAAACACACCCTTTACGGTATATGTCCACCAGTTCCTGTACGTTTGTATTTCCATGGTATATTAATCACGTTTGTAAATTAATTATGCAGTATCACTATCCTGGTTTCGCACTGAAAAAGAGAAATAAACCAGCAACATTCCAAGTACAATAAAGACGACTCCAACGATTTTCAATACAGCGCCTGCTACATAGTTCGGGTCCAGCAACAATAAAAGCCCGATAGCGAAGAGCAGAATACCTCCAAGGATCAACATATACCTGTATCCTGTCTTTTTGCGTACCGCAATAGCTATATAAATCTTAAACAGGCCCAGCAACAAGGCCCATATTCCGATAAAAATGAAGAAAAGTTTCAGGGTTTGTCCCGGAAAAATCATGATAAGTGCTCCCAGCATAACAGATATGATGCCTTCGGTAAACATCAGGGTGTAGTTTTTTTGCTTCCTTGACCGGTCATAAGCACCAATAAGCAGTAGTATTCCGCCTATCAGTATCAACAATCCAAAATACATTGATATGCTCAGCATAAGGGTTTCGGTACCAAATACTGCAAGTCCGCCAAAAAGTATGGCCAGCAAACCATTTACCAGTAATACCCACCAGTTTTTATCCATATTTGTTTTCATAAGCAGGTTTTTATTTTCTTTTAATAAAATTCTATAAAGGCCCTGATCAACAGAAAAATACCAAAGACCGCCAGTCCTACCCCGGCCACCCAGTTGATCCATTGTATGAATCTCTGAGTGACATACCTCTTGATCTTATATGCCCCAAAGCATTTTAACATGTCGGTTGCCAGTATTACCATCAGGGTAACAGAAAAAAGCAATACAACTGAATTTGTATCACCCTTGTAATTTGATGTTATGGTGGTTACCCAGAGTATCCAGAACAGCCATACAAAAGGATTGGTAAAATTCAGGAAAAATCCTTTGGCAACAAATGTCAGTGGGTTTGGCACTTTAATATCAGCCTTATTATCCTCACTTGCCAGCTCAACTTTGCGTGTAAAGGTTACTATGCCAAAAATAATTAGTATGATTCCTGTAATTATACCAAATGCAAGCTGGTTTTCGGGAGTCTCATTGATGATCTGCAGTGCACCCAGCAGGCATAAGGTTACCAATGTAACATCACTCAGGAAAATACCAAATGCAAGTTGAAACCCCGACCAAAATCCTCGATGAATGCTGGTCTGTATCAGCGCAAATAATGCAGGACCGAAGCCAAACAAAAAGGCAAGGGTTAATCCCAGAATAAGTCCTTCCCAGATTGGGGTGATCATTTATTGCTTGTTTTAAAGTCTTTCAGGTAGTCTTCCCACTGTTCATACTTTTCCCCTTTAAGAACCCTTGGGAACTTATTTGCCCCTCCCTCTTTACCGTGAATCTTCATCCAGTTAGAAAAAGCCTTTGGGGGCAGGATCTCAAGAAATACATCCGTTACAGCAGCAATCCGTTCTACCCTGTAATCATCGTTTAATACTTTAAGATAGCCGTCAATTTTTTCTGCAGCAAGTTTTGGGTCGATCTCATCATCAGTGCCAAGATACCACTTATGGGCAAACATGCTATCATGCCTGAAGCCCGCCACTGTAAACTCCCTGATCTCTATATTATACTCTTCCTGCAGTTGCTTTACGGCCATGTTCATATTTTCCTGCGATAGATGTTCTCCGCATAAACTGAGAAAGTGTTTGGTCCGCCCTGTGATAACGATCTCGCAGTTTTCTTTTGATGTGAACTTTATGGTGTCTCCTATCAGATATCTCCAGGCTCCTGCACAATTCGACAGAAGAAGGGCATATTCCTCGCCCTCGGTGATCTCATTCAGGGTTTTGGCTACAGGCTTTTCAACCATATTGCCTTCTGCGTCGAAGTTTTCGTCGTTAAAAGGGACAAATTCATAAAACAACCCATTGTCTACCACCAGCTGCATAACCCTTTTGTCGAGCCTGCTCTGGTAGGCAATATATCCTTCTGAAGCCAGGTATGATTCGTTATAAATCATGGGTTTGCCGAAGAGCTTATCAAAGTTTTTCACATAGGGTTCAAATGATACTCCGCTGTGTACATACACTGCCAGGTCGGGCCAAATATCATGAATGCTCTTGAGCTTATACCGCTCGATGATCCTTTCGATAATAATCTGTATCCAGGCCGGTACACCAACCATGACCCCGATATCCCAGCTGGGAGCAAGCCTTACGATCTCTTCAAGCTTGGTTTCCCATTCGCGTTCGCGGGATATCCTCTTGCCGGGTTTATAAAAGTGCTGAAACCAGAATGGGATATTACCGGCAGAGATCCCCGAAAGGTCTCCCTCGTAATAGGTTCCGTTATAGTTCAGGTGGGTGCTACCCCCTATCATCAGTATCCCCTTTTCGTAAAATTCAATAGGGAACTTATACCGTGCCGTTGACACCAGCTGCCTGATACTTACGCGCCTGATGGCGCGTATCATATCACCCGTGACCGGTATTTGCTTACTCGATGATTCGGAAGTACCTGATGTCAACGCAAAATACTTTACCCTTCCAGGCCAGCTTACAAAACCTTCTCCGTTTATTGCACGGTACCACCACTTGCGAAACATGCTGTTGTAATCGAATGTGGGTACTGACTCCTGGAAAGCCCTGACCAGGTCTTCCTGTCCCAATAGTTTATGAAAGTGGTAATGCTCGCCAAAAGCTGTATTTTGTGCTTTGGTGATCAGCTTCCTCAATACCTTCAACTGCGCCTTGTTGCAGTCTTTCTTCCGCTTGATCTCAATGGGAATGCTCCTTAACTCGTAAGCTCGTTTAATAATCGTACCCAGTATGGCCATTCAATAAGAAGCTTGGTTTAACGCGATAAAAATAAGAAATAATACTGTATACTTTATACTGTACACTTTATACTGTATACTTTATACTGTACACTTTATACTGTGCACTTTATACTGTATACTTTATGCTGTACACTTTACAGTGCAATGTGTACAGTGTACGGACTAAAGTATAATTGGGTATATTTATCTCTCATAAAGCGTATCATGAGAAAGCTCATTAAGATTATCATCAGGTTGGTGCTGGCAATTTTTGTTGTCGCATTGATATACGTCCTTGGTATTCTGCTCATTAATACCGTATATGATTATCAGCCCGAGGGTGGAAATTATGAGGTGGGGGCATTCCAAAAATTTCCAGGCCTGGAAGCTGGCCGGGCATATTCGGTAATTAGCTGGAATATTGGCTATGGAGGCCTGGGAAAAGAGGCCGATTTCTTTTATGACGGAGGCAGGATGTCGAGGCCCGGCAAAAAGGCATTTGACCAGTATTGCAAGGGTATCGATATGCGCCTGATATCTTTTGATACAGTAGATGTATTCCTGCTTCAGGAGGTTGATCTGTCATCAAAGCGATCATACAATGTTGATCAGCAAAAGATTGTCCGGATGCTTTTACGGTCGCATGAAAGCCTGTTCGCCATTAACTACAATGTTCAATTTGTCCCTACGCCCATATTTGATCCTATGGGTAGTGTTGTTTCGGGATTGCAATTACTTGGGAAAAACAGAATGGTGAGCGCTTCCTGGCGACCGTTTGACAGGGACAGGTCCTGGCCGCTGAGCCTGTTCAAACCGGACCGATGCTACCAGCTGGCAGAATTTGACGTCGACAACTTACGCCGGCTCTACATTATAAACACACATAATTCGGCTTTTGATGACGGAACACAGAGAGATGCCCAGATCAAAATGCTATATGCTGAGATGCAAAGAGCTTATAATTTAGGCCATT
>JBDLIJ010000243.1:0-4368 GCA_039714935.1 Bacteroidota bacterium | reverse complement strand
GTATTTAGTGGCACCATAGGATTCATGTATGAGCTTCAATGGGATATCGATAATGGTGTTTGTAGCACACAAGATACAGTCAGCGTTAGATTTAATCAGATTCCAATTGCCAACCCAGGAACAGGCGGGAATGAATGTGATCTGGATTTTATACTTAATGCAGTGCCAACAGTTGGAACTGGAACCTGGACAATACAGTCAGGTCCTGGTACAATTAGTTTTAGCACCAATGCTAATGACCCTGTTGCAACTATTACGGTTTCGCAGTCTGGCATTTACGAGTTTTTATGGACAGAAGATAATAATGGTTGCATAAGCAGCGACTTTATCACAGTTAATTTTTATGAACAACCTGTAGCCGATGCAGGAGTTGGTGGAGATGAATGTGATTTAGATTTTATTCTTAGTGCGGTTCCATCAATAGGAACAGGAACATGGTCGAAACAGTCAGGACCAGGTAATATCAGCTTCACTTCAGGAACAGCTAACGATTTTGATGCAACCATTGCCGTAGATGCCTTTGGCGCTTATGAGTTTTTATGGACAGAAGATAATAGTGGTTGTACTGACAGTGATTTTGTAACAGTAAATTTCTATGAACAACCTGTTGCTGATGCCGGACCAGGTGGAGATGAATGTGATCTTGATTTTGTTCTGGGAGCGATTCCATCTATTGGCACAGGTACATGGGCAAAGCAATCAGGCCCTGGCAATATCAGTTTTACTTCGGGGACAGCAAATGATTTTGATGCCACCATTTCAGTGGATGCCTATGGTACCTATGAATTTTTATGGACAGAAGACAACAATGGTTGCACAAGCAGTGATTTCATTACGGTTAATTTTTATGAGCAACCAGTGGCTGATGCCGGATCAGATGGTACATTTTGTGACAATAGTATTGCTCTTAATGCTACGCCATCTGTGGGTACAGGCACATGGTCTTATGCACCACTGGATGGTACGGGCTCTTTTGATGATGCGAATGATTTTAAAGCTGAATTTTTTGGTGATTTTGGTAAGCCATATACTTTAACATGGACGGAAACAAATGGAATTTGTACAGATAATGCTTCTATTATTGTTCAGATTGATGAGGAACCGACAGCAAGTAATGCCGGAGTTGATCAGATAATTTGTGGGACTTCAACAACTCTTGAAGGAAATGATGTTAGCACAGGGGTAGGTACAGGGCAATGGAGCTTTGCTTTGGGAGGCAATTCGGATGGATTAGGTGTAATTGACACTCCTACTTTATACAATTCTGCTATTTCAGGTACTGAAGGGGTTGCCTATGAGTTGGAATGGATTATTTCAAATGGAGTTTGTGGTGTTTCTACAGATGATGTAACTATTGAATTTGAGCAGGCCATACCTCCAGCAATTATTTCCGGTGATTCACTTATTTGCATGGGAGAGGTAGCTACTTTTATTATTTCAAATGCTGATCCTATTTCATACAATTATACATGGGATACTTCGGGATTACCTGCATCAACAACAATAATTCCTGGATCAGGAACCCCGTTTCAATTTATCTCGATACAGTTTAATGAGCCTTTCAGCAATTTGCCTTTGAGTGTGCAAATAGAAGACAAGACTTCAAGTTGTACAGGCCCTGTGGAGACCATTCAAATTTCTGTGGAGAATCCAATAGCAGATTTTACAGCTGATATCATTGAAGACTGTTCTCCATTAGAAGTTGTTTTTACCAATAATGATATTCAGGCCGGAACGGTTTATACCTGGAACTTTGGAGACGGAACAGCAGAAGAAATATCAAGTGATGCAGTAATTACACATACATTTATTAATACTACAGGGATAAGTGACTTGTCTTTTAACGTGGTTCTTACAGCCGAAAGGACCAATGGCACTTTAGTTTGTACTGATGCTATGAATGAGGTGGTTACTGTTAATCCTAATGTGGTTGCCACTGTTACCCCATCGGTAACAGAAGGGTGTAGTCCACTACAGGTATCCTTTGAGAATAATTCTATTGGCGCATTAACTAATAAATGGTTCTGGCGTGAACAGGGTACCACGGATGAAAATGATATAACGGATACATTTTTTGCAACCTTTCATTTGAGAAATACTTCTACTGCCACTAAGGTGTATGAAGTAATTTACCAGGGTACAAGGAATACCTGCAGTAGTGAAGTAATTACCGAGATAACCATACATCCTGAACTGGTGGCAGATTTTACGGTCTCACCAGGAAACAACATTTTAATTACGGATCCTGTAATTACAACTACTAACATCAGTACAGATAAGGCCGTATGGGATAATTTATGGGAGTGGGGAGATGGAAATACTACCACAGAAATTGACCCAACACCTTATACTTACACGGCTTTCGGGCAATATGAGCTAAAGCTTACCTTATCTGACCCGAATACCACCTGTACTTCAGAGAAAATCGAAATAATTAATGTTGAGCCTGTTCCACCTGAAGTTGATTTCACCTGGGATGTAAGTGAAGGCTGTAGGCCATTAACGGTGACGTTTACTAATTTATCAGTATCAGTTGATCCTGATACCTATCAATGGGAGTTTATGGATGAAAGAGGATTTGTTCTGGGTACTTCAAATCTTGAAAACCCGATTATGACATTTAATTCAGCCGGGATCATTACGGTGTCTTTATCAGGAAGTAATCCATTGGGAATTGTAGACACGGAGACAAAAATGGAGATTATAGAAGTTTATGAGATTCCAACCGCAGCTTTTGTTGTATCGCCAGCAATTGTTTATTTACCGGACCAGGTATTGTACACTTCGAATCGCAGCACATTAGCTGACATGTTTGAGTGGGACTTTGATGGTGATGGCGTTACGGATTCTGAAGAGTTTGAGCCACAGTATTTATATGGATCGCCTGGCGTGTATGATATAGGTTTAATTGCGTATAATTCTGCCACAACCTGTAGTGATACGGTTATTGTTGCTAAAGCAGTGGAAGTAGTTGATAAAGGTACAGCTGCTGTTCCTAATGCTTTCTTTCCTGAATCCGGCCTTGGAGGCACTGGCGGTACAGGTGGTCCGGGAGCAGGCAATGTTGTATTTCTGCCAAGGATAAAGGGTATTGGGGATGATGGATACCTGATGCAGATATTTGACAGGTGGGGGCATCTGTTATTTCAGACAAACGATAAAAATGAAGGCTGGAATGGCCGAAATAGCGATGGAAGGCTGTATCCGGCTGGAGTTTATGTTTATAAACTTGATCTGACTTATGAATCCGGAGAAAAAACCACTGTGGTGGGAGATGTTACCCTGATAAGATAATGTAAAGGAGAACTTATGTTGAAAAACCTGACGATATTATTACTAACTGCTACTTGGTTTACATCAGCTATTGCTCAGATTGATCCGCAATTTTCACAGTTTTATGCTTCACCTTTATTGGTGAATCCGGGTTATACAGGTTCTGTTAAGGAGCATAGGGTTGTTTTTAATGGTAGAATTCAGTGGCCTAATTTGCCTGAAGCATATCAAACTATGGCCTTTTCTTATGATTTATGGCGACCCGATTTGCGGAGTGGATTTGGAATACATTTTTTAACGGATAAAGCTGGCTCGGGAGGTTTTAGATATACGACTGTTCGATTCAACTATTCTTATAAAATTATAATGAATGGTTGGGTGCTATCCCCTGGAATGTACTTTGGTTACGGATCGGAATCATTAGATGTAGATAAGCTTGTTTTTGGGGATCAGCTGGATTTTGGTCTTGATAATTTACCCGTTTCGCAGGACCCTAACCTTTCAAAGGTAGATAATCATCACTTTTTTGATACGGGGGTAGGATTCTTGCTTTACAATAAATCTACATGGCTGGGTTCATCTGTCTATCAGCTGAACCAACCCAATGCATCTATCATGGGAGGGGAATCTCAGTGGCCTATGCGAATTGTATTTCATGGTGGGATAAGAATACCACTGTATGGAGACCGATACCGCAGTGAAATAGTTTCATCCCTGGCTCCATCAATAATGTACAGGTTGCAAGGAGGAACACAGCAACTGGATATGGGTGTACAATATCATGTATCACCGGTTATTGTTGGATTGTGGTACAGGGGCATCCCGATATTGAAGAACCCGAGTGGTAACCCAAGCAATGAGGCATTAATTATTTCAATGGGATTACTGTTTGATTATTTTGAATTTGCCTATAGCTACGACTTCACTATATCTGAACTGGCTTCTCATTCGGGAGGCGCACATGAAGTATCACTGATGTATGAATTTGGATCACCTAACCGGAAAAAAGTTAAGCGTAAAGACCAGTATTTACCTTGTCCAACTTTTATAGAAAAGAGTAAGAGCAAGTATAGTGGAGGAATGTTCCGTAGAAAT
>JBDLIJ010000242.1:0-4407 GCA_039714935.1 Bacteroidota bacterium | reverse complement strand
CGGGGATCTTTTTCTTTATAAACGATACGGTTCTTAAACTTCTCGGTAAGCTGGGTCCTGTATTTGAAATAATCAATATTGAGAAGCTTCAGTTTGCTTTTTGTGTTATCATCCTTCTTTTTCATGGTCCTGAAGGTTAAAATGGTGGAATGCCATGTTTTTTCTTTGGTGGACTTTCCTTTTTATTCGCTGATCTCTCCAGTGCGTGGATGAGCATCCGCCGCGTATCAGTGGGTTCAATTACAGCGTCGATATAACCATAAGCTGCGGCCACGTATGGGTTGGCGAATTTTTCTTTATATTCTTTGATCTTTTGTTTTCTCACTTCCTCCGGGTGCTCTGCGTTTTTAATTTCATTACGGAAGATAATGTTGGCTGCTCCTTCAGGGCCCATAACAGCAATCTCTGCTGTGGGCCATGCGAATACAAAATCAGCACGCAGGTGATGCGAACACATGGCAATATACCCACCGCCATAAGCTTTACGCAGTACCACTGTGAGTTTTGGGACTGTTGCTTCCGAGTATGCATACAGGATCTTGGCTCCATGCCTGATCACACCGGCATGCTCCTGATCAACACCGGGGAGGTAACCGGGAAGGTCGACGAGGGTAACAAGCGGGATGTTAAAAGCATTGCAATAACGGATAAAGCGAGCTGCCTTATCAGAAGAGTCAACATCAAGAACACCGGCAAGAACCATGGGCTGGTTTGCCACAAATCCAATAGTTTCACCCTTTAAGCGGGCAAAGCCGATAACAATATTTGCAGCAAACATTTCCTGTATTTCAAAGAAATCCGAATCATCACAAATAGACCTGATCACATCTCTGACATCATAGGGTTGTTTGGCGTCGGTAGGAATAACAGTATCAATGTTATAGGATCTGGTGCGGGGTGCTTTCTTTGGGAAGGCATCCGCTTTTTTTGTATTATTCCACGGTATGAAGGTGATCAGCTCTTTGATCTGGTCAAAGCATCCTTGCTCACTTTCCGCAAAGAAATGTGCATTTCCGGTAGTCTCAGCATGAACCCTGGCACCACCAAGGTCTTCCATTGATATTTCTTCACCAATTGTAGACCTGATCACTTCCGGCCCGGTGATAAACATTTTTGAAATATTATCAACCACAAATACGAAGTCGGTAAGGGCAGGCGAATATACCGCACCACCTGCACAGGGGCCAAGGATTACAGATATCTGAGGAATGACCCCCGATGCCTGAGTATTTCTGTAAAAGATCTCACCATATCCCGCCAGGGAATTTACACCTTCCTGTATCCTGGCACCTCCCGAATCGTTAATGCCGATGATTGGAACGCCCAGTTTCATGGCGTGGTCCATGATCTTAGTGATCTTTTTTGCGTGCGCTAACCCCAGGGAGCCACCGGCTACGGTAAAGTCCTGGGCATAGATGCAAACCGGGTGACCGCTGATAGTACCGGTACCGGTGACAACGCCATCACCGGGCAGGTGTTTTTTGTGCATGTCGAAATCCTTGGCAGCATGCTCGACAAAAATATCGTATTCGTGAAAAGATCTTGGATCAAGTAATGCAATGATACGCTCTCTTGCAGTGAGCTTACCAATGGACTTCTGTTTCTTTATTGCTTTTGTGCCACCACCCTGAAGCGCATCACGCATCCTTTTCTTCAGGTCAGTAGTCTTTCGCTTTAAAGCCATAATTAGGTATATTTGTTTCTACAAAGATAAGGTATGGGCTATTCAAAAATCAAGGCAACCGATCAGCGTCAATTGCCGTTGTTTTGTGTTTCCCCGCCCTTATGCTAAACAAATTTAGTGTATTTTTTTTTTAACAGCTGAAATTTATTTTTCTGATGCATTGTTGAAATGCATATAAGCATCTAATAATCAGCATCGTTATGAATATAGAAGAGCTCCGTGAATATTGTCTTTCAAAGAAGGGTGCCACCGAAAGTTTTCCTTTTGATGAAACAACACTTGTTTTTAAGGTGATGAATAAGATGTTTGCCATCACTGACCTTGAGGATAACTTTGCCGTAGTCATTAAGACTGATCCGGAAAAATACCATGCATTGATGGAGGAATACGCTGCCGTAACCCAGCCACGATATTTCAGAGGAAGCTGGGTGAGTGTGCTGATCGATGGAAGCATTGATGTGTCACTGATCAGGGAGTGGATCGATTACTCGTATGAGTTGATTGTGAATAAGTTGTCGAAGAAAGATAAAGAAAAGCTGGAGGCTTAAGACCTCACAGGTCGTAGACCTGTGAGGTCACTGACCTTGTAGCCCCCACTCACAACCAGCCTTCTACAGATGCTAAGATATAAATTAGTACCTTTATGCTTTATTAAATAATAAGCTTATGAAAATAAAATTATTACTCATCGTATTATTTCCGTTTATTGCTTTTTCGCAAACAGAGAATATAGAAACCACAAAGAATGTTCAGCATCATTATTTAAGTATTAATTACCATAATGGGACTGTTCTTTCTTCAAACGACTTTGTGACAGGAATCAACGAGTCGGGCATTCCAATTGAAGATTATCAGTCAGTATCGCTTAAATTCGGATGGCAAAACCCTGGCTATAAAGACTGGCAGCAGGTTCACAGAGGCTTGTTCTTAGGTGGGGGTATCTTTTTCGGGACATTTAAAAGAAAAGAAGATCTGGGTAACCCGATAGCACTCTATGGAATTATTGGTTTGCCAATATGGAGGTATAAAAGACTTGATATATACACCGAAGGGCAGTTTGGCGTGACTGGTCACTGGTCAAAATATGATGCCGAATCCAACCCACTTAATATTGCTATTGGCTCAACGTTTACAGTATTTCTGGATGCAGGAATAAATGCTTTCTACGCCGTAACACCCCATTTCGACCTTGGTTTAGGATATAGCTTTACGCACTTTTCAAATGGCGGCACCCAGCGCCCCAATCACGGCTTGAACCTTTTGTCGCCTTCACTTGAACTTAAATATCGTTTTCAGGAGAAACCTGATTATAAAAATATTCCGTATCCGCCTGAAGACATGAAACAGAGTAATGACCTGTACATCATGCTTGCCACAGGACAGCATCAGATGGTCGCTCATGAATTTGATACTGTTACCCGTTACCATTATGGTTTTATTGGCCTGGGCTTATTTTATAATATTCAGCATGGAAATGCCTTCAGGTCTGGTTTTGGGACAGATATTGATTTTATGCGCTACCTGACAGCTGAGCCGGATGGCACCAAAGGACCCGTTACATTTGACAATATGACTATTGGCCTGGCTTATGCCCCGCAGGTAATTATAGATAATTTTACCATTGTGGGTAGCTTTGGAGTATACGCTAAGCATAAGTATCATGGCAACTTTAAAAAAACCTATCAGCGGGTTGGGTTCAGATACAGGTTTGAAAATAATTTCTCAGTTGGATTTAATGTAAGGTCTGTTAATTTTTATTTTGCTGAATTCCTGGAATTCCACCTAGGCTATACAATCAGATGGTTTAAAAATTGATAAGCTAGCTGAGATTAGCTCACTTTCTAAAATAATTCGTCACACTTTCCTTTCCACTATTGAAAAGCATCTCTTTTTGCTCTGTTGTGAGTTTCTTGATCCTTGGTGTAATGCCCACTGATGATACGGAGATTGTCCTTTCCCAATCCGCATCCGTTAAGTTGTTCCGGTTCAGGTTTTCAATGGCCATAATATAAAATGCCGAAAGATAATCTGCGAAATCTTCTATGGGGTATGGGGCCAATTTCCGGGACAGGGAATCCTGCATTATCTGAGAGTCAGAGTCAATCCGGATGCCGAGTGTTTCGTAATTCGGGATTCTGATCTCCGTGTTCGATGAGTCCATCACATATGTGTCAAATATCTGAATGGGGAAATTCCCGATAATCCCGCCGTCGACCATCAGATCCAGATCTCCGTTTTTGTTCTGTTCACCAAAAGTATGCCCGATACTATCAACAAACACAGCCTGGAAATATAGTGGTATCGACATTGAAATCCTCACAGCATCTTTCACCTTCATTGCAGGATAGCTTTCATGTGATAAGATCACAAGCTGCTGCTTGTTAAGGCAAGTGCCTGTGACATATAAATCTTTATATCCTTTTTGCCTGAGTTCCTCAAAAGTTATTTCAGCATGGCCGGTTTTTTCTTCAATCAGTTCGCCAAGCCACCTCGAAAATTTCTTACCCCGGTACCAGCCATATTTATTTTTTGTTCGTGAGATTCCCCCTGCGAAAAAGTATTTGCCATCATTGAATTTCTTGAAATTTGTGTTGGAAATAATGGAGTCCATTTCATTTGACGAATATCCAAGTACAAACAGCAATGAACTGATTGCACCGGCAGAAGTGCCTCCCACCTTTTCTATGTTCTCAGCCATCCCATGTTCCTCAAGAGCCTGTATT
>JBDLIJ010000241.1:0-4542 GCA_039714935.1 Bacteroidota bacterium | reverse complement strand
CTGCCAGTACCTGGTTAAATAATGATCATAACTATTATTGTTTGGATGTTTTGCATCTACCACTCTTACCCCGAGGAACTTATTCCCGGTAAAATCACCTGCTGTGGTGTTAAGCGTAATCGGTGAGTATTCAACTGTTCCATCCAGTTCTCCTACAGGAAAAAGGAAAGAGCCCAAGGCACCTTCATACTCTTTTCTCATCTCACCTGTGCCATTAGTAGCAATCATGCAAGTGGCATCGAATGTACCGCTAACTGAAGTGACACCAGGACCAACTGTAAAATTGTAATCATACAATTCTACCACACCTGTCGTCATGGTCATTCCAGTATTAACACGAACACTGTTCCCCAGGCTGACACCATCGCTGTTATTCACCGTAAGGATTCCGAATTCAGAAACAGCAGTGCCATCAACAAGCTGTGCGCCCGTAGTGCCTTCCAATATGAATTCACCAGTACCAAGATTGGCAGTACCATTGTTTGTAAAATTCTTCCTTAATGTAATGGTTCCATCATTGGTAACAGTAGCACCATCAGACACTGTCACATCTACCTTTGCCACCAGTGATGTGCCTGATTTGACCTTAATTGTTGCGCCACTTTTAATAACAAAACCAGCAAATGCCGTACTGTTAATGGTCAAAAGCGCAAGGAAAACCATCGCACCTCTCAACAATTGTATTTGCTTTTTCATAACCTTTTTGTTTATCGTATCGTAATCGTGATTGAGTTTCAATTGTAAAACAACTAAACAATTCTCATAAATCCTGAAATTAATTCATAAAAATAACTATTTCTCATTTTGACACATCGAATTTGAATTTTTCCATTTTTGGGAATCATCTTGATATCTCCAAATTTAAGAAATAAATTATTTAAATGCAAGTTAAACCAAAAACCTCCTTTATCTGTTACAGTGTGATGTCTGCTTAAACATATCATATTTTCGCCTACAAAACTCTAATATTCGTTCACTTTGGGTGAAGTTTCGATTTTAATTTCAGTAAGACAAAGAACGATTACAATTATTATTATTAGATTAAATTTTATTTTACGTATAGCGTTTTGTAATGTTTCGCCACAAAATAAGAATCAAATAGGGTGCCACAGAAAAAGAAGCCTGCTTATTTTTCTAACATGTGAGGTTTTGTAGTGTTTTTAGGAATTTGCCGGAAAAAGATGAAGCTGGTGCATATTTAAAAAATACCCGAACAATCTTCTATATCCCAAAACAAAAAAAGGCTAGCCTTTTCAGACAGCCTTTTTATTACCCGGTACGCAGAGGTACAAGTATGCTACTAATATGATCTCAGGCTTGCGGCGCCTGATATATCGCTTTTCAGACTGGGTGAGCCCTTATATTTTACGTCTGCAGCACCTGACACATCGACATCAAGGCTGCCATTTACATGGATACGTGCCTCGGAGGCGCCACTCACATCCAGCTCACAGTGCTCAATCACAAAATCAAAGGCATCAATTTCGCTGGCACCGGAAAAGTCAAATCTGGCAGTTTCCGCTTTACCCATGAGTTCAATTTCGCTGGCACCACTGATATCGGCATCAAACATATTTACGTCCATATTAAGTGTGATCTCAGATGCGCCGCTTCCATCAATGTTCAGCTTATCGAATATCAACTTATCCTCAGCAGTAATGCTCACTGCACCGCTAATATCAATCATCTCCAGGTCTTTGAAGCTAAGGTAGATGTTCAACTCTGTATAGTCGCGGATATTCTTACCTTCCGTGTAGATCTCGAGCCTGTCGCCCTTCACTTCCGTTTTAATTAACTCCATCAGGTTCTGATCTGCTTCTACGGTAAGTGATTCCGTCTTTCCCTGATAAAGATAAACGTTGAAAGCGCCACTCACCTCCAGGGAAGTAAATCCGGAAACTTTACGGTCTTCTTTCACTACATTGCCATCTCCTTTAACGCCTTTTATCGGGACACAGCTCCCCATCAGGGCGGAGCCTGTCAGCATCAGAAATGCAATAATGATTGTCATTGATGTTTTTGTTTTCATAGGTTTTCGATTTTTATTTTTATAATACCCCTCTGTCCCGCTAAGGCGGCACATCTCCCCTGAAAATCAGGGGAGCTTATTAGGAAAATTAATGAATTTCTACACTTCCGTTATCAACTTTTATGATCACGCTGGCCGAGCTTGAGCTGTCGTCGCCAATAAAGGCTTTTAGCTCAGTTTCAAATGAGTCCTTTTTTATGCTTATCACTTCAGCGCGTGATTCCGGGTAGTCGACATCACCGAAGCTACTGCTTGCTTCAAGCTTGTAACTGGCTGCATTGCTTATCCCTAATTCGACCCCGCCAAACTCAGCAGTAATATCGATAACAGAAAAGCCGGCAGCGACTCTTGATATCTCTACACCTCCATAGGTCGAAATGAGGTCGATCTTGTCAAGGAGTTCCCCGATATCCATACCCATGAAGCTTGTTTTTGCTCTCAGCATGTTCACACTACCGATCTCAATGCCCTCATATTCACCATCCAGTATCATCTCTGACACCTTGCCTATTTCTACACCTACAAATCGCACATACAGGTCGAGATAGCCGGCACTGCCTATCTCAAGCCTACCATATTCCATATTCAGGTCTGCTGCCTTCAAACGGTCAATCTCTACATTCCCGAATTTTAATCCTATTGTATTTTCTTTGTTTTCCAGCTTTCCAATAGTAAGGTTGCCATAGCTAACACTTATTTCCGCACTCCCGTGCAAATCACCGATAAAGACGTTACCGAAGGAGTTTTTAAGTTCCAGGAGGTTAGTTGCAGGCATCTTCACCTCATAATCGATGTTAAAGGAGCAATTCCTGCAGTTCAGGTTCCCGGTAATCTTCGTAACAGCTTCCACATGGCTCGGACTTCCTTCTATCTTCACAGAAATTTTGTCGAGTAATTCTTTTGATTTTTCTTCTGATCTTCCCACTACGGATACGACCACCTCAATGCTCACTTCATTTCTGTCCCACGACTCTATGGCAACATTTCCATACTCGTTTGAAATAAGAACTTCTGCATCAGTATTGACTTTGAATGAATCACTAAAAGTCTTCTTTTGCTCATCTGCCAGTGTAACAGATGCCAGAAACATCAGAAACAGCAGCGATAACACGGTCTGGATTTTGTACAATTTTTTCATTTTTCCGGTTTTAATTATAGTTCACAAATTCTGCTTATAATATTATCGAGTATCCTGATCCTGGTTCTGTAGTTATTAACCAGGGCATCGTACACTCTTTTATTTGACGCATCACTATTTAATTCCTCTTTTAAGGCACCGGCATCCTGATCAAGTTTTTCGATTTGTGCCCGGGCCATTTCATTCACCTTTATCGCTTCCTGGTCGGATTCTATGCAATCACTGATCTCTCCCAGTTTCTGATCTGCCAGTCTGTCGTAATGATCCATCACCACCAGCAGCTCATCATCCATAGCATTTGCCTGCAATTCAGATGAGTTGCCGATAAACTGAATCATAAGAATGGCTGCTATTGCTCCTAACAAGAGGATGCCGGCAGCATACTTAATCATCGTCAGGCGCCCGGACTTGCTGATCTTGTCAGCATGAAATTCCTTATCTAACAGGGAAGAAAAACGATCGAGATGGCCATCTGCCGGCTCATGCGCATCGTAATGCTCTCTGTTCTGCTTAATTTTTTCTTCCAATACAGTCATGGCAATTAATTTACGAGTTGATCAATCTTTTCCTGTCCCAGCAGACTTCTGAGTCTTTGCTTCGCACGCGAATAGCGGGTTCTGCTTGTATTATTTGATATTCCCAGCACCTGTGAAATTTCTTCATGATCATATCCTTCAAGCAGGAATAAGCTGATGATCACACGGTCATCTTCATTCAGTTTTTCTATACCTTTTCTGATCTCTTCGACCTTGTAGGATAATATTTCCAGGTAATTCTCGGTAGAATCGTCATCAGGCATCTCAAGATTGGCTTCCTCCACCGGCACTGTTTCCTTTCTCTTTTTCAGCTGGTCGAGGGCACGATTCACGACAATTCTTTTTAACCAGGCGCCAATGGTGGCTTCACCTTTATAATCTTCAATCTTTTGAAAGGCGGTTAAAAAAGCCTCCTGCATGACATCCTCTGCCTCCGCGCTATCTTGAATTATCCTTAATGCAGTGTTATACATGGCCTTGTAGTACATCTTATACAATTCCAACTGTGATCGCCTGTTGTTCTTCCTGCAGCCCTCAACGAGGCTTTCGTGTATATGTATGGTCCGCTGGTTCAATGTTCGCGTTTTGTTAAAGACGGTGTTTTTTTTTGGATGTTACAAGATAGAAAAAAAAGTGGGCGATGGGCGATGGGCGATGGCGAAGGGCGATGGCGATGGAAAACTTTGTACATCGAACATAGCACATCGGCAATAGTTACATTAAACTCATATCCCAGGGTAATTTAGAGATGGACAGTGGGCGGCAAATTTATTATTTTTATCATTCATTAGTTTTATTCAACAATTAATTATGATATTTTTGTTTATCGGATTGATGAC
>JBDLIJ010000240.1:0-4554 GCA_039714935.1 Bacteroidota bacterium | reverse complement strand
TTACAAATACGTTGATTTACTTTCAATTGCTTGCTTTTTTGGACAAAAAAAGCTGTTAAACAGGCATGGTATCTGAACACAGGAAATTTTTGCATCAAAGCGCTTGCTGTAGCTGATATAGTTAGCATTCATGAGGGTGGCTTGCTTGATCATCAATTCAGGATCGAGCAAAACGCCCCAAACCCATTTGCTAACACTACATATTTCCGCTACACCCTTAATGTTGACGCTATGGTAAAGCTGAGCATTATGGATATAAACGGACGTGTTATCGACGAAGTCATCAACACTTATCAAAGCGCCGGTGAGCACTCAGTGCGATGGGAAGCAGCCAACAACAATGACGGCCTCTACTTTTACAACTTTAACATAAATGGGAAAAGTGAAGGCGGCAGGATGATCATCATGCGCTAAGCTAACGGCGCCATGAATTCACCATATTGTACCATTTCTCTTTATATGAGGGTGATTTGATGAGGCTATAGTCATTTTCAGAAAATGGATTTTCAACTTTAACAAATTGAAAGCTGATTGAATTGGGATTGCCCTCTTCACCATATATCCATTCTTCAATCCCATTACCACGGTAAACAAGCTTGGGTGGGCCATAGACGATATAGACCAGACCACGCTCTGTTTTCCAGCCTTCATGGTAAGAGGTGAAAAAATTATTCGCATCAACTACCCGGCCATAAAACTTTTGTATCATCGCCCTGGCCCTGGATGCATTGCCGGCATTATCAAGCCAGAAGTCATCCACGGCAAGCTTTACATCCTTTGTCTCTGTCAGCTCACGATATTCACTTCTGCTTGTAATATACCGCAGAGGATGCAGCATCTGCTCCGCCGATATGATCTCAGGAAAACCATGATAAAAACGAAATATGGTATAGCCATTACGTTGGCTTGTATCTTTCTGAAAATGATAGAATCCCATGTCAGGAAGATGCGACAGCCCTGTCTTACCTCCTGTTACAGCTAGATGAAACACGCTGTCAGCATCATAATCAAAGTTAACATCCTCCTCTTCCATAAAGGGCGGTAAGGCAAGAGGAAACTCCCTGTGATAATACCTGACAAATAAACTTTCAGGAACATGACCGCTAATATTTAAACTGAAAGCCTCATTTGCTGTAAGTACTGAACGAAAAAGAATTTCTCCATGCATATCCTTCAATAAAAAATTATGACGGGAATCGTCAGCTGTATTATCGATATCAAGAAATGCTGCCACTGCATCAATCCTGTTTAAATCCGTAATGCTGAGCTTAAGAATATAATCACTTACCCCAGGATAGCTGATATCAAAGGAATAAAGTGTATCAGCAAGCATGCACACACTATCAGTCAACAACATTGAAGCGCTGTCAAGGATTTGCCCCGACTCATATGTTTCAAAGAGCACGTAAGAGATCTCAACTTTTTTATACGACCTTGCATTCACGGTATCCTGCTCAATGATCATATCACTAAGCAAAACGGGCATATAAACCCTGACCATATTGCTGTCAACATTAAAGGCTATTGCCTCCAATTTTGTAAAAAGAGTGTTGCTGTATTGATTTGAAATATTATACAGGCTCAGTTTATTTAAGTTGAAGCAGGCAGTGCAGGCAAGAACCAGTATGGATATATATATTATACGCTTCTTCATTACTGGCCTTCATCCTCATTTTCGTCAGCATTTAACATTTCTACAGGAATATCCTTGGATGTTTTAGCGCCAAGCTCCTTCAACTTTTCTACCCGGCCTATCAGGTCGCCTTTGCCGGATCTGAGTTTTTTGTGTGCATTGTCATAGGTAGCCTGCACCCTGTTTATTTGTGTTCCCAGGTTTTCCAGGTCTTTCAGGAATGCGACGAATTTATCGTATAACATCCCACCCTGGCGAGCAATCTCCAGGGCATTTTTGGTTTGCTTTTCATGCTTCCAGATGGAGCCAACGGTCATCAGGGTAGCCAGAAGCGTAGTGGGGCTTACGATTACGATCTTTCGCTCCCAGGCAAATGAAAAGAGATCGGATTGTTGCTGAACAGCCAGGCTGAAAGCCGACTCAAGAGGCATGAATAACAAAACAAAATCAGGTGTATCAAGCTTTTCTGTTAACTGGTAGTTTTTCTCTGCCAGCTCTTTCACATGCTCCCTGACCGACTCAACGTGTGCTTTGACAAAGCCGTTTTTCTCATTTTCCTCGTCGGCATTGGTAAAAGACTCATAGGCCGTAAGCGAAACCTTTGAATCAATAATAATATGCTTGTTCTCAGGCAGTCTGATCACAACATCCGGTCTGATCAATTCGCCCTTATCATTTCTGTATGATTCCTGAACAAGGTACTCCTCTCCTTTCATAAGACCTGATCGCTCAAGCAGGCGTTCAAGCACCATCTCACCCCAGTTTCCCTGTTTTTTGCTGTCTGACTTCAGTGCTTTTGTCAGATTGTTTGCCTCATCGCTCAGCCGGGTATTAAGCTCGTAAAGCTTTTTTATTTCCACCTGCAGGTCTACCTGATCCTTAACACCTTTACGGTAGGTTTCATTTACCGTCTTCTCAAATGATTCAATCTTCTGCCTGAAAGGTGTCAGCACCTCATTCATGCTTTTCTGATTATTCTGGGAGAATTCAAGTGTATTTTGCTTTAGAATTTTTGTGGCTACGTTCTCAAATTCAAGCTGGAATTTACCCTGAAGCTTATCAAGCTCTTTCTGATAATCACTGTATTTTTCCTGCAGGAGCTTTTCCCTTTCTCCGGCGACAGCCAACTGCCTATTCAAATCCGACACCGTCCGCCGCTCCTCTTCCAGCCTGGCTTCCAGCTCAGTACGGCCTGACTCAGCCATACTAAGTTTCTCTTTCTTGACTTCCAGTTCTTTTTCCAGTTCACGGCTGGCTGCCATGGACCTGTTTCTTACCACAAGCCATGATAACATACCACCGATAAGAAATGCCACAACGTATAAAATGTACTCCATACCTTTCTTTTGTGGTAAAATTACTAAAAATCGGGCACCGGCAGAACAGAATTAATATCAGAAGTACTTTATTTCTGGCTTTTTATTTATACATTTGAAAATACTCGTCCTGAAAAAATCTACGATCATGGACTTAAGAAATGTACTCCGTTTTTTCTTTATCGGGGCAATGCTGTCTCTTGTGCTTAACACAGCCTTTGCTCAAATCGACACTCAGCCCAAACCATATGGAGGAAAGCAGCTGATGAAAGAGTTCATCTGTGATGAGATGATCTACCCTGATGCCGCCATTAAAGCAAAAACAGAAGGGATTGTCAAGGTTGGGGTAACGATCATGACGAATGGAAAGAAGACCAACTACAGAATTGCAGAATCAGTTTCACCGGAATTGGATAATGAGGCCCTCAGGATCTGCAAACTTATCATGTTCTATCCGGCGGTCAAATCCTCCAATAATATTATTGAAGATGTGGTGATCCCTGTAAAATTCAATATCAAAAAATATAAGCGTAACTGCAAGCAAAAGGGATTTGATCATTATGAGGGCTATGCTGGCACGGTTGACACAAGTATGATCGTATATGCCAGCAAAGAACTGGCTATGATGCCAAGGCCTGAATTCAAAGATCCTGGCATGAACTTCAGCAAGTTCATTGTTGAGAATATGAAATATCCTGAGATCGCTTTCCGGCAAAGTATCACCGGGCAGGTGGAGTTAAGTTTTATTGTGGAAACAAGCGGCAGGATATCAAATATCGAAATTATAAATGCCCTGGGAGGAGGTTGCACCGAAGAAGCTATCCATCTCCTTAAACAGATACTGTGGATACCAGGCATCCGAAAAGGTATAGCTGTCAGGTCCTTTATGACAGCAAATATCAATTTCAGCCTGGACAATAACTCTGAACATAAATACCTTCCCAACCATAACAACGCAACAATGTAAATCGCTACAGGGGTACGTATGAAAAAAATCGGCCTTCTTTCTGATACCCACTCATGGCTATATCCGGGTATATTCGACTTTTTTTCGGATGTTGATGAAATATGGCATGCCGGTGATATTGGCAATGAGGTAACTTTCAAACAACTAGCTGAATTTAAGCAATTAAGGGCTGTTTACGGAAATATTGACGGTCAGGGCATCAGGCAATTGTGTCCGGAGGTGATTGTCTTTGATTGCGAAGATCTCAAGGTGCTGATAAAACATATCGGTGGCTATCCGGGCCGCTACGATAAAAGCGTTATAAGTCTCCTGAACAAAGAAAAGCCAGACCTTTTTATTGCCGGACATTCTCATATATTAAAGGTAATTTTTGATGATAAACGTGATCTGATGCACCTGAACCCGGGTTCAGCAGGAAGGTATGGTATGCACACCAAAATAACTTGCATGCGCTTCACTGTCGAAGGAAGGAAAATTAAAGATATGGAAATACTGGAGAAAGATAAGGGGTAGTAGGCAATAGGCTGTAGGCAGTAGGCTGTAGGCTGCCTGCCGGTTTACCAGCCAGAGGCTGGCAGGCAGGGATATCATCACTCATTCAGGCAGCAGGCCTGCTTACCATCTTTTAATAAATCATC
>JBDLIJ010000239.1:0-4565 GCA_039714935.1 Bacteroidota bacterium | reverse complement strand
TAATTGGGATAAAGGTCATATCCTGCTACAGGATCACGGTGATGAAGTTCACTTTAGAAATATAAAGATCAGGAAGAAGCAGGAAATTAAATAGTATTACGCATTAAGCTTAGTAGAAATGAGGCAATCAAGAAAACAATTTATCCGGACAATGGCAGCCGGAAGCGCAGGTTTGGCCTTAAGCAATTTTATATTTCCGGCCAGGTCATTTGCCAACATACTGGGATCAAATGATATATTGAATGTGGCTGTTATGGGTACCAATAGCAGGGGGCACTACCTGGCATTAAAGTTTGCAGAAGCCGGGAATGTGAACATTACCTACATATGTGATGTAGACCAGCGCGCCATCACTAAAACCACACAGGCGGTATTTGATAAGTTCGGCTATAAACCAAAGGGTGAAAAAGATATCAGGAAAGTCCTGGAAGATAAAGATGTGGATATCCTCGTTATTGCTGCCCCTGATCACTGGCATGCCCCGGCTTCGATCATGGCCATGCAGGCGGGTAAGCATGTGTATGTTGAAAAACCATGCAGCCATAATCCTCGGGAAGGTGAACTGCTTGTGGAGGCACAGAAGAGATATGGAAAAGTTGTTCAGATGGGCAACCAGCAACGATCTGCTTATGAATCTATCGAAGCTGTTAAACTAATAAAAGAAGGCATTATTGGTAATGCTTATTATGGAAAAGCATGGTATGCCAATACCAGGGGCTCCATCGGGTTTGGGAAGCCATCCCCTGTTCCTGAATGGCTCGACTGGGATCTGTTCCAGGGACCGGCTCCGCGAACAGAGTTTAAAGATAATATTGTCCATTACAACTGGCATTGGTTCAAAAACTGGGGGACCGGTGAGATCTTAAACAACGGCACTCATGAGGTAGATATCTGCCGCTGGGCTTTGGGAGTGGATTACCCTGAAAAAATTAGTTCTAGCGGCGGAAGGTATCATTTTAATGATGATTGGGAATTCTATGATACGCAAATCGCCAGCTTCGATTTTGCAGACAATAAAACCATTAACTGGGAAGGCAGGAGCTGCAATGGAAATAAATTTCATAATCGTGGAAGAGGAACCATAATATATGGTACTGAAGGAACTGCCATTATCGACAGAAATGGCTACGAATTTTATGACAAGTCCAATCAATTATTCAAAGAGGCAAAAGCCGGTACAGCCAACGCTACCATGAATACTACAGGGGGCGGTGACCTTGAAAAGCTTCATATTGCAAATTTCCTGAATGCTATACGGCTGGGTGAAAAACAAAATGCTCCCATCGATCAGGGGAATATAAGCGTTAGCATTTGTCAGCTGGGAAATATTGCCCAGGAAACCGGTCGAAGCCTGAATATTAATACTTCAAACGGAAAAATATTAAACGACCAGGAGGCCATGAAAATGTGGGGGCGCGAGTATGAAGCGGGCTGGAAGGTGTAAATATAGATTGATACCGGAAGCAATAGGCGATGAGGCAGCAGGCTGTAAAAACAACATAATTCAACATTTAAAATTAATATGCAGGTATACCATAACAGCAGTTTTAGCATGGGCACCAGGTTCAACCTGCTGCTTCCGGGAATTGAAAAACCCGGCGGAGCGATGCTATATGCATCTGTTATGTACGAATTAAACCGCATCGAAAACATGCTGAGCTGTTTTATGCCTGACAGCGAAATCAGCAGGATCAATGAAAATGCTTACAGCAGGCCGGTTGAAATCAATGATGAACTTTTTTATGTTCTGACTGAATGCCTGCGATATTCTGAACTCACAGAAGGTGCATTCGATATCAGCCTGGGAAAGATCATTGATCATTGGAGCGAAAAAGATGTAAAAACAGATATAAAAGTGCTGACAGAAGGATGCGGAGCAGATAAGATACTATTAGACCCTTCGGATAAAACTGTGCGTTTTACCTCACCACATGTTAAAATAAACCTGGGCGGCTATGGAAAAGGTTATGCATTGGAAAACGTCCAGCGCTTGTTAAAGGAGAAGGCTATTTCTTCTGCATTCATCAGTTTCGGAGAAAGCTCGCTTAGCTGCCTGGGCAAACATCCGCATGGTGAGTACTGGCCCGTTGGTATCCGGGATCATTACCAAAAAGATAAAAGCATTGCGGCACTAAAACTGCTAAACAGTTCCGTATCCACTTCCGGGAATATGGAAAATAATAATCATCTCATCAATCCCACTAAAGGCAGTCCTGTAGACGAGAAAATGCATGTCTCGGTAAAATCCCGCTCAGCAATCATTGCAGAGGTATTGTCAACGGCACTGTGTGTAGCTGATAAAAGCAGTTGGAAGAATATACAAATTGTTTTTCCCGGAATTGAAATATTACGTGTTGTTTACAGAGCTGGAAAAGCTGATGTACTGAGCTTTTAAAAAGATTATGGATTATGGGGTATGGATTACGGGTTATGATATATTGTTAACCGGAGATAAAAGAATCCATATTTATAAAAACAACTTTGATTTTTGCAGGGATTGTTATACTTTCACATATCATAAAAGAGTACTGTTTATTAATAAAATAATTCAGAGCTATGAAAAAACTATTTGTTGTATTTGTGATATGTAGCTTGTTTGTTTCAAGCTATTTAAATGCTCAAATGATAGAGCATATTTATAATTTCAACAACCTCTCAACTACTAACTTTTTGAATGGGGTTGATGACTGGTTAACGGTAACCAACCAGAGTCCCTCCCCCCACCCCGATCTTGACGATTGGCACCTTGGGTATACAAATAAATGGGGCGTAGTTTCGCTTGACGGTTCAATTTACATGTCGTATGATGGCGAAGGTACGAACGTTGGGAGGACAGCCTCCAGGCTATCAACCGACTCATTGCCTTTCGATTTTTCCGTTGGCGGGATCATAGAAGTACAGGTTGACATAAAACGAGGATTTTGGAAAACGTATTTTAGCTTTGGTTACGATGATAACGATAATGGGATCACATTAAAAGGCATTGAAAACACCTTGCAATTTGAACCAAACGATGGTGGGATTGGAATCCATTTATCCCGGGGGAACCCTGAATATAATGTTTTTGTTAAGCCTGACGGAACATATATCCCACTTAACATCAACACTGATAGCTTATTAGCTTATTGGTATATATACGAAATGATCATTGACCTTGATGCAAATGGCGGGTCAGGCAGCATTACCATAAGTTATAAGAAGAACGGGACCGGAAGTTGGGTAACCTGTTCATCGGTCTCTGGCTTAGACCTGGGGTTGACACCTGGCTCTGGCGATAGAAATGACCCGGCCATGTGGACAAAATTATTAATCCACGGTACCGGTTTAAACTGTCTGGACAATATTATTCTCCGGCAACCAAATACAGGCGGATTGCAATACCAGTATTTGATCTTTGATCCCATTTCGGATCATCTTACTACTGACCCTCCTTTTCCAGTACATGCTGTATCCAGCCTTGGCCTGACACCATCATATTCTATTGCTTCAGGACCGGCAACAATTGCAGGAGATATCATTACATTAACAGGCGACCCGGGTATAGTTTATGTTGTTGCCAGCCAGGCAGGAAATGACACTGTAGCCGCTGCTCAAAATGATACGATTTCATTCAATGTGATCGACCCCTATTCAGTAATTCCTGAAATTATTATTAAAAATCCGGTAGACACAAAAGACGTAAATGCCCCTGGATTAGATCCAATATTGTTATCTGTGTCAACGGCAATAGACTACAACAATTTGATCTCTATCAGTGAAGTTTATTTTACCATTAACACTGAAACAATATACGCACATCCTACTAACAATGGCTATTACATTGCATACTGGACACCACCTGATCTGGGAGCCTTTAATATGACTGCCACTGCAGTTAGCGAGTTTGATGTTTCAGCTTCGGAAACTGTAAGTTTTAATGTTGTCAGTAATACCGCAAGCAATACCTTTACACTAATTGACCATCTTCACTTTGCCACTGTAGGTGGGTCTATTGACACCATAATGGCTTTACCCAGCTTCTCGGGTACATTCAATAAAGTTATAGCCAGTTTGGAATACGATTGTCCCACAGGTGGATGCGAACCCTGGGATGTTACTGCTGCTGTTTATACTACAGGTGCCAATGGTGAACAGATTAAACTTTTCACCTATATTACACCTTATGGGGTAGCATGCGAAGACAGTATTGATGTAAGCGACCTGGTATCCCAATTACAGGGGAATATCCATGTTAAAATGAATTTTCCAAACAAATCTGTCATCACAGTAAAACTAAATTATTTCGAAGGAACACCTGTTCATAAATTTAGCTGGGTTGAAAAGCTGTGGGGGGATACATATCAATATGGTGCAATAACGGACCTGCAGCCTATACCTGTTGTAGATATTGATTTAAGCTACGATAATTATCACGCGGATCCGCAACTTGCTTTCCTGAGAGAGATGACCTCTGGTCATGGATGGGGGGATTTAAACACCGGAAATGCTGCAGAATTCAGAGAATCAACACATCATTTCAAAGTAAATGGGGCAACAGAATTCACCCAGCACCTGTGGACTACCTG
>JBDLIJ010000238.1:0-4575 GCA_039714935.1 Bacteroidota bacterium | reverse complement strand
TTTATGATCTTCAGTCTAACTATGCCAGCCAGAACAGAATTTTTATGTTTGATGACGGAACCATTGGTGCCACCTGGACCATGGGCTTCGAGGATGCTAATTTCCCCGACAGGGGTACAGGCTATAATTACTTTGATGGCAGTGCCTGGGGAGATATGCCGGAAGAGAGGATAGAAAGCCAGCGTTGTGGATGGCCTTCATACATGCCATATGGCGACCATGGTGAAATGGTGGTGTCGCATACTGGCCAGGTTCCGGGACTTGCCATGAACTACCGTACTATCAAAGGTGCCGGCGAATGGACTGAGATGTTTTTTGCCGGCCCTGCAGGACATGAAGACCTCATTTGGCCCAGAGTGGTTACCGCAGGTGCTGATCAAATGACAGTGCACATCTTTGGTGTAACCACACCTGTTGCAAATGGCGGTGCCGTTTACCAGGGGATGGACGGGGCCATGCTTTACTCCCGTTCGCTCGATGGAGGAATGAGCTGGGAAGATGAAAATATTATCCTGGAAGGAATGGGGCCCGATTATTATAATCACACAGGTGGTGACTACTATGCCATTGCCGACCCGCTGGGGGATAATATTGCCTTTGTGATGGCCAGCAAATGGCAGGATATGTACCTGATGAAATCAACAGACAATGGACAAAGCTGGGTGAAAACCATGATATGGGAACATCCATACCCCTTCTTTGATTGGGATGTTACGGTGACAGATACATTCTTCAGCCCTGATGGTGCTGTAGCCATTGCTCTCGACAATGACGGTGTAGCTCATGTAACATTTGGGATCACAAGGGTAGGGCATTTTGAAACCGGTAATACATACACGGCATACCCTTTTTACGATGGACTGGGCTACTGGCGTGAAGGGATGCCAGCATTCGAAGATGGCGATATGAACCTGAACGCCCTCGACCCTGATCTGCTTGAAGAAAATGTGAACCTGATAGGATGGACACAGGATATCAATGGGAATGGCGAATGGGATGTGATAGGAACCGTGGAAAGCCTTGGCAACTACAGGACCGGTATTTCTACAATGCCTGCTATGACCATCGACGAAAACAATTATATCTACGTCGTGTTCTCATCTATTGCCGAGACTTTTCAGACTGACATGCAGAACTACAGGCACCTGTTTGCCCGTACATCAAAAGATGGCGGAGACACCTGGGGTGATGAATTTTATGACCTGACAGGCGATATTACACATGTGTTCTCGGAATGCATACATCCTTCGATGGCCTTTAATACGGATGATTATATTCACCTGATCTACCATGAAGATACGGAACCCGGACAGGCCGTGCAGGGCGACCTTGACCCGTATGGCGATAACAGTGTACCCTATATTCAGGTGCTGAAGCCGGAAATACTGGGTGTCGCCGCACAGACTTATGATGAAGGCCTGATCGATTTCATTTCACAAAACCAACCTAACCCGGCGCTATCTAATACAAGTGTCAATATTCACCTGATGCAGTCATCGGAACTGTCACTGCAGGTACATAACGTGATTGGCCAGCGCGTAATTGAACTTGATCAGGGATACCTGCAGGCCGGAGTTCATACGGTCACTTTTGATGTGAACCAGCTTCAGGATGGCGTGTACTTCTACACTGTGATAGCCGGTGAAGAGCGTATGACGAAAAAGATGATCGTAGGAAACTAAGAATAATCCTGCCCTGACCCATATTCTGTTTGACGAGTACAGAACCGTCAGATGCAGCGCCCCGCGAAAAATATCCTCGCGGGGCTTTTTTATCACCTTCTAAGTCACCTTCACCCTGAGGAGTAATTACAGATATAGTATTCAGAGGCTATAAATATTATTTATTCACTCTTGAAACTATAAATGCGATTTATAGTATAAGGAGTAGATAAAATCATATATTTGTAAAAATGATACTACAATGATGAAATCTGTTATATCTGGAGATATTGTTGCTTCAACAAGTTTAAGTAATACCGGTAGGGAACTAATAGAAGATAGGCTTAAAGAACTGTTGGTAGAATTAAGTGATAATTTTAATACCTATGCTCGTATTTTAAGAGGGGATTATCTTGAATGTGTTGTTCCTAAACCAGAAGACTCATTACAGGTTGCCCTTGTAATAAAAAGTTTCGTCAAATCTATACGAATAGAAGATACTCCTTTGTATAAGAATAATAAAAGAAATAAGGTATTTAAAAATTATGGAATTCGCCTTGCCATAGGTTATGGTCAGTTGAGTCGCTATGATCCCGTAGAAGGAATTATTGACGGAGAGGCGATGTATCTGTCTGGAAGAACAATAAATGAGTTTTCTACATATAATAAAGAGCGGATTGTAATAAAAAATACGCTGTTCTTTATTTCAAATGATGAGGAACTTAATAAGGAATTAGAACCCATAATCGAATTGTTGGATGTATTAGTAAATAAAGCAACATCAAAACAATGTAAAGTGCTATATTTAAAATTGTTGAATAATAGCGAGGGAGAAATTGCTTCTAAGTTGAATATCACGCAATCGGTAGTAAATAAGCACTCAACAAGCTTAGGTTGGAATGCTATTGAAAAAGCTGTAAAATATTTTAATGCTGTTATAAAAAGCCATTAGTATGAGCCTTCTACAATTATTAGTTTTACAATTTATTGCTCATTTGTTAGCAGATTATATTTTTCAATTTATTAAAGGTGCAGAGGACAAGAATAGTAATGGTTTTCAAAGTGGATTCCTGAAATGGCACTTTCTGATAATTCTTGCCACGTCGTGGGTGCTGTCATTTCAATTAAGTTTTATTTTCGGTGCCCTGGCAATTTCCATTACCCACTTTCTGATTGATGGGTCTAAGAAGTATATTAATAATTATAAAAACCTGAAAAAGTATGTCTTCTTTATTGACCAGTTACTCCATTTAATAATTATTTTATCCGTTGTTATACTCTTCGATAAGTATTGTGGGATTACCCCCTTGATTGATATTTCAATTAGTTTAAAATACTTATTATTAATTGCCGCGTATATTCTATGCTCAAAACCCGCAAATATTATAATTAAAGAAATATTTAAAGCTTTTAACATTGAGGCACCTTCAGAAGGGCAGGCACAAAATGAAGGTGATAACGACTTGCCCAATGCTGGAAAGTTAATTGGAAATGTAGAAAGATTTTTAGTGCTAACATTTATAATTCTAAATCAGTATGAGGCAGTTGGGTTTCTTATCGCTGCAAAATCAATATTGAGATATAAGGATGGGGATACAATAAAAACAGAATATGTACTGATTGGAACAATGTTAAGTTTTGGGATTGCGATAGCATCAGGTGTAATTATTAATCAGCTAGATGGATGGTTAAAAGTACTGCATCTGGCAGTTTAAAATTTCAACCTAAAACCCAAAACCTTTTCTGTTGGCTTCGGCGATTCTGTTTGGGTGGGGTACAACAAAACCCCACCTCGCTTTGCTCGGTTGTGGTTTTTAATTTTACATTATCCACTTTACACTCCACTTAGGCACTAGCCACTTGGCACTAGGAACTAGGAACTTCCGAGAATTGCCTTCGGCGATTCTGTCGGGGGGAGGCTTACAACAAAAACCCCACCTCGCTTTGCTCGGTTGTGGTTTTTAATTTTACATTATCCACTTTACATTCCAATTTGGCACTAGGCACTAGGCACTAGGAACTAGGAACTTCCGAGAATTGCCTTCGGCGATTCTGTCGGGGGGAGGCTTACAACAAAAACCCCATCCCGAGTTCTCGGGACAGGGTTTTTGTTGTAGCGAGATCGAGAATTGAACTCGAGACCTCCGGGTTATGAATCCGACGCTCTAACCAACTGAGCTACCTCGCCGTTTTGCGGCTGCAAATATAAATATTTTTTGAATTCCGTCAATATGCAGAAGCAAATATTTAATGAAATAATTTGGCTTATCCCTTCCGGCACCCTCTTATCAATAAACCAAACTCGATCTATACCTTATCTTCCTTTTCTCAAACTCATCAAACAGAAACTTAACACATTCCGGCTTCCTTCCAAGGTACTCAGGTGCTGAGACCCCGATGTGCCTGTACATGCCATTCAGCACCATGCGGGCGGTGATGGTGGCGGTATAGCCTGTGGTTCTTGCCATAGAATGGATGCCTCCTTCAGCGTCGTACTCATCAAAAAGGTCATAAGTGATCGCCATACTCTTGCCATCTTTCCTTCCAGTCACGATCACACGCATAACGGTAATGTCGACTTCACCCTCTTCCAGCTTCCATTGCGAAAAGAGTAGCTTGGAAGTAAGATCCAGTGGCTTCACCTTTTGTTTGCCTACAATCGCTTCTTCCTGTGAAAAGAAACCGGCATCGCGTAATATCTCCATCAGTCTCGCATGACCGGGATAGCGTAAGGTCTTTTCTTCCATCTCAGGCGCATCTATCGTATGTATGAGCGATCGCAGGCCATCACTGATGAATGCTTCCAGTGTGCCAACATCTTCAATCTCTACAAGCTCCCGTTC
The DNA here is from genome assembly GCA_039714935.1 of Bacteroidota bacterium. Taxonomy (GTDB): domain Bacteria; phylum Bacteroidota; class Bacteroidia; order Bacteroidales; family B18-G4; genus B18-G4. Next base: position 71 of record JBDLIJ010000238.1, on the reverse strand, counting down.
GCCTAATGCCGGCACAACAATTTCTTTTCCACCCCTGACGAGCCTTGCCGGCCGGGTATACTCTTCAATGA
>JBDLIJ010000237.1:0-4600 GCA_039714935.1 Bacteroidota bacterium | reverse complement strand
TATGAAGACAGTAAGGATGTACTCTGGTTTGGCACCAACAATGGGCTGAACCGATACGACCCGGAAAGAGATGCATTTGTTTCTTACATTTCTGATCCCGATAACCCATACAGTATCAGCGCCAATGCCATATTTGGCATTTTCGAGGACAGCAAGGGTAATTACTGGGTCGGCACCATGGGTGGAGGGCTGAACCACTTCGATCCTCTTCGGGAGGATTTCCTGTTTCTGGACGAAAGCAACGGCTTACCCAATAATGTTGTATATATCACACTTGAAGATAAGCTCGGAAACCTATGGCTTACAACAAATTGGGGGCTTTCGAAGTTTAGCCCCACAACCGGAGAATTTGTCAATTACGACATCAATGACGGACTGCAGGGAAATGAATTTAACGGGGGTGCCTGGTACCACGCTGATGATGGCGAAATGTTCTTCGGTGGCATGGATGGGTTCAACAGTTTTTACCCGGAAGAGATCACACTGAACGAAGCGCCGCCCCGGATGGTGATCACCTCCTTTAAAAAGTTGAATGTACCCGTAAAGAGAGGATTCTGCAATAGAGACACTATCCGGCTTAATTACGACGACAATTTCTTCTCGATCGAGTTTTCGGCCCTGGATTTCACCAATCCTGCCAAGAACAAGTACGCTTATATGCTGGAGAATTACGATGAAGAATGGAACTTCAGGGATGCCGATCGGCGTACGGCCGAGTACACCAGGGTATCACCCGGCAATTATACTTTCAGGGTGATCGGTTCCAACAATGACGGGATATGGAACGATACCGGGGTGTCTCTTCGAATCATCATTTTACCGCCCTGGTGGGATACTGTCATTTTCCGGATCATCTTCGGTGCTTTGATCTTTGCTTTATTATGGTCATTCATCTATTGGAGAATAAGAATGATCAAACGCAAGCACGAGGTGGAAAAAAGGGTTCTTGCCATTGAGAAAGAGCTTTTGGACGTACAGCAAAAAGCGCTTCAACTTCAGACGAAGCCCCAGTACATATTCAACTCACTGACCGCCATTCAGAGTTTCGTCATTGCCACTGATACCGATAAGGCCATTCATTATCTCACCAAATTCTCACAACTGATGAGGCTGATCCTGACCAATTCGAGGGAATCAAGTATTCCTGTGAGGGATGAACTCAAGGCAGTTGAGCATTATATGGACATTGAGCGCCTCCGCTTCGATAATAAGTTCGATTATGAGGTTAAGGTGGACAGGAACATTGATGACGAGTTCATGGAGATACCGCCAATGATCATCCAGCCATTCGTTGAGAATGCCATACTGCACGGCCTGATCCATAATCCCGACCCCGGACATTTACAGCTCGAATTGAAACTTAAGAAAAACTTTATCTTCTGCACGATACAAGACAATGGAATTGGCAGGAAAAAAGCCGAAGAGATCCGGGAAGCATCAGGTATTAAGCGCAAATCGAGAGGTATGCTGATCACCAGGGAACGCCTGGAGATCCTGAATAAGCAGAACAAGGAAAAATTTGCTGTTAGAGTGATCGACCTGCATGACAAGCAAGGTAAGGCATCGGGCACCAGGGTAGAATTGAATATCCTCTTCCTGGAGGAATAAGCTGTAATAAAATACTGGTCGTTCAATTGCCGGATTGAAAAACAATTTTAACTTTACTCCATAATGGGCCGGTAAATTAAAACCTCAAACTATGATCAGGGGCATTATTGTTGAAGATGAGCGTCATTCGAGGGAAACCTTGCGCGGTATGCTCGACCGATATTGTAAAAACGTGGTAGTGGTGGCTGAGGCTGACAGCTACCGGGGAGGGCTGGAGACCATCCGGGAATATAAACCCGATGTGGTGTTTCTTGACATTCAGATGCCTGACGGAAGCGGATTCAGAATGCTTGAAGAACTGGAACAGATCGATTTTGAGATCATCTTCACTACTGCCTTTGATGAATTTGCCATTAAAGCCATCAAATACAGCGCACTCGACTACTTGCTGAAGCCCATCGACCCCGAGGAACTGGTAAACGCCACGCGGAAAGTTGAAACCAAACTCAGCACACTTGAGGTAAACCAGAATATTCAGGTGCTGCTCGATAACATAAAATCACGGGATGCCGAATCGCACAAGATCGTATTGTCGACCTCGGAAAAGATCCACGTGATCGAAACTGACCAGATCATCCGTTGTGAAAGTGATAACTATTATACCAGATTTTTCCTGGCCGACGGAAAGAAGATCCTGGTTTCAAAAACACTGAAAGAGAACGAGGAACTGTTGAGCGACCATAACTTTATCCGCCCCCACAAATCACACCTGGTAAACGTGAAGTTCATCAAAGGGTTTTTAAGAAGTGACGGGGGGTATATTGAAATGACCGATGGCAGCAAGGTACCGGTCTCAAGGCGAAAACGTGAAAAGATCATCGAGGTGATCACCCATTTATAGAGCAAATTAATAACTAAGGGAGCCTGTCACGAGCAAAGTTGATGGATCAACCGTTAACTGATTTTCATCTACCGAAAACTGATTATGGCTTTTAATCTGTCGTATTTTTAATATTTTTACATTAGCATAGCCAAAAACCATATACGCACATGGAAGAGTTTATCTACATCATTCTGGGTGTTTTGTGGCTCGCCGCAACCATTTACCGGGCGAGCAAAAAGAAGCAGCAAGCTCTGCCCAAAAAGGACACTACCGGCAATATTGAAGAAGAAAGCCATGTTTCGGCAAAGCAATCCCTCCTCGAACAATTGCTGGAAGGTCAGCAGTTAAAAATACCTGAGCCGGAGGTGATCGAGATGGAGGAAGAATATGCCGAACCTATGATGGCCGAAGTAGAGGAAAGGAGGCAGAAGGAATCCTTCCAGACAAAGTATGCCGGCTATGGATTCAGAAGCCTTGAATCCCTGTCGGGAGAAGGGGTCAGATCATTGGGTGATATCACATTTGAAGATATCATGAAAGAGCCGAAAAAAAAGCCGCGAAGCGCAGTGAGCGTAGACCTCCGAAAGGCCATAATTTACAAGGCAATCCTTGAACGACCTTATACATAAGAGATTGTTAAGTCAATGTTAAATTTTTTTAATTGTAGTGTTAATAATATTTGCATATTAATTTTTTTATTCACTATCTTTACCGACTTATTGCACAGTGTTTATCTAACATAAAATTATCATGGTATGTTAAGAAATTTACTTCTAACTATTGGTATTGTACTGGCTACCAGTCTGGTGGTATTCCCCCAAACATCCGGTACGTTGCAGGGAAAGGTGATTGACAAGGACACCAAGGAAGAACTTCCCTTTGTTAATATCGTACTCGAAGTTGGTGGCTCACAGGTAGGTGGGGCATCTTCCGACATCAACGGGAAATATGTGATCAAGCCGATCCCCCCCGGAAAATATGACATTCGAGCCTCTTTCATCGGCTACAACGAAATGCTCATTCGCGGGGTACAGATCAATGCAAACCAAACACGTTTCCACGATATTGAAATGGCCTCATCAGCGATCGGCCTGGAAGAGGTAGTCATTGTTGACTACAAAGTTCCGCTGATCGATAAAGATAAAACCGTAAGTGGTGGTACCGTCACCCAGGAAGAGATCCAGAAGATGCCGAACCGTTCAGTAGGAGCTATTGCCGCTACCATCGGGGGTGTATTTTCACGTGACGGTGAAGCCGGAAACGTACGTGGTGCCCGTGGAGATGGTACCAGGTACTACATCGATGGTATGCCGGTTATTGGTTCACTTGCAATTCCTCAGTCAGCCATTGCCCAGCAGTCGGTGATCCTTGGCGGTCTGCCGGCCCAGTATGGTGATGCTACCGGTGGTGTGATCGAGGTAACCACCAGGGGCCCATCCAGGATTTTCGGCGCAGGTATCGAACTTGAGACCTCTGAATTCCTTGATCCATTCGGATATAACCGTGTGGGGCTGAACCTCAACGGACCAATATTCAGGAAGAAGACCGACGACCCGAACAAGAAAGGACAATCATTGCTAGGATATTTCCTCGGTGGTGATTTCACATATCGCCAGGATGGAAGACCTATGTCAGGGGATATGTACCGTGGTACAGATGAATACATTTCATACCTGCAAGGTACGCCGCTGGTTCCATCAGGACTTGAGACTGGCGGTACATTTGTAAGCGGTGATTATACCAGGATGAGTGACCTTGAGAAGATCAAGACAACATCCAATACCTCCAGGTATGACATAAACCTTATCGGTAAGATCGATGTTCGTACAGGGCCAACCGTAAACCTAACATTTGGTGGTTCTTACAGCTATAACCGTGGCAACAACTTTAACTACGGACACTCCCTTTTCAACTATGATAAGAATGCCCTGTCGTATTCACAGACATGGAGGGTGTTCGGACGCTTTACCCAGCGTTTCCCTAACGACCCGGAGAAAAACTCTCTCATTAAAAACGTGTACTATTCAATCCAGGCCGACTATCAGAGTTTTCTCGGATCAACACACGACCCCGACCATAAAAAAGATGTTTTCAAGTATGGATACATTGGCTCCTTCAACTCACACCTGGCCAGGAACTATACCCTTGGATCAGATACCATTGACGGCC
>JBDLIJ010000236.1:0-4645 GCA_039714935.1 Bacteroidota bacterium | reverse complement strand
GTGCCCTTTCCGTTCAGCTCCAGCATAGGAGATATCTGTGTTTTTCCGTCTTCCACCCGGGGTACACAGGAGAAGCTGTATTCCCTCCATTCCCCGTCGGGGATAAAAAATTGCTTACAATCGTCTCCCAGTGACATTGTAAACTCCGGGAACCCCTCCTCATCGGGGCCACAGCCACAAAGACGTTGAAAAAATGCCGGTTTTACCTTTTCCCTGTATTTCAGCGGCAAAGCCCTGGCCTGAACACTCATCCTGTAGCTCTGCCCAGGTTCCAGGCGGACACGATAAAACGAAAGCGACATTCCGCCATCATCAACAGCTGCTGTCATCCGCAGTGAATGTTGTCCCCTGGCATAGATCCTGGAGTCTGTAAAATAGGTCGCTCCCCTGTCATCATTTGGCCTGGCATAACAGGAAGCCGGGATCCCTAATCCAGTGACATCTTCAAAGCTGGGGTCTTTGACCAGATTTGTTGTCTGGAGTTTAGGTCCTTTAATCAGCTTCATTTTATACCGAATCACATATACGCGAGTACCGTAAGCATCGATGATATCATCAATTTTACCATCTTTTACAGCAACTCTTCTATCCTCAAACATCACAGATGCGCTACCAGAGTAGTTCACGCCATCAAGTTTAAAACTATATTGAAGGGGCTGATTAGAGGTGTTCACAGCCATGACGACAAAGACCCCGTCCTTGTGGAAGCCTTTGAGTTGAACATTCACATCATCGCAGGATATCTTTTCCACCGGGTCAGGCGAGAACAGATAAGGTGTAAGCGCTGCAACTTCCAGCGCCATGTTTCCACATTCGTTCCACGCCGTCGTTGATTTAGGAAATGAGTTTAAGCCATGGCGGATAAAATATTGGATCCCCATGGCATGATTTACAAGGCTTAAGTAGGTCATTGCCCGCAGCTCCTGCCGTGTGGGTTCCCGCTCCCACCATTCATTACCACCAAAGGCCTGCGGGACGATCCAAACCGGCTTATCCATAAAGAATTCGGCATTTAGCCGGGCTGCCGTTGCCCCCACCTCATCAAGCGTGCCATCGGGGATCACATAAGGGTCGGCCATGACAATATCCATCACATGCTTATATTCCTTTGCCTTCCACGGGCTCATGAACACCACTGTTACCGGATGATAAGGGTCAAGCTCTTTTATCAGCGCATATGCCTCTGCAAGAGAATCCGGAGGAATCCTCTGCCCTACCGGCTCATCGCTGATATACCAGGATAGAAGCGCCGGATGATCCTTAAAAGTCTCTATCTCTTTTTGCAGGAGCTTAATACGTTTTCGGTGTGTAAGCTTTTCATGCTCTTTATGTCCAACACCTCCACCACCGGCGAGGCTCAGCACATTATAATTTACCTTCATGCCCAGGGCGGCACAGCGGTCCATATACGTCCTTCTTTCTTTGAGGGTCTTGCCTTCTATCTTCTGGTAGGGCGACATCATATTGAAGCCTTTTACCACCTCTTCTTCAGCAAGGCCCGGCTGGACAGGAGAATAATTATAAAACCCAAATGGCACAAATGGCAAGCCTTCAACGATCAGCCCTCCACTCACACGGTCAATCTTTACAGCATTATAATGATCTTCAAGGATCAGTACATTCACCTTATCCGAGTCTACCCATTTTTGATTCTCATTATAAGAGACCGTCACTTCATTCTTCCCAGGATGAAAATCCATCAAAGGTATTTCGACGAGGTTGATTTGCCCGGGGGTCACCTTTTCACCCTTCATCACATGATCAAACTCGTAAACGATATCGACAGTGATCTCCATTTCAGATTTAGAAGCAGGAATCCACATAGCGATCTCAACAAACTCCTCATTCGTATAATAATCATACCTGCTGACGGCCTTATAAGCGTCTCTTGAAAAGGATGGTGCTGTGATAAGCAGCAGGACAAATAATGTTATTAATTGTTTCATCGTCAGTATCTACCGGTTAATTTCACATTTCAGCCATTCACCCAGTGCTTTCAGCACCTTCTGCCGCTGATCATCAGGCAGGTTGCGGATCCTCGTCAGGTGGCTTCCCTGTGGCTTTACTATCTTAAAGGAATTCGTTTTCCCTGTGACCTGCACAGCCGGTGCCGACCAGGGATCACATTCACCATAAATGAAGATCATATTTTTTCCTTTGTGCCTGACAAAATTATCAACTTTCTCCATAGGCTGGGGGTCATATATACAATCATAGCCCTGAGGGCATGAAAAATCAAAGGTCTGGTAATCGAGTGCCTCAACACATCCATCAAATTCACCATGGTTATAACCATAAAATCCAATCTCGGTAAGGGCCTGGTAGAAGAATGCCTGCAAACGGCCAATCCCGTTCACAGACACCCAATCGAGGCCTGCCACCTCACCCAGATGGATGATTGCTTCTTCAGGGCTGGCATCTGCGCCCGGGATAGAGTCACAGGGGATGGACCCCCATTGCCAGAAGGCAAATGAATACTCAAGCACCGTGAGTTCATAGCCTGCAGTATCGCCAAGACGGAAATGGAGTCCTGCCGAGTCAATTTCAGATTTGAAGGCAGGATAATATTTATGCTTGTTACATAATAACATTTTCTGAAAATCGTGCACCCTCCGGCGGCATTCATCAGTACCAACCTGATCCAGAAATTCATAGCATCTTTGCTCTTCAATTGAAAAGTTTAAAGGACACACATAACCTACGGTAGCATCAACATCATCAGGATAATAAGTGCGGTGATACATAGCCGTTTGGCCACCCTTGCTAATCCCTGTACTCACCCATTTACCTTTGAAGAAGGGCTTCAGAAGCTCTATAACATTATGATGGTCTGTAGCAGCATTTTCCACCGTCAGGTATTGCCAGTCGAGGGGATCGGGAGTGGAAGGGCCAAAATACCGGTGCTCCACCACGATCTCGTTGGATCCAAGGTAATAATCCAGCTCATTCTTATACCAAGCCATGCCGGCATAGGCTGCACCGTAGCCTTCAGTTACAAAAACAACAGGAGCTTCTTTATCACGGTGCATCACATAAACGCGCTGGGTAAACTGTCCCATATCAGGATTCTTATGATCTACAAATTGTGGAACATACAGCAGGTATTTCTCATTGAAGGGATCACTGGCAGGCATCTCCTCAAATTCGAGGTCAGGAATGGATGAGAGGTATTTATACAAAGGGGTAATGGTATCCTGAGCGTAGGCGGATGAAGTTATTAAGAGGATCAAGCCCAGGATTAATGTTTTTAAATATTCCGACATTCTTTCTGCTATAGTTTATTCATCTTGATGGGAATACAATGATAACATTTTTTTAGATAACCGCTACGCGGTATAGGTGCAAAACATGCTCACCTTTGCTACAAATAAAGAACCGCAACGCGGTTCGAGCTTTGGTGGATATAAGAAATATCTGAATGATGTAAACAATCCCAGATTAGATCTGGCCATAGGCCATACGCATCCATAAAACCTGAAATAATACAACAATAATATTTATTAGATAACCGCTACGCGGTATAGGTGCAAAACATGCTCACCTTTGCTACAAATAAAGAACCGCAACGCGGTTCGAGCTTTGGTGGATATAAGAAATATCTGAATGATGTAAACAATCCCAGATTAGATCTGGCCATAGGCCATACGCATCCATAAAACCTGAAATAATACAACAATAATATTTATTAGATAACCGCTACGCGGTATAGGTGCAAAACATGCCAACTTTTGCTACAAATAAAGAACCGCTACGCGGTTCGAGCTTTGGGGGAATAAAAAATATCTGAATGATGTAAACAATCCCAGATTAGATTTGGCCGTAGGCCATATCTAATTGTAGCAAATGACGGAGTAAGATATTTGCATTACCGCGTAGCGGTTATTCTAATTGCCAGTTAAACAAATATCTCCCATCATATTCAATCTCATATCGTCTAAGGAAGCTAATGTATTCCTCCCTAAATGTCTTCTTTGCATGATGTTCTTCCTGATTTTCAATGTATTTATATACCCTTTGAATATGTGACTGGCTATACGAGAAAGCACCATAACCATGCTGCCATCGAAACTTCATTTGAAAATATCCTTTCCCATTAATAAATAATGATGTGCGTCTTTTTAATTCTTTAACCGTACCAGTTAATGCAATATCAGGATTGAGACCAAAGAATATATGTACATGGTCATCTACTCCATTAATAAGTATTGGTTTGTGACCATGCTCATTCAATATCCCTCCCATGACCTTAAATACTTCTGTTCTAATCTCTCTTGACAGAACGCAATGTTTGTATCTTACAGATATTACTAGTTGGATGTAAATTTGGGAATATGACCCAGGTTTTATTTTTGGCATAACATTAATGTATTGGTGTATATATATTAATACCCATATTTCAAATATGTCACACTTTTTTTATTAACCGCTACGCGGTAAAGGGTGCAAAACATGCCAACCTTTGCTACAAATAAAGAACCGCTATGCGGTTCGAGCTTTGGGGGGAATAAAAAACACCTGAATGATGTGAGCAATCCCAGATTAGATTTGGCCATAGGCCATACGCATCCATAAAACCTGAAATAATACAACAATAATATTTATTAGATAACCGCTACGCGGTATAGGTGCAAAACATGCCAACTTT
>JBDLIJ010000235.1:0-4773 GCA_039714935.1 Bacteroidota bacterium | reverse complement strand
ACTAAAGGAAAAAGCGAGCATGTTGCTGCCACAACATATGGCGCTGACCTGGCAGGGTCAGCCTTTGGAATTTTCCTGGTGGCGATATTCGTTTTTCCTCTTCTTGGAATGATTAATACGGGCTTGATATTGGCAGGTGTAAATTTTCTGCTTGCAATAATTGTAAAATGGCGGGTGAATTAGTTAATTTTGAAGAACAACACACCTAAGCATGTTGAAGAAACTATCGAAACGTGAGTTTATCAAAAGCGCTGCATGGGGCAGTTGTGGTTTAGCCCTTGGCATAAGCCAGCTTGATTTGTTGGGCAATGCCATAAACCCGGATACGAGATATTTCCAGGATGAGCTCTGGAAATGGAGCCGGGAGGCGATACATTATATAGAAACGCCTAAAGGCATCAAATGTAAGCTGTGCCCACAGGCCTGCGAGCTCAAAGAAGGAGAAACCGGCGACTGTCGTACCAGGCTGGTCAAAGACAATAAATTATATACGATCGCTTACGGCAATCCCTGTGCGATCCACATCGACCCCATCGAAAAGAAGCCGCTATACCATTTCCTGCCGTCCAGCAAAGCCTTTTCCATCGCCACCGCCGGCTGTAACCTGGCCTGCCTGAATTGCCAGAACTGGAATATCTCACAGATCAGCCCACTGGAGGCAAAAAACTACGATCTGATGCCTGATGCCACGGTAAAAGAATGCATAAAAAGCGGCAGCCGGTCCATTGCATATACCTATAGTGAACCAATTGCATTTTACGAATACACCCTCGACACTGCAAAGATTGCCAGGCAGGAAAGCATCAGAAATGTTTTTATCAGTGCCGGATATATCAATGAAAAGCCTTTAAGGGAGATCGCGAAATACCTTGATGCTGCCAATATCGATCTCAAGAGCTTTGATGATGAGATCTATGAAATGCTCAATGCCGGCACCCTGCAGCCCGTTCTGGATACACTCAGGATTTTAAAAGATGAAGGTGTCTGGCTCGAGATCACCAACCTTGTAGTGCCGGAATGGACAGATGATCCGGACATGATCAAAAAAATGTGCGCATGGCTGGCGGAGAACGGTTTTGAAGATACGCCCTTACATTTCAGTCGTTTCCACCCTTTATATAAGCTGACAAACCTGGCTCCCACCTCCGTAAACACCCTTAAAAATGCCAGAGCAATTGCATTGTCAGAAGGAATGCATTATGTTTACATAGGCAATGTGCCCGGCAGTGAAGCAGAAAACTCCTATTGCCATCATTGTGGAGAGCTTCTGATTGAAAGGAAAGGTTATCGGATTGTTCAGAATAATGTATCCGGAAACTCATGTAAAGCCTGTAAGGGTGACGTGCCGGGGGTGTGGGAATAATAGGGTGCAGGGTTTTTTGATGATTCAATGTAATGGAAGAAACAAAGCGTATACTTTTTATTGGTGACAGTCTGACCGAGTGGTTTGACCTTGGAAAGTATTTTTCGGACATCTCAATTTTGAATGAAGGTATCGCCGGCGATACCACATATGGGGTATTGGAACGTATAGACGGGATCATGGCAAATCCTGCGGACAAGATCTTTTTGATGATCGGGATCAATGACATTTTCAACGGATATCCGAAAGAAGACATTATTGAGAACCTGCAACTGATCATTGAAGAGATACAGACACAATCAATAGAATCAGAGCTTATCATTCAAAATCTGTTGCCTGTCAATGAGCATATGCTGGGTTCGCCAAATCATTTAAATAAGATCATCAGGCATATCAATGAGAACCTGAAAGAACATTGCCAGGCACGTGGCATTATCAATCTCAACCTCTACTCTTCTTTTTTATCCGGGGATCAGCTGGACAGGAAATATACAACGGACGGCGGGCATCTTTCTGAAGAAGGTTATGCCCTGTGGGCAGAAAAAATTCATGCTTTCCTACCTGGTGGTAGAAAAGCATGAATAAAATATCGAATATCGAATATCGAATATCGAGTATCGCCTAATCTTACACCAGTCCCTGGTCGAGCATTGAATTGGCTACTTTCAGGAATCCGGCGATATTAGCACCTTTCACATAGTTGATATATCCATCTTCTTCTGTGCCATGTGTAACACATGCTTCATGGATGCTGCACATGATATGGTGTAGCCTTTCATCAACTTCGCTTTCCGGCCAGTTCAGTTTCATGGAGTTTTGCGACATCTCCAGTCCTGAAGTGGCCACACCACCGGCGTTTACGGCTTTACCGGGACCGAAGAGGATCTTGTTTTCCAGAAAGACTTCAACAGCTTCTGGTGTGGAGGGCATGTTAGCACCTTCGGCCACACAAATACAGCCGTTGTTCACAAGGTTTTCGGCATCCTCTTTATGGAGTTCATTTTGAGTGGCGCAAGGAAGTGCTACGTCACATTTTACTTCCCACGGGCGTTTCCCCTGGTGGAACTGTGCTTCCGGGAACTCAAAAGTATATGGTTTTACGATATCCTGGTTTGATGCGCGCAGTTCAAGCAGGTATTCGATCTTCTCTCCTGAAATGCCATCCGGGTCATACACATATCCATCGGGGCCTGAGATGGTGACCACCTTACCGCCCAGTTCGTTCACTTTTCTTGCCGCACCCCAGGCTACATTACCAAAGCCGGAGAGGCATACCGTCTTTCCTTCAAAGCTTTCGTCTTTGGTGGCAAGCATTTCTTTTGCAAAATATACGGAGCCAAAGCCGGTAGCTTCAGGGCGTATGAGGCTACCGCCCCAGTTTACGCCTTTACCGGTAAGCACGCCAGTATGTTCGCGGGCAAGCTTTTTATACATACCATAGAGGTATCCTATCTCACGTCCGCCTACGCCAATATCACCGGCCGGCACGTCTGTTTGTGGACCAATATTTCTCCATAGCTCCAGCATAAAGGCCTGGCAGAAACGCATGATCTCGGCATCAGACTTTCCTTTTGGATCAAAGTCGGAACCACCTTTACCACCACCCATGGGCAATGTTGTAAGGCTGTTTTTAAAGATCTGCTCAAAGCCCAAAAACTTCAGGATGCTCAGGTTCACACTAGGGTGAAAACGCAGTCCGCCTTTATAAGGTCCGATAGCATTGTTAAATTGCACCCTGTAAGCAAGGTTTACGTTTACCTTTCCGTCGTCGCCCGCCCAGGGCACTTTAAAGGTAAATACCCTGTCAGGCTCTATCAGCCTGTCGATGATGCCCGCTGACTCGAAATGCGGGTTTTCGTTAACTGTCTCGTCTATTGACTCCAACACTTCCCGCACAGCCTGGAGGTATTCTGATTCCCCCGGATGTTTCTTTGCGAGATCGTTCATAATTCTTTCTAAATCCATTGCCTGAAAATTTAAAATATTTATACCCGGTTTTTGTTATTAAATAACATTGTGAAAAATTTCACAGTGCAAATGTACAGGTATTAGAAATACAAAAACAAATAAAAATGAAGTTTTTTTTAAATAAAGAATAATGAAGGTGGAATTAGGGTTGCATGATTAAATTTTGAGTTTTGAGTGTTAAAATACCCGGCACCCGCTATCCATTTGCAATTTGCAATAAATTCCCGTATATTTATCCTCCTAACAAACAAAACCACCCCATGTATTATGGTTTAGCAGAGAGAGAGAGAGAAGCTCAGGCTGTTTAAGCCACCTTAAAAGTATGCAATGCTTATTTAATTAGTTAAGGTGTTTAGCATACTTTTAAAACTGATATTATGAAAGCGAAAACCAAATATTATATAGTATTCTGCTTGCTTGTTTTATCATTCCTTTTTCTTTCCCCTTTTTCCTTGACCTCACAAACATTTGATGGAAGTATTAATCTGCCTTCAGGTGCAGGCAAAGGGTCTATGTATGGAGATATTTGTGTTGCCGGAAATTTTGTTTTCCTGTATTCTGCTGATTCAGTTACCGCATATTCTGCAGCAAATGGCAATTACCTGATATCATTTGCTTTTCCAGGTGAGGATAATTATGGAAAATATAATCCAATATTCTATAATGAAATGTATTGGATGCCCGAAGCAAATCTTATGGCTTACAACTCCAATGCAAATATCTTATACGTTGTCACTCCTGGCATAAAGATTATGCATATTTCTACCAATGGTATCATACCATCACTACTTACAGAATTATATATACCTCATGATTCAATCCGCGACCAATTCAATCCTTTGCATGGTATAAATATTATTACTTTTAACGCTGATCATAACAAATTGTATTGGACAATAGGCGGACGTAACCACGATGAAAATGAAAACCCAATTGGTTCTTTCCACAAGAGAGTTAGGTATTTTAGTATTTTTAATGTTGACAATGAAGGCTCATTAAGCATTATTCATCATGAGTTTATTAAAGCATCGGATAATTATTCTGATGCAAGCACATCTGATATTGAGATTAATACGGATACTGCTCAAAATGGAAATGAATTCTTTTATCTGTCAAAGATTAACAGGCTTGATGTATGGAAAATATCTGACCCCACATCAAACCCAAGTGTCAGTCTGTTTCACAGGCATGACATTAGCACGACAGCTTATGATTGTAACTTTTATAAGTTTGGAAAAATGTTATACATAAACGATTCAACAAATGACATACACAAGCTTATTGCTTTGCCTTATCGATTTTTAAACCATTCCTTTTCAAATCCACACATTTATATTCTTAACTGCAATCATGGCGATGATTCAACTACAATTGTATGGGATAGTATTCCTTCACCCAGCAAGCGAATATTGGATGCCGAATATATGACTGAGGCCCAGCAT
>JBDLIJ010000234.1:0-4804 GCA_039714935.1 Bacteroidota bacterium | reverse complement strand
AATTTCATATACAGAATACAGAATCTCAAATGCAAAAGCCCATGCAAAGGATATAAAATTCTGTATTCTGTATTCTGTATGGGCGATTTGATGGGCGATGGAAGATTTTTAATGTTCGTAGGTGTGACAGCAAATGCCGGCCAAATTGTTCCTCAATAGTCGGCTGAAAATCAGCCGGTTGAGGGTGGTCCGTTTAGCCGTTTTGTGCAACCTGGGGGCCATAGAGGCCATATCGTGCAAAATACAGGGGATTGTATCTGTACTTGACAATGGCCCTGTGATTTAGTATATTTACTAACCCAACGGGAAATTTCCTTATCCAACCAAGTCTGCTCAATCATAAGCTGTTAACCTGATTTGTTAGGTTATAAATACAAAAATCATGTTTATTGCGCTTCTTCTTACGGAGATTTCTCACTCGTATGATACGAAAGGCATCAAAACCGGACATCAAGCCGATGCCGGTAATCCTGCATATGAAATATATAAATTACGGATGAAAGGCAGTCTGTAATCAAACAAAGCCACCAATAACAGATTCAAAAAGCTGTAAAAATATTTAATCATTAAAAACTTTAACCAATGAAAACTTTTAATTTAAAAATTATTACAGCATTTACCCGGATTCTGGTGACATTGTCAATTTTAGTTTTCACGATAATGTCTTCCCAGGTTTTAATTGCTCAATCTGATCAATCCAATGTGAACAATCCGGATGCGGGATCAGAAATTGTCCCGGATGAATTTATTGTTAAATTCAAAACCAATGTAGCTGAGTACGTTGAACAGGCTATGTTACAGGACAAACAACAGACAGGTGTACCTCAAATAGATCTCCTGAATGAAAAATACAATGTTCGGGCGTTTGAAAGGGTATTCAAATTTGTGGATTCACCTCATGCCAACACACGCTTAGTGGAGAAATACGGTTTAGACCGTACTTTCATTTTTAATGTACCGGCAGGAACAGACATAAAAAATGCTGTTTCTGACTTTGCCACTCTTCCTGATGTAGATTATGCCGAGCCCAACTACATTGACCATGCTACCCTGGTGCCTGATGATCCGACGTATTTACAACAGTGGGGGCTTAACAATACAGGCCAGGCGGTACCCCTTGGCGGTGGAACAGTGGGAACGCCGGGAGCTGACATTAATGCCGAAGCAGCCTGGGATCTGCATACCGGTGATGCCTCTATCATACTGGCTATCCTCGACTCAGGGGTAGACTATAACCATCCTGAATTTGCCGGCAGGACTGTTCCGGGAACGGATACCGGTGATGATGACGGCGATCCCATGGATTCGAATGGCCATGGCACAAACTGTGCAGGGATCGCTGCTGCAACAGGAAATAATGCCCAGGGCGTAGCCGGGGTAAACTGGAATTGCATGATCATGCCCGTAAAAATTGGCCCTGGTGCATCAAGCACTTTCACACATGCCGATGGCGCAGACGGAATGGTATGGGCGGCTGATCATGGTGCAGATGTACTCTCATGCAGCTATGGTGGAAGCAACAGTGCAACAAAGCAGGCCGGCGTCGACTATGCATATGCAGCAGGTTGTGTCATAGTGGCTGCGTCGGGAAATGATAATTTATTAGTTTCATTTTACCCGGCTTCTTATTCCAATGTACTTTCAATAGGCGCACTGAGCCCCTGCAATGACCGCAAATCACCAGGCACCTGTGATGGGGAAACCTGGTGGGGTAGTAATTATGGACCCGACCTGGATGTGATGGCACCCGGCACAAGAATACATTCGACTGATATATTAGGGTCGGCAGGAAAAGATCCGGGCGACTACAATGCTACCTTTAATGGCACCTCTGCTGCATGCCCGTTTGCATCTGGTGTTGCAGCACTGATACGGTCTTATGTTCCGGTACTCACACACGACCAGGTTTATGAATGCATCCGCATGTCAGCTGTTGATATTGGTGTTGCGGGAGTGGACGATGAAACCGGCCATGGCAGGCTGAATGCTTTCGGTGCATTGAATTATGCAGCAGCACTGGTAAATACTCCTCCTGTTGCAATTTGCCAGGATGTTATAACATCTGCCGATGGAGATTGTGAAGCAAATGTAAGCCCTGGAGAGGTTGACAACGGATCATATGACCCCGATGGTGACCCGATAACTTTAAGCCTCGCACCGGCAGGGCCATATCCATTAGGTGTAACAACAGTAACATTAACAGTTAGTGATGCCTACACATCATCAACATGTACAGCCCTGATCAACGTTATTGATGATACTCCTCCGACAGTTACATGCCTGGCTGATATGACTATGGGTAATGACCCCGGTGATTGCGGTGCCATTGTCAGTTATGCTCTTACCGCCATAGATAATTGTGATGATGATGTAAATATAGTGATTGTTCCTGCATCAGGCAGTTTCTTCCCTGTCGGGACAACAACTGCTACGGCAACTGCTACTGACGATTCGGGCAACACAGATGTGTGCTCATTTGATGTAACGGTATCAGATACCGAGCCCCCTGTAATCAACACCATCACAGCCCCCATCGTTCTTTGGCCGCCGAATCATAAATATGTTTCACTCAGCCTTGACGATTTCATCTTATCAGTATCTGATAATTGCACCTACCTGGAGATAGATGATGTGATCATTGCAAGTGCAAGCAGCGATGAACCTGAAGATGCAGAGGGCATCGGAGATGGAAATACCCTTGATGATATTGTAATTGCCGGAGACTGTAAATCCATACAATTACGCAAAGAGAGAGCAGGAGACCTGAACGGACGGGTATATACGCTTTACTTCGAATTAACAGATGCATATGGTAATGAAGGCACCGCAAGTGCAGAAGTACATGTTCCAATTGATATTGGATATGCAGCTGTTAACGACGGAATGGCTTATGAAGAATTGTGTAGTGGTGATGGGAAATCCGCCTTCCTGGCAAATACAGAAGAGCCCGATGGACCAATATTGGAAGCATATCCGAATCCATTCAGTGAATCTACCATAATTCTTTTCAGGGTAGCAATGAATACCTCCGCAACAGTTAAAGTTTATAACGCACTGGGAGCACAAATTTGCACTTTGTATAATGGAATTGCAGAAAAAGGACGGGAGTACCTTGTCAGATTCAATTCGGGAAATCTTCCAGAAGGTGTCTATTATTATAATTTACAAACAGCAGGCGGGATCAGCATCACGAATAGGCTGATAATGACAAAATAAACTTAAGGCCTTCCTTCATGAGAGGCTGTCAGTCTGCCTGGCAGCCTCTTTTTTTACAGTCTTAAAGTGCAAATGCCGGTTGAGGGTGGTCAGTTTAGTCGTTTTGTGCACCTTGGCACGAAGGCTTAAGCGAAGCTAATCCCATCCCTGAGGATTAGAGAATAAGGGATCATCCCTGGCTGCGCTTCGGCCCACGCAGCCCACAAATATTTCCAATAATTTAGCCTATATCAGAGAAAGCGAACACCTGAAATTGAACAAACCAGGCCAGGCATCGGTTATTAAAATAAAAAATGCTTAAGCCGACTAATCTGCTAATTTTAATATTGTTGTGTTTAAATATAACTGCACAGGATATGAATGAGACCAAATACAATAAGCTGTCAATTGAGGAAAAACATGTGATCATTGATAAAGGCACTGAAAAACCATGGACAGGAAAATATGTTGATCATAAGAAAAGAGGCACTTATGTATGTAAGCGCTGTGATGCGCCACTATATCTTTCGGAAGATAAATTTGACTCCCATTGCGGCTGGCCCAGCTTTGATGATGAGATAGACGGGGCTGTATCAGGTGTGCCTGACGCTGACGGCATGCGCACGGAGATCATCTGTGCCAACTGCCGAGCCCACCTGGGTCATATATTCCAGGGAGAAGGCTTTACAGAGAAAAATACACGTCATTGTGTGAATTCCATTTCCATGGTCTTCATCCCATTTGGTGAAGAAACGGAGAAGCAACAAGATACCGCTATATTCGCAGGCGGATGTTTCTGGGGGGTGGAATTCTATCTTCAGCAGGCAAAAGGAGTAATGTCTGTGGAATCAGGATATATTGGTGGTTTTGTTGACAATCCCACGTATGAACAGGTATGTTCTGAAAACACTGGTCATGCCGAGGCGGTGAGGGTTGTCTTTAATCCGTCGGAGACTACCTACGAGGAGTTGGCGAAGCTATTTTTCGAGATACACGATCCCACGCAGGAGGAACGGCAAGGGCCTGACGTCGGGGAACAATATCGCACGGAGATCTTCTACCTTAAAGACGAGCAGAAAGCCGTGGCCATAAAGTTGATCAGGATACTGGAAGAGAAAGGGTATGCTGTGGCCACAAAGTTGCAAAAGGCCACCACCTTCTGGCCGGCCGAGGCTTACCACCAGGACTATTATTTCCGTAAAGGCGGCAGGCCGTATTGTCACGGGTATACACGAAGGTTTTGAGCTCAGATGGACAGTTGATTGCAAATGCCAGCCAAATTGACCCCCTATGGTCGGCTGAAAGTCAACTGGTTGAGGGTGGTTAGTTTAGTCGTTTTTTGCACTACCAATTAAGAATACTGAGAAACTCAGAATGTTATTCTCATGAGGTAATACTTACTCTTAATATATTTCAGGGTTAAAATTCATCATGTCTACCATGTTCTCTCTCCCAGTTTTATATTCTGATCAAAGTTGAAGAGAAATATACACTAACTCCATTTCCCTTTTTTTTTATATTTCCTCTGAAAATAATTAATTTTATTGGTCAGAGGGAGCCTCCGTATAAATTTTTTCATGCGTCTGTGTATATTTGCATTAAAAAATTT
>JBDLIJ010000233.1:0-4835 GCA_039714935.1 Bacteroidota bacterium | reverse complement strand
TAACAAATGGTAAGCCCGTAAGCTCAGCTATCTTTGATGCTACCAGCTTATCATAACCTTTGGCTGTATTCAGCCCGGTACCAACAGCAGTACCTCCCAGGGCCAGCTCGCTCAGATGAGATAAGGTGTTTTTTAATAATTTCAGGCCGTGGTCGAGTTGAGAAACATAACCGGAAAATTCCTGCCCCAGGGTAAGCGGTGTGGCATCCATCAGGTGCGTACGACCGGTTTTAACAACATCATCAAATGCTTTTGCTTTTACTGCAAGTGTTTTCCGGAGTGTTTCAACACCAGGGATGGTAGTTTCCACAATCATCTTATAAGCAGCAATGTGCATGGCAGTGGGGAAAGTGTCATTGGACGACTGTGATTTGTTCACATCATCATTAGGGTGGATGGGCTTATCGCCTTCACCAAGTTTGCCTCCATTCAACACATGTGCACGGTTGGCAACAACCTCATTTACATTCATATTTGACTGCGTCCCTGATCCTGTTTGCCATATCACCAGCGGGAAATTATCATCCAGCTTACCCTGAAGTATCTCATCACAGGCCCGGGCGATCAGATCTTTTTTATTATCAGGCAGAACGCCAAGCTCATTGTTTGCCATAGCGGCTGCCTTCTTTAAATATCCGAATGCCCTGATGATCTCAACAGGCATGGAGCCGGCCGCTCCTATCTTAAAGTTGTTTTTTGAACGTTGCGTTTGAGCTCCCCAATACTTATCAGCAGGGACCTCCACATTGCCCATGGTATCTTTTTCGATTCTGTATTCCATTATATTTTGGTTTTATGATGTTATTAATTTTTATAAAAACACGTCTAATTCTGATGCAGGATCGCCGATTATTGCCTTAGGACCCTTTACTACAACCGGACGCTGTATCAGTCTTGGGTTTTCAATAAGAATCTTCACCCATTCATCATCTGTGAAATTCTTTCCCTTAAAATCTGACTTATACAAGGCTTCCTGTGTCCGGATGATCTCAGCAGGCTTCTTATGCAGCCTGATCAGCATGTCTTTCAATTCTTCTTCAGAAATCGGGAATTTAATATATTCGATCACTTCCGGCTCAATTCCTTTATCCCTCAGGTACTGTAAACCTGCTCTTGACTTCTTGCATCTTGGATTGTGATAGATTTTATACATTGGGATTAGGGTTTAGGGTTCAGGCTTAGCTATTTTGGCCAAACTGCATCAAATATGTCTTAATGAATTCGTTGAGGTCGCCGTCCATCACGGCCTGCACATTGCCGGTTTCAAATCCCGTACGCAGGTCTTTAACCATTTTATATGGATGCATGACGTACGACCTGATCTGTGATCCCCATTCAATCTTCTTTTTATTTCCTTCGATTTCTGCCTGTGCTTCTTTTTTCTTGCGCAATTCAATTTCATATAATTGCGACTTGAGCATGCGCAGGGCCTTTTCCCTGTTCTGCCCTTGCGAGCGTGTTTCCTGGCATTCGATAACCAACCCAGAAGGTTCATGCCTGAGGCGTACGGCTGTTTCAACCTTATTCACATTTTGTCCGCCCGGGCCGCTGGCGCGAAAGGTATCCCAGGTTATATCAGAAGTACTGATCTCAATTTTAATATTTTCATCTACAACAGGATAGATATATACGGAAGCAAATGATGTATGCCTGCGGTTTGCTGAATCAAAAGGTGACAGGCGCACCAGGCGGTGGACCCCATTTTCGCCTTTCAGGTAACCGAAAGCGAACTCTCCCTCAAACTCAAGGGATACCGACTTAATGCCTGCAACATCCCCTTCGCTCATTTCCAGTTCTTTCACCTTATAGTTATTACGCTCGCCCCAGCGATAATACATACGCATGAGCATCTCTGCCCAATCCTGGCTTTCTGTGCCTCCGGCTCCGGCATTGATCTGCAATATAGCACCCAGCTTATCTTCCTCACCACTCAGCATATTAAGAAATTCAAGATCCTCAATAATTTTAAGGGTTTTTGCATATTGCTTATCCAGATCAGATTCGCTGCCCTCCCCTTCATCAAAAAAATCAAAAATGACGCTCAGGTCTTCATGGGAAGTGTCTGCCCTGGCATATGCTTCTGTCCAGAATTTTATGGATTTGATCCCCTTCAGTACTTCTTCCGCCTTTTTGGGGTCGTTCCAGAATTTGGGATCAGTTGTTATCGTTTCCTTTTCATCGATCAGTGCTATTTTTTTGTCGATGTCAAAGGAACCTCCTCAAGGCCTCTAGCCTCTTACTCAATGCTTTAATGTCTTCTTGTGAAACCATGAAATGAATTTTTGGTAAAGATAAGGAAAAGGTGGATACCGGGGGCCGGGAGGAGGGTGGCTACTTTGCAAACCTTTGTGATATTCTTAGTGTGTCCTTTGTGATAAATTTTTCAAGAAGCCAGCAATTTAAATATAAGATGTCTTTCATAGCCTTTTGAGAGGGCATGGTTGATAATCTTTCTCCTTTGACCAGGGTTTTCCGGATCAGCCAGGCTTGATTTTTTCTTTTTAATGATGGCGATCAAGGCATTGATGTATTCTTCCTCATTGATTGTTCCCAGTGCCTTTTGAATGATCTCTTCAGGGATCTTTTTCAATTTGAGTTCAGAGCGGATCTTCACCCTTCCCCATTTTTTTATGCTGAATTTTCCACTGACAAAGACAGTGGCAAATCGCTCATCATCTAAAAAATTTTCTTCCCTGAGGGCCTCTATGATGCTGCCGGCATTATCCGCTTTCACCTTCCACTCATGGAGCTTCTTCATCACCTCAGAAACAGCCCTTTCCTGATAGGCACAATAGCGCTTTGCCTTTTCTAAGATATTATCTGAGTGTGATCCTTTGCTTGCTGTCATTTTTAGATCTTCAACAACTCATTTACCAGGTCTGGAATGGCTTTGCCTGCTTTTTCAGCAATCACGGTAAGATTTGACAGCATACTATTTTCATAGGCTGCCGGATCAACATAGTATTTTTTGCAGTCGTGCGGAGCATAATGAACAAGCCCTGCTGCGGGATACACCTGCATAGAGGTGCCAATGACGATCATGATATCGGCAGTCCTGGCTATTTCTGCGGCAATGGATATATTGGGAACCGCTTCTCCGAACCATACAATATGTGGCCTTAGCTGCGATCCCTTCGGGCAGGTATCTCCCTCTTTCAGTTCCCATCCGTCCAATTCAAAGACGATAGCAGGATCAACGGTACTTCTGACCTTTTTTAATTCACCATGCAGGTGCAGAACATTGGCAGAGCCCCCTCTTTCGTGCAGGTCGTCAACATTCTGCGTTATAATTTGCACATCATACTTTTCTTCCAGCTTTGCCAGTGCGTAATGTGCCGGGTTCGGCTCACACTCCATCAATTGTTTTCTGCGCTGATTATAAAATTCCAAAACCAGCAACATGTCGGCAGCCCAGGCTTCGGGTGTGGCCACCTCTTCCACCCTGTGATTATTCCACAGCCCGTCATTATCGCGAAATGTCTTCAGGCCGCTTTCGGCACTCATACCTGCGCCGGTGAGTATTACGATCCTTTTCTGCATAGCTGGATTCTTTTATTCCGGGAAGCATTTCCCATGTAAATTTAGCAAAAAAAAGGCAGACCGGAAAACCGGCCTGCCTTTACTATAGGTCTTAAAATATTATTCCTCAAATAATTTCATCTTGTCCAGCACTCCCATCACTTCTTTCACTGATTTCGCTGAATCTCTAACCATTTTCTTTTCTGCATCATTCAATTTCAGTTCGATCACTTCTTCAATACCATTTTTGCCAAGTTTCACAGGTACACCCATATATATGTCTTTCAGTCCGTACTCACCATTCAGGTATGCACAAACGGGGTATGTCCTTTGCTGGTCATCCACGATGGCTTCAACCATCTGTGCGGCTGCAGCACCAGGTGCGTACCAGGCCGATGTTCCCATCAGATTTACGAGTTCACCGCCACCTTTCTTTGTTCTTTCATCAATGGCATCAAGCTCTTCATCATTCAGCATCTCGGTAATCGGAATACCGGCAACCGATGTATATCTTCTCAGTGGTACCATGCTATCACCATGTCCACCCATCAGCATTGCGTGTATATCTTTTGGTGATACATCCAGTGCTGAAGCAAGAAAGGCAATGTAGCGTCCGGTATCGAGGATGCCAGCCATTCCAAATACTTTTTTAGAGTCTTTATTGGCAGCTTTATAGGCTGCATAAGTCATTACGTCAAGGGGGTTGGAAACGATAATGATGATGGCATCCGGTGAGTACCTGATAGCCTTTTCCGTTACCTCCTTCACAATGCTTGCATTGGTTTTAATAAGATCATCGCGCGACATGCCTGGCTTACGTGGTATGCCTGAGGTGATCACGATCACTCCAGAACCTTTGGTAGCCAGGTAATTATTGGTAACGCCGGTTACACGGGTACTGAAATTATTGATGGATGATGTTTGCCAGATGTCAAGGGCCTTACCTTCAGCAACACCTTCTTTTATATCTACAAGCACAACTTCACTTGCAAGATCTTTATGCGCGATCACGTTGGCACAGGTAGCACCAACATTACCAGCACCGATTACTGTTATCTTTTTCATAATAAAGTCTTTTTGTTTTTGTTTTTTCGCCATGTCGACGATGCGTATTATTCGTAATGATAAAATGAAGGTACAAATGTACGTAAAATAACATTTGCTAGCAGCAAGTAAATGAAGAATATGATAAATGGTTAAAGGGCTAAATGGTTAAATGGCTGAATGGTTAAAGGGCTGAATGGTTAAATGGCTGAATGGTTAAATGGCTGAATGGTTAAATAAGCGGATGCCGGATAACCAGAGCCTAACGCCCA
>JBDLIJ010000232.1:0-4856 GCA_039714935.1 Bacteroidota bacterium | reverse complement strand
ATCTGCAGTATTCGGGATATTCGACTAAATGCCTTAACCGTCAACCGCCAACCGCCAACCGTCAACCGTCAACCGTCAACCGTCAACCTATTTCTGCGCCGTCATCAATAATGCCAGTCCAACAATGGCAAATACAAGATTGGGTATCCATGCCGCGAAGAATGGCGACAGGTCGCCAAAGGTGGCAAAGACCATGGTGATCTGCATAAAAAGGATGTAGGTAAAGGTAAAACCTATTCCAAGGCCGAGGTGCATACCTATGCCACCGCGCATTTTTCTGCTTGAGAGGGAAACACCAATGAGGGTCAGGATGATGGTAGCAAAGGGGGCGGCAATACGTTTGTGCTTTTCAACTTCGTATATCTTAACCTTTTCTGATCCCCTGAGCTTTTCGTATTGGATACGGTCACGCAGTTCCCAATAATTCATTTCTTCAAAATCTTCTTTCTTCTCATACAGGTCGGCTGGTTGCAGATTAATGGTGGTATCCATCTGCCTGCCCTTGATGATCGACTCCCTGATCTCTCCAATTTCGCGGATGTTATAGTTATCGATCTTCCAGTGGTTTTCAGTGCTGTCCCAGCGCAGCCGGTCGGCCATCAGTTTATAAACAAGTTTGTTGCCATCAAATTTCTCAAGACTGAATTTGATCCCTGTATTGGTTGAGCTGTTAAAGTTTTCCAGATAAATATATGTTTGTGATCCGATCCTGAGATGAATATTCCGGTCTTTTTCCTGGTCGAGGTTTTCCATATATTTATCTTTGAACTCCCTGCGTTTGATGTTGGTCTTGGGGATCAGGAAATTGCTAAGATAAAATGACATCACTGCCAGAAAGATCGCTGATACAAAATATGGCCGAAGAAAACGATAATAGCTTACCCCCCCGCTGAGCATGGCTACGATCTCCGTGTTCGATGCCAGTTTAGAAGTGAAAAAGATCACCGAGATAAAGGTGAACAGGTATACGAAGAGGTTGATAAAATAGGGGATGAAGTTCAGGTAATAGCTGAAGATGATCTCCGATACCGGTGCATCTTTTTCCAGGAATTCATCGATATTTTCTGATATGTCGAAGATGATCACGATCACGATCAAGAGCGAGATGGCATAGAAAAATGTACCAAGGAATTTTTTGATGATATATATGTCGAGAATCTTCATGGAGTTTCCTGCGAACTTATAATCTTGTTGTCACTTGTTTCACCATGCTCTCTTTCCAATTATGAAAAGTGCCTGCACTGATCTGTTCTCTGGCTTCACCCACCAGCCACAGGTAGAAGGCCAGGTTATGCAGGCTGGCGATCATACCACCCAGCAGCTCACCTGCTTTGAACAGGTGTCTTACATAGGCTTTGGTATACTGGCTGTCGACGAAAGAGGTTCCGTTTTCATCCAGCACAGAATAATCATCTTTCCATTTATTATTGAGCATGTTCATAAATCCATTCCTGGTAAAGATCATGCCATTCCTGGCGTTCCGTGTTGGCATCACACAGTCGAACATGTCAACGCCAAGGGCAATGCTTTCCAGGATATTGGCCGGTGTCCCGACGCCCATAAGATAACGTGGCTTATCCTGGGGTAGTATATCACAAACCAGTTCGGTCATTTCATACATCATCTCATGCGGTTCTCCCACCGACAAGCCTCCGATGGCGTTGCCTGCTGCCCCAAAGCTGCTGATCACTTCGGCCGATTGCTTGCGAAGATCAATATAGGTGCTCCCCTGGACGATAGGGAAAAGGGCTTGCTCATGACCGTAAACAGGCTCCGTTGTATCAAATCTGTCAACGCACCTTTTGAGCCAGCGATGTGTTATCTCCATCGAGTTCCTGGCATAATCATAGTCACAGGGGTAGGGTGTGCATTCATCAAAGGCCATGATGATGTCAGCTCCGATAATACGTTGTATGTCGATCACATTTTCCGGTGTAAAGGTATGTCTTGAGCCGTCGATATGTGATTGAAAGGTGACGCCTTCCTCTTTGAGCTTGCGGATATCGGTGAGGGAATACACCTGGTAGCCGCCACTGTCGGTAAGCAATGGTTTGTCCCATCCAATAAATTTGTGCAAGCCTCCTGCCTTGTGTATAATCTCTGTTCCCGGCCTCAGGTAGAGGTGATAAGTATTTCCGAGTATGATCTGCGCCTTAACATCATCATGCAGGTCGCGCACATGCACCGCCTTTACATTGGCTGCTGTGCCCACCGGCATAAAGATGGGCGTCTCTATCTTACCATGGGCTGTCTCCAGCAAGCCAGCCCTGGCATTAGAGTTTTTGTCCTTGTGTTGGATTATAAACTTCATACTGTTTATAAAAAATCATTCAAAGATAATTTTTATTCATGAAGTTTAAATACTTTCGCTCGAATGCAAGCCGAAATCCAGTATCCGTACCTTCCTTCAGACCCTGTTGAGCAGGGCCTCATGATACTTTATCTTCTTGCATTTCTTATCCAGATACTCTATCTCTGGGGTGTCTTCAGGAAGCTGGCATTTTTCAGAAAGCAGGAGGAGGTGGAATCAGAAGAACCGGTATCGGTGGTGATCTGTGCCAGGAATGAGTACCTTAATCTGAAAAATAACATCCCACTGCTTTTGCAGCAGGATTACCCTTCTTTTGAGATTGTGGTGGTCAATGATAACTCACAGGATGATTCACTCGAGTTGCTGGAGGATATGGCCAGGGAGCATTCTATATTAAAGATTGTCAACCTGAGTCAGGACCTGAATTTTTTCAGTGGAAAGAAGTTTCCCTTATCACTGGGTATAAAATCTGCGGCACATGATATTATTCTCCTGACAGACGCCGATTGCCGGCCGGCTTCCGATCAGTGGGTGCGGAATATGGCCGGGAAGTTCCGGGCCGGGAATGAGATCATCCTCGCTTATGGTGCCTATGAGAAAAAGAGCGGCCTGATCAACATGATCATTCGTTATGAGACCTTGTGGGTAGCTATACAGTACCTGTCCTTTTCCCTGATCGGCAAAACCTATATGGGGGTTGGCCGTAATATGGCTTATCGAAAATCATTATTCCTTAAAAACAAGGGCTTTTCGTCACATTATACCGTGGCATCGGGCGATGATGATCTCTTTATTAATAGTGTGGCCACCAGGAATAATGTTGCCATCGAGATAGAGTCCGGAAGTCATACAGTATCCCGGCCTGAGACATCATTTCGCTCATGGGTAACACAAAAGCGCAGGCATTTCACTACATTTAAGTATTACCGGAGGCGGTTTAAATGGCTGCTGGGCTTATGGAGCATCAGTCAGATGTTGTTTATTCTCCTGTTTATCCTGCTGATGGCACTGGGTTATAACCTGATAATCACTGCCGGGGCCTTCCTTATAAGAATTGTTAGTTACTTGTTAATTACTAAATTGAGCATGAACCGGCTGAATGAAAAAAAATTATTAGTATTTTCGCCTATAGCAGAAATTTTTCTAATGATATTTTATCCGCTACTCAGTCTGGTCAATATGATCAGTAAACCCGACAAATGGAAATGAATCCGAATCTCACCGACAAGGCCATGCGTGATTATCAGCTGGTGCAGGCCGCCATCAATCAGGGCGATCAGAAAGCCTATGCTGCCTTGATGAACAACTACAGGGATTCATTGTATTTCATGCTCCTTAAGATGACCAACAATGCCAACGATGCGGATGATCTGACAATAGAGGCTTTTGGTAAAGCATTTAAAAAGCTTGAACAATACACGCCGGACTATGCTTTTAGCACCTGGCTGTTTAAGATTGCATCTAACAACTGCATCGACTTCATGCGCAAAAAGAAGAAACGTACTTTTTCCATGAACAACAGCCCGGAAGGTGAGGAGGGCCATGAGCTGGCTAATATCATTCCATCCGACACCCCCGACCCGGAAGAGAATGTGATGAAAAAGGAGAAGATGCTCCTGATGCGTGAGGTGGTGGAAAAGCTAAAGCCCCATTACCGCAAGCTGATTGAGCTAAGGTACTTTAAAGAGTATTCTTATGAGGAGATCGCTACCGAACTGGATCTTCCGCTGGGCACCGTCAAGGCACAGCTCTTCCGCGCCAGGGAGTTCATATACAATATCATGAAGAACATTCCTGAGAATTATTAGGGATGATATCCTGATGAATTCTGAATACTATTTCCTAATTTTGCTTTTTTATGATTCGTTAATCAACTCCTAATTATTTGAGCATGGAACCTACTGATTTTCAAAGAAACATATTGCAGGGCATCCCTGAGTCCTTACCGCAACCAAAAGCGCTGGATGACAGTGTGAGCCATGCACCGCACAGGAAGGATGTTTTGAGCCCGGAAGAGAAGATATTGGCACTTAAAAATGCACTCAGGTATTTTGATACTAAGCACCATGCGGTGCTGGCACCGGAATTTTCCCGTGAACTTGAAAGCTACGGACGCATATATATGTACCGTTTCCGTCCGGATTATGAGATGTATGCCAGGCCGATCAACGAATATCCGGCCAGGTCGAAGCAGGCAGCCGCCATCATGCTGATGATACAGAATAACCTTGACCCTGCCGTAGCCCAACATCCGCACGAGCTGATCACTTATGGCGGCAATGGTGCTGTATTTCAGAATTGGGCCCAGTACCTGATTACAATGAAATATCTGGCTGAGATGACAGATGAGCAAACACTGGTGATGTACTCAGGCCATCCCATGGGCTTATTCCCTTCACATAAAGATGCTCCCAGGGTGGTGGTGACCAATGGCATGGTGATCCCCAATTATTCAAGCCCTGATCATTGGGAAAAATTTAATGCCCTGGGTGTTTCGCAATATGGCCAGATGACGGCAGGCTCGTTTATGTATATCGGCCCGCAG
>JBDLIJ010000231.1:0-4866 GCA_039714935.1 Bacteroidota bacterium | reverse complement strand
GGGCCGATACAGTATTCCTGCAGGAATATACTACGCCTGCCTGGTTGCATCACCATACAGAAGTCCTCATACTTGGTCAGCAATGCAATGTAAAACTGCGGGCCGATGCCTTGGGACCGTCACCCGCCACCCCGGATAAAGGCCTGGTCGGCAATGTTATTGAAGTGCAAGGCCTGGAAGAACTTAAGAAAATGGATCCGGAGCTTGTCCGGGGAAGGATAGTGTTTTATAACCGCCCCGTTGATATGACCCTTATCAATCCTTTCAGGATTTACGGCAGTGCCGTGGATCAACGCTCAAGAGGGCCTGCAGTGGCTGCTGAACTTGGTGCTTCCGGTGTACTTGTCAGGTCGGTGGGAACCAGGATCGATACTTTTCCGCATACAGGATCTACACGCTTCAATGAAAAGAAGATACCATGTGCGGCCATCAGTACGGTCGATGCAGATATTTTAAGTGAAGCCCTGAAGGATGATCCCTTCCTGCAGCTTAAAATGATCATTGAGGCTGAGGACCTGGAGGAGGTGACAACCTATAATCTGATTGCCGATATCTATGGAAGTGAATTCCCGGATGAATATATAGTGGTAGGTGGACATATCGATGCATGGTTCAACAGCCCAGGAGCTCACGACGATGGGATCGGTTGTGTTCAATCGGCTGATGTTTTACGGATATTTAAGGACCTGGGACTGGATAACAGACGTACTATAAGGGCTGTCATGTATATGGATGAAGAATTGTACCAGTCGGGAGGAAATGCTTATGCAAAATATTCTGAGGATAATGGTATTAAGAATTACCTTGCGCTCGAAGCTGATGCAGGCGGATTCTCTCCTTTAGGATTCCAGGTGGATGCTTCCGTCAGCATTGTTGATATCATCTCATCATACCAACCCCTTCTCCAGCCTTATGGAATCCATTATATCAGAAAAGGTGGGAGCGGAGTAGATATATCTCCATTGAAACAATTTGGAGTTCCCCTGATGGGATACCGGACCGATCCCCAGCGCTACATGGACCTGCATCATTCAGCTTTTGATACCTTCGATAAGGTCCACATCCGTGAACTACAGCTTGGCTCCGGATGTATGGCGGCCATTATTTATCTGATTGATAAATACGGATTGGAGTAAATCAAAACTGCATTTCCTGATAAAACACCTTGCCTCTACTCCTCCGTAAAGGCATATGGTAACCATTCTTTAAAAAATTCGTATTAGCTTACGTGTTTATACTTATTTATTTAGGCAATATACGTATGAAAAATACGGGCAATAAATTTGTAGACAGCGTAATGAGATTGTAATTTGGCTTTCCTTATCGTCCAAATATACAGACACGGAATGTATAGGACTGATAATCAGGACAAAAGACACAAATTTATGTATAACCAAAATGAATTAACCATGAAAAAATTTTTACTCCTTTTATTGATCGCTGTGGTCTTGGCGGGCTGTAATAAGAACGGAATAGAAGACCCGAACCCACATTATGGGCTGAAAGATTATGTTCTGGTTGTGGATTTGATTGCCGGCCAGAATACAACTGTAGGGACGGTTACTTATCTTGATACCGAAGATGGATTTTTCAAGGTAACCTATGACCTGGTCGATGAATGGACCATGTCAGAGTCTCATGTTTATGCTGGTCCTATCGATAACATGCCGACCAACTCACCGGGAGCTCCAAAAATCGGAAAATTCCCTTACCAGACAGATCATGATCCGGAAGTTACAACTTACACATATACCATTCCGGTAACAAGCTGGGACAAGTTTGTTTGTGCGGCCCACGCCGTCGTCAACCATCCTACTCTGCCTAGTGAAACTGCCTGGGCGGCCGGTAACGAAACATTTACCGATAATGGCTGGGGTGGCTTTACCAGTAATTTCAGCACGTCTGCAACTTATGTAGAAGTCATATACGGTATTCAGCAAACAACGGATGGTTCGCTTGTTGTGGTTTATATCAATATTTCAAACCCGGCTCCTGAAGTTATAATCGTAGAACCTGTGAACACATCTGGAGGAGGAACAGTGGTAGCTGCTGCCTTCGATCCGTTTACTAATAACCTCTTTTTTGTTATTGGGAATACATTGTATGTATATAACATGAATACGGGTGATCCATGTGTAGCAATAGGAACGGTACCCGGACTACCCGGAGGAGGTGCATTCGTCAATGGTAATTTCTACTACATTGACCTTGATCCGACTTCATCAAGCTTCAACGAGATCGTAGAAGTTCAGTTGTCATATGATGAAACTACCGGTACGTGGACCATGGCGATCAATGATAATTTCAGTGATCCCATTCCGTTCACAAACTTCCAGATCACCGACATGGCATCAAATGGTCTTGATTTATACCTTGTCGGGAACGACAACAATAACAATGGCAATGTTGGACTGATCATATTTGACCTGGGTACGGGTATATGGAACAGTACGGTAACCAATACACTGCTGAGCGGGATTGCACAGATCACTTTCGGCCCTGATGGCAACATGTATGCCGTTGATACAGATAATACAGGGAATACAGAACTCGTTACTATTGATCTTGGTAGTGGAGACACAGATATTATTGACCTGTCCGATGGATCATCACTTGGTGATATGTCGGACCTTGTTACCGGCAAGAATTAAAGTATATACTTAATCAGTACCGATCTTTATATGGAGTATAAAGCCCTGCATTTTGCAGGGCTTTTTTTTTTAATCATTGTTTAATGATCTTAAAGGATTGGGTTTCTGCTCCGGATCTTATCACGCAAAAATAAGTTCCATCAGGAATGGAAACAGGCTCCCAATTCAAACTGACTTTTCCGGCTTGCTGGTAATCTTCAGCGATATAACTTACTAATTTACCCCTGAGATCATATAAGTTTATCTGGATCTTTGCTGGCTCTGATAATTCATAATCAATACGAATGCCTGTGTCAAAAGGGTTGGGGTAAATATTGATATTATCCATCTTATTCGGGGAGGAATTGATACCTACCCCGCTCTCAAAATGGATTATCCTTACTGCATGGTTATTATAATCTACAACATAAAGCCTGTTCAGTGAATAATCATATACACATCCACGGGGGAAGTTGAAAGTAGCCAGGGAGTCGGGGCCGTTATCAAAGCCTTCTTCTCCTGAACCTGCAAATGTATACACCATCTGGTCGGTGCTGATCCTTCTTACACGCTGGTTGGAGCCATCTCCTACGAAAATACTTCCGTCGGTGGTTATGTGGCAGGCCGTGGGTACCTTGAACATGGCTGTGGTAGCTGCTCCGTTCTGGAATCCTCCTCCGTCCGGCCCCAGGTCACCACTACCGGCAACTGTACTTACCATACGGTCAGGAGCAATCTTGCGGATGCGATGTGTGTATGCATCGGCCACGTAAATATTATTGAATCCGTCGATCGATAGCTCACAGGGTGTGTAGAAGCGTGCCGCAGTATCACTGGCATCAACATATCCACCAACACTTTGCACACCAATATTGCTGCCACCACCAGCCCAGGTACTTACCATGCCATCGGTCGATATCTTCCGGATCCGGTGGTTCCAGCTGTCGCCAATGTATATATTACCGGTATCGTCAAGGCATATACCCCTGGGGTAATTGAACATGGCATCCATGGCGGGCCCGTCGAGGTATCCGTCATTGCCGTTCCCGGCAATAGTTGTTACCATCATGTCTGCAGATATTTTTCGTATACGCTGGTTCAGGAAATCAGAAACGTACATATTGCCGCTGTCATCCATGCATATGTTAATGGGCTGTTTGAACTTTGCTTCCAGGGCCGGGCCGTCAAGATATCCTGATTGGCCGGTCCCTGCATAAATGCTCACCTGCCCATCGATACTTATCTTCCTGATGCAGTTGTTCCCGGCATCGGCCAGATATACATTGCCTGCAGGGTCAATGCATATCCCGAATGGTTGCTTGAAACTGGCTATGCTGGTATCTCCATTCACAAAGCCGGGGTTTCCCGTACCGGCATAAGTGCTAACATAGTTCTGGGAATATGCCTTATCCGCTGTTATCACAGCAATCAGGCAAATAAACACAATGATTATCGATCTATTTTTCATATGCTTCAGAATTTAAACTCTTAAAGATAGAATATATGACGCTTCAATCAAAATCATCGCTATGAATGGAATTTGTGAATAGCTTGTTATATAGGTATGCAGGATTAGTTTCTATATGCTTAAATCTACGTGTGAATGCGGACTTATATACATCAATATACTTAGTGCAAATACGTGTAATTTATTTGTGGACTGCACTGACAGGTTGTAATTTGCTGCGTTTTTATGAAACTAAAATTACCAAAGACACGTATTAAACTAAAAATTAACCCGTAAGGGAAAAAAGTAATAACCTATAAACCAAAATGAATTAATCATGAAAAAATTATTTTTACTATTAGTAATGTTTGCGGTCCTCATCGCTTGTAATAAACACGAAGTTGAAGACCTGAACACACATTATGACCTTAAGGAAGGCGTATTGGAAAAAGACCTGATGGCTGGACAGCATATCTATGTTGGTACTGTCACCTATGTTGACACCGAAGATGGGTTTTTCAAGGTAACCTATGACCTTGTCGATGGATGGACAATGTCAGAATCCCATGTATATGCAGGTACTCTGGGTGATATGCCAAGGAACACGCCGGGAGCTCCAAAAATCGGAAAATTCCCATATAAAACTGATCATGATCCCGAAGTCACTACCTACACATATACTGTTCCGGTAGCAAATTTTGATGATTTTGTTTGTGCTGCACACGCTGTGGTCAACCATCCTACCCTGCCTAGCGAAACCGCCTGGGCAGTCGGAAACCAAACCTTCAG
>JBDLIJ010000230.1:0-4906 GCA_039714935.1 Bacteroidota bacterium | reverse complement strand
CCTAAAACCTTAATGAGTGATGATATCCTATTGATTAGATCCTAATGAAGATTGTTAATGAAGAATGGGGAGTCTGGATTGTTGAGCCCAACCCAACACTCAACACCCAACACCCAACACCCAACCCCAACACCCAACCCCAACCCCCAAAGGCAATCTTTTCCGCCAGCCTGAGTTATTAAATTATATCTTTTGCTATGCGTATTCTTCTGTTCATTTCGTTTATTTTAATCTTCAACATGGTGTCAGGCCAGGATTTTTCTAATGAGCTGGCCTGTCTGTCTGATGAAGAATACCGGCTCTACAAGCTTGTGAATGAGTACAGGAAAGAAAAAACCCTTCCTGAGATCCCGCTTTCAGCTTCGCTTTGTTATGTTGCGGCCGCACATGTTTGGGACTTGCAAACAAATCAGCCTGAAGGAGGAAACTGCAATATGCACAGCTGGTCGGATCAGGGACCCTGGTCGGCATGCTGTTATACTGATGACCATAGCAAGGCTGAGTGCTTATGGGCTAAGCCCGCTGAACTTACTGAATACGATGGCTTTGGCTATGAGGTGGCGTATTATAGCTCTTTGAGTGAAATCGAGCATAGTGATATGGCATTGGCGGCACTGGATGGGTGGAAAGGAAGTCCGGGGCATCATCATATGATCATAAACAGATATGGATGGAAACGTATGAAGTGGAGAGCCATGGGCGTTGGAATATATGGGAATTTTGTTGTGGTATGGTTTGGTGAAAAAAATGACCTTGCCGGGAAACCGGAATTGTGTCCCTAGTCAGGTCCTGGCTTCTGCTTACTGCTTAATGGTTTCAGTGCTCCCATCCAGCACTCACCATCCTACAAAGATCCTAATTTCCGAAATGCAGAAACTGATAGCCCAGCGTAAACATTATGACATCATTAAACTGTCCGTGGTTGTTGGGCCATAACCTGTTTACATGTCCTGTACTGGTATGATTGCGAAGGTTGGTTAGTGAATTGTTGGCCCTTATGCCAAATTTCCAGTTTTCCGCCACAGTATATACCACGCCAAAATTGAACTGAACAGTGACTGCAGAAAAATCATCTGCCTTCACATCTTCCCCATCCCTTTCTTCATACCCTGCCATAAAAAATGCCAATGAAGGGCCAGCCTCAAGGTATAAGCGTCCGATATGATACTGATACAATAATGGTAATTCAATATAGTTTAAACGCAATAGGTAGGAGTCATAATCTTCTTTCTCATAATCAGCCGATCTACGACTTCCCTTTTGAACATAGTGTAGTTCCATCTGAACAGAGGAATGCTCTGCCGGAAAAAAGTTCACAAAAGCTCCGACCACGGGCCCTACCTTATTAAATCCTGAGTAATTATCACCGGCCACCTGGCTGGTTGCAAATCCGATCATGGCACCACCATTAAACTTCTGCGCATAAGCTATGACCACCAGTGATGCAAATAATGCTGAAAGTATAATTTTTTTCATAGATATTTTTTTTTCAAATATAATTTAATTCAAGAATATGGCGCCTTAGGTGTTAGATAGAGAGACGGGGTGTTGATTACATTATGGACTAAAGTCCATTTTCTGAGTTCTATTGAGTTACCCCGGGCTTAAGCCCGGGGTAAGTAAACACAAAATAATTTAGGGCTTTAGCCCCTTGTATTAGAGCTTTACCGGACTCCAATAAATCAAAATCCCCCTTTCTTAACTACCAATCTTTGCACCCGCCGTAGCTTCAGCGCAGGTGGGGCATTAATCAATATTCCTCCTTAGCGCCGTGAAGCCTGTCCGCTCCACTGCGGTGTCTTTAAAGAGCTCATCAAAGGTGCTCTCCTCGAGGCTTTCCCAGTCTTCATCCTTCATATTTAAGAATTTCTTTGAAGGCAGGAAAGCAGGCTCATTATGTGGTTTGGCGAAGCGGTTCCACGGACATACATCCTGGCATATGTCGCAACCAAATATCCATGAATGCAGCTTGCCTTTATCTTTAGCCTCAAAATCTCCTTTATGTTCTATGCTAAGGTATGAAATGCATTTCCCTGCATCAATCACGCCTGGCGAGAGGATGGCCTGATTGGGACAGGCATCTATGCATTTTGTGCAATTGCCACAAAAATCATTGGCTGTGGGCTCATCATACGAAAGCTCAAGATCAGTGATGATGCTGCCGATAAAAAAGAATGATCCCGACTGTTTATTGATCATGCATGCATTTTTTCCGATCCAGCCAAGACCACTTTTCCTGGCCCAGGCTCTTTCCAGTACGGGTGCGGAGTCAACAAATGCCCTGGCAGTAATTTCACCTATCTCGTCTTCGATCATGTCAATCAGGCGAATGAGCTTTTTTTTCATCACCTCATGATAATCTTTGCCGTAAGCATACTTTGAGAATTTGTATTTTCCTTCAGGGTTTAGTTTCTGCTCAGGATAATAATTAAACAGCACCACAATGACTGATTGTGTCCATTCATTCAACAATGCCGGGTTTAATCGCTTGTCAACATTTCTGTTCATGTACCCCATGCCGGCATGATGTCCCTGCTGCAGCCAGCTCTTCAGGTGCTCACCTTCTTCTGTAAGATGTTCAGCACGGGCAATACCACATGCACTGAAGCCCAGATCCAGGGCTGCGTCTTTAATATATTTACTAAATTTTTCTTTTGAGGATGACATTACATTATTTGTCGAAAAGGCCTCCCTGCTTTCCTCCTTTTATCTTCCCGAGGTGCTTATAAGCATTCTCGGTTGCTTCCCGGCCTCGTGGTGTTCTCATGAGGTAGCCTTCCTGGATCAGAAAAGGCTCATAAACTTCTTCAATCGTGCCGCCATCTTCTCCCACGGCGGTTGCTATTGTGCTGATCCCCACGGGCCCGCCATTGAATTTATCGATGATAGTATGCAGTATCCTGTTGTCCATTTCATCCAGGCCGTTTTTATCAACATTTAATGCAGACAGTGCATGCCGTGCTATTTCAATATCGATGGTGCCATTGCCTTTTATCTGTGCAAAATCCCTTACTCTTCTAAGCAGGAGGTTGGCAATCCTTGGTGTTCCGCGGCTGCGCCGTGACACCTCTGCAGCAGCGTTCTCCTCCATGGGTACCTCAAGGATGGATGCGGAGCGTTTCAAAATCCTTTCCAGTGTTCCGGAGTCGTAATACGACAGTCGGAGGTTGATCCCGAAGCGGCTTCGCAGGGGTGCCGTCAGAAGGCCGGATCGTGTGGTGGCACCAATCAAAGTAAAGGGGTTGATGGATATTTGTACACTGCGTGCATTGGGGCCTGATTCGATCATGATATCGATCTTGTAATCCTCCATAGCAGCATACAGATATTCTTCTACTACAGGGCTTAACCTGTGTATCTCGTCGATGAACAATACATCATGTTCTTCCAGGCTTGTGAGCAGGCCGGCAAGATCACCAGGCTTGTCGATGACCGGCCCTGATGTAATCTTGATGCCTACGCTAAGCTCATTGGCAATAATATGCGATAAAGTTGTTTTTCCCAGCCCGGGAGGGCCATGAAGAAGGACATGATCAAGGGCCTCATCCCGTTGCTTTGCTGCTTCAACAAAGATCTTCAGGTTGTCAACAACTTTTGCCTGGCCCGAGAATTCAGTAAATTCTGCCGGCCTGAGGACTTTCTCAATTTCCAGTTCTGCCTGACTGAGATGCTCACCTCCCGGATCAAGATTTTCGTTCATGCATAGATTATTAGTACTCAAGATACAAAACTACAAAAACCCTGATTAGTTGTATATATTAGTCCGGGGTTTGCAATAATTGACTTGCTAAATTAGTTTATTTTGTATAAATTTATTATCTTAGCATGGGATAGTTTATTGAAATATTATGAAAAACCTACTGGTAGCCATCGATTTTTCAAAAAATGCGATTCATGCACTTGAGTATGCGCTCATGTACGCAGACCGCTTAGAAGCCGACGTATCTATGATCTGGGTTGATAACTGCATAGGCCCTGATCTGATAGTAGAGAAATCAAATGTAACATCCCGCCATGAGTCCCGAAATCTTTTTAAAGAGATCCTGGAAAAGTACAAGAAGAAGTATGACAAAGGAGCCCTGGAATTCAAACTCAGTAAAGGAAAGGTTTTTGAAGAGATTTCCAGGTATGCCGGGAAAATTAATGCCGACCTGATCTTTGCCGGCACACACGGGGTAACAGGCTTCGAAGAGTATTGGATTGGAAGCAATGCCTATCGTATTGTAACACATGCCCCCTGTCCGGTGATCACACTTCGCCAGAATTTTAGTTTCGACAAGGAGATTAAAAGCATACTGATGCCTATCGACAGCACCCTGCAGTCGAGTAAGAAAGTATATACTACCGCCGGGATTGCAAATACATTTGATGCCGAAATACAAATCCTGGCCGTACATACTTCAAGTCTGGGGTCGCTTAAAAGACAGGTTGACAAACACCTTAAGACGGCTACTGATTATCTCAAGGAAAATAAAATTGCATATAAAATAAGTGAAATAAATACGAGTAATATTACGCAGGATACCATCAATTTTGCCATTGATAAAAAAGTTGACCTGGTTGCCATCATGACTGAGCAGGAAACCACCCAGGCCAATGTATTTCTTGGTACATTTGCACGTCAACTTGTGAATAACTGTCCTGTGCCTGTATTAAGTGTCAGATTGCCGGTTTAAGGGCATCAAACTGTAGGTGAATGAAATATTTTGTGAGCATAGTTTTGATGATTTGCTGCATGGGAGCCATGGAGGCTTTCTCGCAGTATGATGGTGAAGGAAATGTTAAGATCACACAGGATCCACGGATAGACACCATCCTGATGAAGCACATTGAGATGAATGAGGCCCTGCTCCTTAATGATGATAATTATGCCATAGATGGTTTTCGCATCCAGGTCTTTGAGGAA
>JBDLIJ010000229.1:0-5006 GCA_039714935.1 Bacteroidota bacterium | reverse complement strand
GCGGTTTTTCTTTTTTTCTTTACTGTCTTCTTTAACAGTATAGTATCCTTCCCTGTCCAGAAGGTGTTCCAGATTGGCGATACCATAGACCACGATGGACGTGACGATGGCTGTGTGTTCCTGGTATTCGGGAATGCTCTTGTTGTACAGGTCGCGCTCGGTATGCCAGATTTCGTAATAGCTGAAGTTATATCCTTTGGGGTCGCCGGTGTTAAAAGTCATTGTTGGCACTCCTTCCACGGCGAAGGGCCCGCTGTCGGTGCCCCAGGCTTTTGCAGGCTTTCCCCTGGGGGTACGCTCCTTGATAACAAAAGGAAAGTCGGGGTTAATGTCGTTTATAGATGAACAGATCATCTCAAAATCTTCCCGCATGGCCTCCGGCACGCTGATACCTGTTGGCACCGTGGGCCCGCCGTCGCGATTAAACATATTAGAGACCTTATCAAGTTTATCCTTATGCCTGTCCACCCAGCTTTGTGATCCCAGGAGCCCGAACTCTTCTCCTGCCCAGAGGATGACCAGTATAGTCCGTTTTGGTTTACCTCCTGCCTCCATGATCAGGCGGGCGGCTTCCATGGCAGGGGTGGCACCTGAGCCATCATCAACGCCGCCGGTAGCCACATCGTAGGCATCGAGGTGGCCTCCCATGATCACGTATTCATCCGGGTACTCCGTGCCGGGGATGACGCCAATAACGTTATGGTATTTGATGGGCCCCGGCTTGAAGTGGTTGCGGATGTCAAACTCCAGCAGGAAGTAGCGGCGCTCTTCTGTCATCTGTTTGATTACTTCATACTGATGCTCGTCCAGCTTGATATCGGGGACTGATGGCAGGGTTTCGAATGTCATGTCCATAACGTTCTTCCTGTCGTACATCACCCGTATGGGCGTTTTGCTTGACTGTATGATGCCCAGGATGCCGGCTTCACACATCTCCTTATAAAAAAGCGCCGGCTCTTCAATGAGGGGCAGCTGTTCTATTTTAGGTTTGTCAGTACCCCGCTTGTTCCGGTTCTCTCTTCGTATCCTGCTGTTTTCTTTTGCAATTTCTGCATTTTTCTCCTTAATGGAGTCACGTTTAAGGTTGGCCTTTTCAGAAAAGTCGACAGGCCAGCCCTCATTTTCTCCTGAGATCAATACCCATGCCCCTTTGAGGGCGCCTTTCATGCGCTTGAACTCGGCCTCTGTTTTGGGCTCGATAAGCACATGTCCGCGCTGAACACCTTTGGTACCTGAAGTGTATGATGGTGTCGCAAAGTGCAGGTGCATGCCTTCATCGGAGAGCATCCTGCCAAACCACGGGCCGCGGTTGAAGCCAACAGGTATTTCGCCCACCTCATCCATGACCACCTCCATGCCCCATTCTTCAAACTTGCTTGCGGCCCATAAAGCTGCGTTCTCATAGGCATCGGACCCAATCAGGCGGCCACCAAAGCGGTTGCATAGGATATCCAGATGGTCCATGCTCTGGTTGTCGGTAGTGCCGATCTCAATGATCTTTTCTACAACGGGATCGGTTTGAGCATCAGTATTTAATGAAAGGATTAAGGAAAATGTGAGGGCAGCAAGGATAGTTCTGAAGATCATGAGCGCAGGAATTTTTATTGGTTTATATTAAGAGAGTGTAAATATCAGGAAAAATGTGATATTCTTCCTCCTATGGCAATAAAAATATCTGCTTGCCTCAGCATGAACATTTGATGGTTCATTATGATCGCATTGGGCAATTCCCCCGGATTGGCTTTGCAGCTCCGGAAAGAATGATGCCATACAGGTTTATTTAAGATTATTTCATCCTAACAAACTTGTTCTGTATTGCAGTTCCATCAACAGTGATAAGTTTTATGGTGTAGATGCCATTTCTGAGGTCCGAAGTGTTTACTGATGTTTTATTATTGCCAGTCAGTATCGCTTCAGTAGTATGTATTACAACCTGGCCGAGCTGGTTCCGCACCTGGATGGTGATGCTGGCATCTTTCTGTGAATATAGTTGGATGTTCAGCATATCACTAACGGGGTTAGGATACAGAATGATCTCTTTCAGGAATGATTCTTTAACGCCGAGAGGTTCAATGTTGACTAACAGCTCTTCTGCAATGCCTTCACAGTTTTCGGCTGAAGTTTCGGTCAGGTTTATATATCCGGTGCCAGGGGCACCCCAGGTAATACTGATCTCATGTGTTCCCTGGCCGGCTGCGATTGTACCACCTGTTACGTTCCAGGCGTAGTTGGCGCCTGCATGATCAGGACTTGAATAGTTATGTGTCGAGCCCTGATATACAAACTCTGCTCCGGAAATCTCAGGTTCGGGTAGTTCATTAACAGTCACGGTCAGTGCATCGGAAACGATGCCATCACCGCAAGCGTTGATACCCTG
The DNA here is from genome assembly GCA_039714935.1 of Bacteroidota bacterium. Taxonomy (GTDB): domain Bacteria; phylum Bacteroidota; class Bacteroidia; order Bacteroidales; family B18-G4; genus B18-G4. The sequence continues at coordinate 2,629 of JBDLIJ010000229.1, read as the reverse complement.
TACTGTAATATCGGCAGTACCGGTGTATGTTTCGCTCCAGGTAACAGTCGCATCTTCCGTTGTCCCTGTAATTGTCCCTGCTTCCTCTGGAGCAAGGGCCCACACATAAGAGTCAGCACCAGTGACTCCTGTTGTATTGTAATCATTTTCTCCACCAGCACAAGCCATTTCGTCACCTGTTGGTGTTCCAGCCTGTCCGGGAATTTCTATAGGGTAGATATAGGCATTGCCGTACATCGCATTATCACAATAGGATGTGAAACCTTCTACCGTATAAATCCCCTCATCTGTCTGGAAGCCAAAGCTAATTGCAGATCCTGTCCCAGCCACTATGTTGGCTGTTGGATTACCATCGAGCAGAAGCTCATAATCCACACCTGTTTCTGATCCGTCAAGGGAGACTTCCACCCCAGCTGTTCCTTCACAGTAGCCTCCTCCGTCTGAAATCCAGAATGCAAACGGAAGGGGATAGACATTAGTTGGAAATGCCGCGGACCAGGTGCCGGATCCACACTGGTTATCAGCCCTGACAGTCACATCAATATTTCCGTTGTACGCCGGATCCACATCAAGTAATCCGATTGTATCAGTGCCGCTGATCGTACCCGCATTAGCAGGATCAATTGTCCAGACATAGCTTGTAGCATTAACCACACTTGAAGTGGTAAACTCATAGCTCGTTCCTCCGCCACAAAGATCGGTTGGGCCGGTAGGAGTGTTTGGTTGAGCAGGAGCCGTGATTACCTCAATATAGTCCTCCATCAGGAGTGTATCTGTCACGGAGCCATCATCAACAATAAGCTGTACATCAAATATACCTGTTGAGTTATATGTCACAGTAGGATTCTGTGCGGTAGATGTTGATGGTGTCCCCCCTTCAAAAGACCAATTCCAGGAGTTGATCGCACCATATGAGTTGTCATAAAAATCGACACTTGTTGTAACACAAGGCATTGTGTCGCTACAGCTATAACTTGCTGAGGCCACATATGGGGGTAATGCTTGTATTTGTACCATACTTCCCTGAAGAATTTCCTTGCCGATTTCATTTTGCACAAATGCCACCAGTTCGATGTGTTGTGCATCCCATGATGGATCCAGGGCAAAGGTATAAGAGATGATCACCCGGTTACCCCCTGCAAAATTGATAGGTGTACCAGTAGGTGTGGGATACATTTCCCGGCACACATAATTTACTTCTGTCTGGTTTTGCCATATAAAAGGGATTTCTGATTCGGTCAATGCCAGGTGTGCCGTAAAATTGTTTGGAGGTGTTCCGCTTTTCAGGTCAATGACAACAGTAATGTCGTAGTCAAGACCGCTGATGTTGGAGCCAAATATTGATATTTCATAATCGCTAGGGATGGCAATCCTCTGGTTATACAATGGGAGGTAACTACTGTACATGCTGATTGTTGGATCCCCTCCAATTATCTCAAGTACACCATCAAATTTGGCTGTAGGATAGAGGGTCATGCCATAATAAGCCAACCTTTCTATTGAGGCTGTATTTTCAAAAGGATCAAAAGAATGATATTCAATAATTGCAACATCACAACCATTTGCAACAAGGTCTTCAACTCCCAATGCTGCACCCACAGAATACATGTCCCAGGTAGCGGTTGCAAGCTCTACTATCACTCTTTCACGAGGTACCTGCTGAGCAATTAGGCCGATGGTCAGAACCATCACAATAAGGGTAGTAAATACTTTATTCATAATCAGGTCAAAAAAATTGATTTTGCCGGTTCAAAATCAGATTAATAATCGCCTGCTAAGATATAAAATAATATTGTTTCAGCTTATGTTTCTGTATTTTATATTACTTGTGTCCGGTTAAAATCCATTTAGATTGCGTAAGTAATTTCGGATATTAAATTATGAAGCTACTGGTTAAAATGGGCTCAGAAAAACTCGAATGGAGTGTGTGCCTCGACTCCCCTGCAAATGACAACTTTTACCTACTGGCTTTTAGAGTAGTTTTTTAAGATAGATAGCAGACATTTTCATGTTACATTTAGTAATATACACTTTAACTATTGTAACTTTATGTCTGAATTAGGCTGAAGACTTACAGTGCTGGCTACGGAGAAACTTACGATAATAAGATAAATTAAAATTTCCTGGGTGAAGTTCTTTTAGGATGGATCCCAGGTAATGCTTATCTTTATCATTCGTAACTACTGATTTTATGAGAATTTTTCAAAGCATTATTGGCATTCTAATATGCAATGCTCTCATTGCGCAATTTCCTTATTTAAATACCACATATAATCCAAATAATACATGGTCGTCGGGAACATCCATAATTGAATATAATGGCAGTTATTACATAACTGGTGCCACTTCCGATTCCATTGCTGGGTACCAATCAATCTTTATTAGCAGTATTGACTCAAATGGAGAATTGATATATTGGAAAACTTATGGCGGATACCCATATGCATATTGGGCGGGTTATACGAATTCATTATTTAGCACATCAAGTCTGGGAGAATTAGTTTTAACAGGAAGCCGGTCAAGACCAGGACACGGAGGAACAGGGACTTTTTACAATTTTCAAACCAATGGTGATACAATTTTTACGAAACATTACCCTGATACTAATTATCTCGGGTCAACTATATTC
>JBDLIJ010000228.1:0-5009 GCA_039714935.1 Bacteroidota bacterium | reverse complement strand
AACCATCCCCCTGATCACACCCTGTTCATCTTTCGCCCATACAACAGCGATGTCGGCAATGGTTGAATTGGTAATCCACATCTTAGCGCCATTCAGGATCACGTGGTCACCTTTATCTTCAAAGCGGGTGACCATGCTGCCGGGATCAGAACCATGATTTGGCTCGGTCAGTCCAAAGCAACCAATAAGCTCACCGCTTACAAGGCTGGGCAGCCATTTTTGCTTTTGCTCTTCCGAAGCAAACTTCCAAATTGGATAGCATACCAAGGATGTCTGTACCGAAGCCATGGAACGGATGCCTGAATCACCCCTCTCAAGCTCCTGCATAATGAGGCCATAAGAAGTATAATCAAGGCCGGGGCCTCCATACTCTTCAGGGATAAAGGGGCCGAACATGCCATACTCACCCATCTCCTGGATCAGTTGCTTCGGAAATTCTGCTTTCTCGAAATAATCTTCGATAACTGGTTTTACCGAACGGTTTACCCAATCTCTTGCTGCATCACGGATGATCTTGTGTTCATCGGTGAAAAGCTCGTCCACCATGTAGTGGTCAGGAGCCTCATATTGAACTGTTGCTGACATATTATATACGATTAATTATGAGTACGAATGACCGGCAAAATTATATATATTGAATTGTATTTCACAAGAAAAAGTTTTATTTATATTGACTCAAAATAGATTTTTCTTCAAACGTATATTCATCTTTTCTACCTTTGCCCATTGAAAAATTAAATTAATTCTTATGCAGGCACTTATCGACGGATCGAGGTTGATGACCGAAGCACTTGTCAGGGCTGGCGCAGATGTATTCATCGGATACCCTATCACCCCGGCCAACAACCTATATTTATTTTCAGGAAAAAGATTTAAAACATTCTTTGCAGCACCCGATGAGATCACAACATTGCAATGGATGAGTGGGTTTTCGGCTGCAGGAAAACTTCCGGTAACAGCTACTTCTTTCCCTGGCTTTGCTTTGATGCTGGAGTCCATTAACATGGCTTATATGATGGAGTTGCCTATGGTGATCATCCTGGTACAAAGGCTGGGACCCGCCACAGGCACAGCCACCAGCGGTGCCCAGGGCGATATCAGCCTGCTTAAAGGCATGCTCTCGGGCGGATATTCTATCCCGGTAATCAGCACCTCCGAAGCGGATGACTGTTGGGAGATGTCGGAGAAAGCATTAAAAACCGCTGTTGATCTCAGGACACCCGTCATACTGCTTACTTCAAAGGAAGAAGTGATGACCCAATTCAGTTATGATCTCGACAGTTTAAAAGAGATAAAGCCCGTTGAGAGAAAGTATTACGAAGAAGAGGAAACCTTTATACCGTATAAAAGGGATGAGCGTGGGATTCCTGAATTTTTACCGGTGAGTAACAACAAACACCAGGTAAGGTATACAGCCTCCACACACAATGAAAATGGCATCCTGGAAGGAATCAGCCCGGCCGCACTGGGCAACACCATTAAAATACATGAAAAGATAGAAAATAATCTTGAGTCATTTTTGCACTTTGAACTCGACAAAGAAGGTGGCTCAAAAACTTTATTGGTTTCATATGGCATCACTGCCAACGCAGCCACGAAGGCAGCAGTCACGCTCAGAGACAAAGGATTGCCGGTTTCTGTTTTAATACCAAAGACCCTTTTACCCATATCCGAAAGATATTTTGAGATCATGTCAGATTTTGAACACATCGTGATCGCTGAAGAAAACCATTCAGGATTGTACAGCGAACTACTTTTTGGTGCCAGAACCCCGGCAAACGTACATACCGTTAATACCATCGGTCGAATGATCAGTCCCGATGAAATCATAGAGGAGGTTATGAAGCATGGAAACTAAATTCATCAATACAGATACGCTTCCATTTTGTAAGGGATGCACCCATACCACCATCAGCCAGAATACGGAAAAGGCTTTACAGAAGCTGGGGCTGGATCTGCTGGATGTGATCCTGGTAACCGATATCGGCTGTCTGGGCATCATCGACAAAACTTTTGACACACACACTGTACATGGCTTGCATGGAAGATCTGTCGCTTTGGCCTCAGGGGTGTCGGCAGGCATTAACAATCCGGATAAAAAGGTGATCGTATTTATAGGAGATGGCGGTGCTACTATAGGCATGCAACACCTCCTCGATGCTGCTCATAATGGTTACAATATGACCGTTGTTGTCCATAACAATATGCTGTATGGCATGACCGGTGGACAGCCCAGTGAGTACACACCTGAGGGCTTTAAAACCCCGACCCTGCCTGAGGGCGCCTCCCATAAAGGCTACGATATTTGTGGCCTCGTAAAAGAAGCAGGTGCCAGTTATGTGAGTCGTATCACCGGCATTGGTGATATCTCAGGCCACCTGGCGGAAGCGTTTTCACGGGATGGATTTTCTCTTGTGGAAGTGATGGAGGTATGCACATCCTATGGCGTAAAGAGTAACCCCGGCATGAAATTAAAGACATTGATAGAAGAGGCCGGTATCGAGATCAAAGTATATGCCGACAAGAAGCAGAGCACCTATCAGACAATTGAGCGCGAAAACCTTCCTTCCCTATTTGATCCAAAACTGGAAATTGAGAAAGAATTCGGCCATAATCTCGACCGCCCATTAAGGCTGTTTCTGAGTGGTACCGCAGGAGAAGGTGTACAATCAGCAGCAGAGATGCTTATCAGGGCTGGCATGCGCTGTGACCTGCATGGCACAAAGAAAGGCAGTTATCCGGTAACTGTAGGTGTTGGCTTTTCAGCCTCTCACCTTATCCTCTCTCCCGAGCCCATCATGTATACCGGTGCACCAAGGCCTGATGTTATCATCATCACTTCTGTTGATGGTTTGAGCTTTGCCGGAAAACTGCTTAGCAATGCAACAGAAGAAACATTATTGCTCATTGATGACAGCCTGGAAATACCTGAAACCAAAGCCAGGATACATAAAAGAAACTTCAGGGAGCATGTGGGTGGTCGCAATGCCATGGTCATGGCGGTCTTTGAATTTCTCAGGCTTGATGAGTTCATCCCTTTCGAAGCCCTGCAAAAACAATTTATGTTGGGCAAAATTTCGAAGAATGAAAAGCTGAAAAAACAAATAGAAGAAGAATATTCTCTTTAAAAATAGTTACCCCACCAGCGATTACATTATGCTTAGTTGCACCTTTGTACACTGGTGGGGTTTAGTATGTGTAGTAGTTGTAGTAGTTAATCTGCTTATATCTTTCCGTTAAGAGCTAAATATATCCCTAAGGAAAAATAAAGTCCTTTTCCTTTAATGCCTGGATTTAAACCTAATTCTGTTTTATAACCGAAGTTGACAGCTTTCGTTGCTTCGTCCTGCTCTGCCCAGGGAATTAGCTTGGTAGGGCTGATACCATGTGACTCAAACCCTACTCTGAAACCAAAGTTATTGGTTTGTATATTATGTTCTTCATCTCCTTGCAGCCTATATTCTCTTACTTGGGTTCCCATCTCCGTGCCCGATTCTAAACCAGAAGGATTTGAGTCAAAAAATACAAAAGGATCCACATTCACATCTCCGAATAACACATCAAAATAAACCCTGTTGATGCGCCGATTACCACGTTTACCATAATTTTCAACATCAATTATAAAATTCCTGATAATCTCCCTGGAAACTCCTACACTGATAATATTGGTTGTAACATTTGTAACCCATCCTTCATAATATTCATATTCGTCACCGGCCAAAGTGTATTCCTTTCCATTAACTGAATATTCATCTTCAGGATAATCAACATCTACATATTGAATGCCATCATCAAAAAAGTTATTGCCTTCATCATCTGTTAAATACATATCAATGTCTGAGGCCATGTACCAGGGGTTGTAAATATCATTTGACCTCTGGAATCCAACTCTTGCAAGCCAACGCCTTCTGATTTTACTATCAACATAGGTTACCTCACTGTTGATTACGTTCACATTGCCATATCTGGACTGTTGAGCCGAAAGTATGACCCTGTCTTTTGAAATCCTGTCTTTGTCATTAAAAACAATGCTTATTCCTGCATCCACGGAATAATATTTATTTACATCCTGGGTAATATCAAGGTTAGAATAGTTTTTATGTGTATAATCATAATTAACTATATCTGATGAGTTCAGGTTCATATATCCAAAATGAAAAAACTTGTCGGTATATGTAGTATTAAAATTTGCGTCAAGTTTGATTTTTTGTGTTATTGAGATATCAGTTCCGATCCCCCAACCGATACTCATTAAATTCATAAGTGACATATTCATCCAAACAGGAGAAATTTTTAATTCCACATTAGGAATATGATAAGGATCATTTAATACTTCCTTATAGGAAATAGAATTTTCATTTTGTTGCGCCATAGTCCATATACCGATGGACATAAACGCTAATAAAGTAAAAATTTGTTTTTTCATAATTAATAATAGATTTTAAAACCACAAGAGGTGGCTTGTTCAAAAAATTAAAAGTTAAATATATGTTTTAGAGTCCCGGCACTGTTATTAATAGGAGGCATCAGAGAAGTAACGCATGAACTGCGTTCTTTCGAATAAGACCGGTTTATTGATATTTTTCTGGGCTGCCTTGCCCCTGAACTGATCAATAGAATCATAGTGATGCCTGAGCATCCAATCTGCAAGCGCGTGGTGCATTTCTTCCAGGGCTTTAGGGCCATCCTTATATATGGCTGAGACAACCTGTGTTACCTGTGCTCCTACAAGTAAATTTTTAATGACCGTTTCGCCATCAAAGATACCCCTGGAGGCTGCCAGGTCAAGATTCACTTTATCATACAGTATGCCTATCCACCTCAGGGTCATAACATTCAGCTCTTTACAGCTCAGGATGCTGCCCGGGATAATTTTCTCTTTTTCAATATCAACATCAGGGCTGTAAAATTTATTAAACAGCACTACTGATGATGCTTTTGTTTGTGATACTTTATAAATAAAGTTGGCAAGGCCTGAAAAGTAGTAACTAATTTTCAGCGCAAAAGGG
>JBDLIJ010000227.1:0-5033 GCA_039714935.1 Bacteroidota bacterium | reverse complement strand
GCCAGTTCAAGGTTATGGAATTGATCCATACCCTGGCTTACTGCTTCATTATAACGGGAAATATTGAACTTGATGGTTTTCCTGTGCTCCTTGTCAAAGGCCTTTTTATTGGCATCCTGTATGAATTTCTTTTTGATCTCGGCCATAATACTTACTTCAATACTTTGGAGATCTTTTCAACACGGCGCTGGTGCCTGCCTCCTTCGAACTCTGTATTCAAAAATTTCAGGGCCATTTCCATGGCAAGTGCTTTATCTACAAACCTTCCCGGTAATGAAATAATATTCGCATTATTATGTTCCCTTGCAAGTTGAGCCTGTTCCAGGCTCCAGCATAAAGCAGCCCTTACATTTTGATATTTATTGGCTGTTATCTGAGCACCATTACCGCTTCCACAAAGAATGATCCCCATTTCATATTTTCCGTCATTTATGGCTTTGGCCAGTGGATGAATAAGATCAGGATAATCAACGCTATCCAACGAAGCAGTTCCCATATCTTCAATGATATAACCCAGTTTACCCAGCTTTTCCCTTAGATATTCCTTCATTTCAAAACCACCGTGATCACAGGCTATTGGAAGTGTTTTCTGCTTATCGAACATTATATGAAATTTTAAACAAAGTTAGCTTTTTTTAAAGGCATTCTTAGATGATTTTGTATATTATAAAAAACTACTTTCATACTTATAAACAATAGGTTGTTAAAAATGCTGATAAATTGTTATTTCATGTTAATAGAAAAACCATTTTCAATATTTCTCATCAAGAAATAATAAATTCGCAGTAGTTTCTTTAAGTTATTGTCAAGTATTTAACGTTTCGTCAACACATTTTATGGGCTATTTAAAGAACAAAATATTCACATTCTGTAGTAATCAATACTTGTCAATAACCTTATAAAGTATTATTTAGAAAGGATTTATAAATAAATATGAGTTAATGAATTGTTAATAAAACTGTATAATTCAATTTGTCAAGAAAATGGAAGAAAAGTTTTTAAGTGAATTAACAGCATTAATACATTAAATAAATTTTTTAAAAGAATATTATTTATAATATCGTGTTAATAAGTTGAAGCGATATGAATTACAGGGAAGAAATATTAAAATTAAAAAAAGAAAAGAATGCTGTGATCCTGGCTCATTATTACCAGGTGCCGGATATTCAGGATATAGCCGACTATGTTGGAGATAGTCTTGGATTATCTCAGCAGGCAGCTCAGGCAAAAACGGATCTGATAGTTTTTGCAGGTGTACATTTCATGGCAGAAACGGCGAAAATACTTAGTCCTGCAACAAAGGTGTTATTACCTGACCTTGAAGCAGGTTGCTCACTGGCAGATTCATGTCCGCCGGATGCTTTTGGCAAGTTTAAAAAGAAATATCCTGATCATATTGTTGTTTCATATATCAACTGCAGTGCTGCAATAAAAACTATGTCGGATGTTATCTGTACATCCGGTAATGCAAAAGAAATAGTAGATTCATTTCCTGCTGATCAAAAAATAATATTTGCACCTGATAAAAACCTGGGCGGGTATATTAACAGTATCAGTGGAAGGAATATGGTTTTATGGGACGGAACCTGTGAAGTACATGATGTGTTGAATACAGAAGCCATTATTAACCTGAAAATTGAGCATCCTGATGCTAAACTTGTTGCTCATCCCGAATGTAAAGCCCAGGTTCTGGCACTGGCCGATTATGTTGGTTCAACAACAGCCATGCTTAAATTCACGTCAAGTGATGATTCTCAAAAATACATAGTGGCAACCGAAACAGGTATATTGCACCAGATGCAGAAAGATTCTCCCAATAAAGAATTTATTATTGTTCCTACCGATGAAACATGCAGTTGCAACGATTGCCCATATATGAAGCTTAATACCATGGAGAAGCTTTATAAATGTATGCGTGATGAACAACCGGAAATTACCCTGGATACAGAAACTATAGATAAGGCAGCAGAGCCTATTAATCGCATGCTGGATATCTCCAGGAAACTTAACCTGATCAAATAAATGAAGGTCAATAAATATATCTTCTTCATTTTATTAATACTGGCAGGAGGAATTATTTATGCTCAGGATGAAGTATCACCTGACAGCCTGACTGTGTTTTATCATGCCAACGGAACAAAAAGCAGCGAAGGATATATGTTGAACGGCAAGCCTGAAGGATACTGGAAGACGTATAATGAAGAAGGTATACTTGTATCGGAAGGAAACAGGAAAAACCACTTGCTCGACAGCTTATGGAAGTTTTATGATGAAGAAGGTGAGCTGAAAATGGAGATCAATTACCGTGAAGGCCAGAAAAACGGGATAAGAACCACTTACAGGGAAAAAGAAAGGATAGAAGAAAATTTTGTGGATGACCTGAAACAGGGTATCACCAGTTATTATTATCCGGATGGCCAGTTAAAAAAGACCCTCATATATGTCGACGGGCTGGAAGAAGGAATTGCAAAAGAATATGCTGAAGACGGCAGGATCATTCAACTAATTACCTATAAAAAAGGATTCATTTCCAACCGGGAAAGAATAAATAGATACGATAATGAAGGCAAAAAACACGGGAACTGGAAATATTTCTATGACAATGGAAACCTGAAACTGGAATGCATCTATAAACATGGCCTTCGTAATGGATATTATAAAGAGTACGATATTGACGGAAATCTTTTGCTGGCCCTTAAGTATGTTGATGGAGAAAAACAGGAATTTGTTGCTGAACTTGCCGAATTGGATATACGTACAGAGTACTATTCTGATGGGAAAGTAAAAATTAAGGCTACCTATAACGAGGAAAATAAACCTGAAGGTGTGTGGAGGGAATATAATGAAGAAGGGGAGGTTGAAAAATCATACATCTACAAAAACGGGGCCGTAATAGGAGAAGGAATTATTACCGAACAGGGCGAAAAAACAGGCCCCTGGAAAGAATATTATGCTAATGGAGTATTAAAGGGTGAAGGGCTTTATGATAGAGATACCAGGGTGGGCCCATGGGTATATTATCACAGGAATGGAGAAATAGAACAGAGAGGAATCTATGATAGCCTGGGCCTTTGTTCCGGTGAGTGGAACTGGTATTACTCTTCCGGTATACTTCAGCGTAAAGAAGGATATGTAGACGGTATAGCTGAAGGAATGATGAGCGAATATAATAAACTGGGAAAACTCATTGTACAGGGTAATTACTGGAAGGGTATGGAAGACGGTGAATGGTTTTATGAAATAGGTGATCATAAAGAAGAGGGCGAGTTTATCGAAGGCTTGCGCGATGGAGAATGGATATCGTATTACAAGAACGGTGACCTGAAATTTAAAGGAAAGTTCATTGAAGATAACCCCCATGGTGAACATGTATGGTACTGGAATAACGGAAAGTTGAAGGATAAGGGAAATTATATCATGGGGAGAAAGCATGGTGATTGGATCACATATAACTACGATGGATCGCCTTTCCTGGTCATTACTTATGAAAACGGAGTGGAAAAAAAATACGACGGAGTTAAGATAAATCCCGAAAATATAATTGAAGAAGAATAATTTATACTTTTGTCAAGTTATAATTTAAATCAAGAAAAAATGCTGAAAAACTTATTAATGATCCTCGTGGCAAGCGTAATCGTCTGGTCATGTGGAAACCAACAAACTGCCAGCCAGGAGCAGGTAGTGGAAGAAGAAATAGTAGTTACTGAAGAAGATCCTACTATTGAAGAACCTAAAGTCGTAACACTGGCTGAATTTAAAGCTAATGCGGAAACACTGGTTGGGAAAGAGATCATCCTGGAAGGAACCGTGATCCACGTTTGCAAGCATGGCGGACAGAAGATGTTCATCACAGCCGACGATCCGGATGTTAGAATAAAGATCACCCCCGGTGAAGAAATGGCTGCATTTGATACTGAACTGGAAGGATCTGATGTAAAAGTTATTGGTGTTGTTGAAGCTATTGAAGCTGAAGTGGTAGGTGAGGGAGAACATGCCGAAGGTGAAGAGCATGAAGAAGATGAGGAACACGAAAACATTTATCACGCGCCTCAATATTCGGTAAAAGCACTGGAATTTACAGTGGTAGAAGCAGCTCCGGAAGAAGTAGAATAATGCAATAGCTTTTTAAGCTTTACCTGTGAGGGGATCAGTAATTGTTTAATTATTGGTCCCTTCATTTAATTTCAAATATTGAAATGGCCCGGTTAAAATGGAGAAAATGGTTCAGGGTAATACACCGTGATTTCGGTTACCTGTTTTTTGGTGTCACGCTGATCTATGCAATTTCAGGTATCGCGATAAACCATCTTAACGAATGGAACCCTAATTATGTGATTACCAGCGAAGAAATACAAACCAATCTGGATCGCTATTCAGAAAAAGAAGATATACTGGATATGCTTGAAAAGAATGGTGAGCGCAGGAACTACAAAAACCATTATTTTCCGAGTGCAAACGGATTAAAGATCTTCCTGAAAGACGGTGTAGTATATGTAAATCTGAATTCAGGTAAAGGGTTGATAGAAAAAAGCAAAAGAAGGCTGCTTTTCAGGGAGGTGAACTATCTTCATTATAATCCGATAAAATACTGGACCTGGTTCTCGGATCTTTATGCCGGAGCCCTGATCGCACTGGCAATCACAGGCCTTTTCCTGGTCAGGGGTAAAAAAGGAATTACCGGAAGAGGTGCCTGGCTTACAGTCCTGGGAATCATCATTCCCTTAATTTATCTGCTAATCTATTTCTACTAATATGCAGGAACTGATCTTCTTTATAGTCTTTACTGTTTGGTATGCCGGAGCACTCATAGTGTCAGAACGAATCGGAAAGAAAAGCAGATTGGGCGAAGAGTGGACCTTCTTTATAGGTTTTATTTTCACACCAATCGTTTCTGCCATTGCAGCATCTTTCCTAAAATACAACCACCAAGACACCAAGACACAAAGTATCACCAAGAATTAGTAATCTACAACTAACTCAACCCCCAACCCTCAAAACTCAACCCTTAAAGGAGTTCAAAATCCATCTGTTTC
>JBDLIJ010000226.1:0-5072 GCA_039714935.1 Bacteroidota bacterium | reverse complement strand
CAGGAAGCATCACCATAACCTACCTCCGGCAAGCCGGCGTCATATTCAGTAAATACACCATCATCATTTCTGTAAATCAGGGATATATTGCCATTTCCCTCTGTTTCTCCCGTAAGGAGCACATCAAGGTCATTGTCATTATCAAAATCACCCCATGCCACTGAACCATCCTTCACACCCTGAAGTTCGCTCTGGTTAATAATAAAGGTACCACTATCGTTTTCATATATCCTTGACAGGTACGATCCGGAATTCGTCATCCCTGAAATGATCAGATCAAGGTCGCCATCGACATCATAGTCACCCCATGCAACTGTTGATCGCCCAACCCCGGTTATTGAAGAGCTGACTGTTTCAAATGGCTGAGCCCGGAGTTCCGAAACTGCAAGTAGAATTATGACAATATAAAGTGGAAATATTCTGTACATTTTAGTAAATTTTTGTTTTACTATTCACCGTAGATATCCTCGAATTTACTGATCCCTTCATCCAGGAATTTTACAAATTCATCCACATCCAGGTCATAGGCTCTGGGTTTCTCAAGAATCTCGCCATCATGTCCTAAAAGAACATAATATGGTTGGGCGTTGATATTGAAATTATGGATCTGCAGGTCGGCATAGATCTTGCCAACGGTTTTCTTGAGCTTGCCATCAGCACTTGAAAGCACCCATTCTTCTTCCGGGACCATTGTTTTATCATCAACATAGAGGGCCACCACAATAAATTCTTCCTGCAGCCGCTTCAGCACTTTGGGGTCAGACCAGACATTGGCCTCCATTTCACGGCAGTTTACACAGCCATGACCCGTAAAATCAATAAATAATGGCTTCTTCCGCTTTTTAGCACATGAAAGTGCCTGCTCATAATCGAAGTATCCTTCCAAGCCGTGAGGGAGGTGCAGGAACTCATGATATTTCGCTGTTTCACAGGCAGCCTGCGAATCATCATCGGGCTCTACCATTTTTACATTTTCCCTTACAATGGCATTCATGTCAAAATCATGTGTTTGTGCAGGGGGCATATAGCCTGACAGAAATTTCAGAGGGGCACCAAACATGCCCGGGATAAGGTATATTACAAATGAAAAGGTAATGATCACCAGGGTCAGCCTGGGGACACTGATAAATTTCACATCACTATCATGAGCAAATTTGATCTTACCAAGAAGGTAGAAACCCATCAACACAAATATCACAATCCAGATGGCCAGATATACCTCTCTGTCAAGAATTCCCCAGTGATAAGTCTGGTCGGCGATGCTAAGAAATTTCAATCCCAGTGCCAGTTCCAGAAATCCAAGTACTACTTTTACTGAGTTCAGCCATCCACCCGATTTTGGCATTTTGTTCAGCCAGGCGGGAAAGAAAGCAAAGAGTGCAAAGGGCAATGCAAAGGCAAGTGAGAACCCCAGCATCCCGATTATGGGCTCGAGCCAGGCGCCTGTGGCAGCCTCCACCAGGATGGTCCCTACGAGTGGGCCGGTACAGGAAAATGAAACCAGCACAAGGGTAAAAGCCATGAAGAATGGCCCTGCAATGCCTCCCCTTTCTACATTTTTATCGGAGCGGTTGATCATCCAGCTGGGCAGCGTGATCTCAAACATACCAAAAAACGATGCTGCAAATATCACAAAGATGAGGAAGAATAATACGTTTGGCAGCCAGTGTGTAGACAGCCAGTTGGCAAAGTTCACACCCAATGTAAGGGCGATCACGGTACCGATCACGGTATAGATAAATACGATGGAAATACCAAAAATTATTGCCTGGAATTTACCCCTGGCTTTGCTCTCACCTTCATGCATAAAGAAGCTGACGGTCATGGGTATCATTGGAAACACACAGGGTGTAAGAATGGCGATCAACCCCATGATAAAGGCAAGGATAAACAAATCCCACATGGAGGAGTACTCCAGTTCTTCCATCCTCATCTCTTCCAGGATGGTTTTGTCTTTGATGATCTCGGTTGTGGGGCTGTACGCATCAGGTGAAGCCACTTCATCTGCTGCCGCTTCAGTCACAGCACCATTGAAAGCAAAATCAAACTCAACATCTTCCGGTGGAAGACAGCGTTTATCATCACAGCACATATAATTTAAAAAGCCTTCAATGCTTAGCGGCTCATCCGTAAGAAGTTTTATTTTTTGCTGAAAAACTGCCTCATCAGCAAAATATTTCAACACCATGTCGAAGTTGGGATCGAACTCCTCAATAGCTTCAGACTCAGTGACCTCCCCTATCAGCTCATATAAAGCCGTATCACCCTCAAAGAAGAAGGTTGTGGCAGGAGGAGCCATTGGAATATCCTGTGAATAAAGGTGCCAATGTGTTTCAATGTCTGCCTTAAAGGTCAGCATCACTTCATTTTCGCCTGTCTTTTCGCTGGAGAAACTCCACTTCACCGGTTCCAGTATCTGTGACCATGCCATGGAAGTTATAAAAACAGAGAGCACCAGTGCTGATAAAATCCGTATTCCTGTATTAAATTGTATTGATTTCATATTATATATTGATTTTGAGTGTGCAAAAATACAAGAAATAAATAAAAGCACATGAAGTGATGCGCTGAAAGTTGGAAGAGAGACTCTTAAAGATTGTTAATTATGGGTTATGGATTATGGATTGATCAACCTAAAACTCAAAACTCAAAACTTATAACTCAAAACTCAAAACTTAAAACTCAAAACTTTAATGAGTACACCATTGAGGTTTCACCAGCGACCTTGTACCTGTCATCAATACGTTCACCCACGATCCACACAATGTCCTGTCCGGAGCAGAGGACCCATGTTTTTTCTTTTTTCAAGATTGAGAACTTCTCATCAATAAAGAAATCGCTAAGCTTTTTTTTGTTTTTCATGCCCAGGGGAAAAAAGCTGTCGCCTTCTTTCCAGTGTCGCAATTTTAAAGGAAAGTGAAGTTTACCATAATCGAGCGAAGCGGTGTTCTTTTCAGGTGGGATGGTATACTCTACAGCTTTATGAACACTAATACTCATAGCTATTGGCTCTGAAAGCACACTATCATCCTGTTTGATCAGGAATTCCTCTTTCATATCAGGTATATCTGCCAAAGCAGAAATAACGATCTCCTTTCTGTCGATGATCAGCTGATGGGAGGCACTGATAAACTTTTTTCCGGATGTTCCGTCCAGTGCATCCACAATACGGCCAATATCAGCTTGATTAAAACCATATTGAGCAATAAACTCAAATAAATATGTCTGGATCGGATGCAGCTCTTTCAATCTTTCAATACTGATGGTAATGATCTCAGCATCAGCTTTGATGCTTTCATTGATCTTAAGCTGAATATGCTGCTTATAAATTTCTTCAGCATCGGCAAGCCGCTGTATATTACGTCCCATTTCCTGTTCGAAAGAAGGATTCATCTCCCTGAATAAGGGAATGATCTGATGCCTGACCCTGTTACGCATATATTTCAGGCTTTGGTTGGAAGCATCGTCGCGGTAGGCAATATTATTTTGCTTCACATACTCTTCAATTTCATGCCTGTGCGCAAACATCATGGGCCGGATCAGCTTCCCCTGCTGAACTTTTATGCCATGGAGGCCGGCGATGCCACATCCTCTAAGCAGGTTAATAAAAAATGTCTCCGTCTGGTCATCCAGGTGATGTGCAGTTGCAACATAATGGTAGTTATGCTTATCGGCAATCTCATTAAAAAAATCGTATCTCAGCCTCCGGGCAGCCATCTGAATGGATTCTCCGGATTCATCAGCAATTTTTTCAGTATTGAAAGTTTGTGAGTAGAAATTCACCTTATAGCGGGAAGCGGTTTCCTTCACCAGTGCTTCATCAGCATCTGATTCTTCACCACGCAGCTGATAATTGCAGTGGACCAGGGCAAAATCGATCCCTGCTTTGCTGAACAGTTCAGCCATAGCCATGGAGTCCATTCCACCACTGACAGCGAGCAGAATTTTATCGTTGGCGGTAAAAAGCTGCTTCTCTGCAACAAAAGATTTAAATTTTCCGATCACATAACAAAGTTAAAGGATATGATCCACTTGCGCAATGATTGGGGGGAATAATGTGATGGGGAGATGGGGGGATGGGGAGAGGGGGAGAGGGGGGGATGGGGGGATGGGGAGAGGGGGAGGGGGGGGATGGGGAGGTTTCGAAAGTTACACCTATATAATACTGTCTATTACTGTAAAATGAGCATTCTATTTAACGGTGTTCCGTCTTTTGTTTCAATATGAAGGATGTAACATGCTGGTTGTAAACCGCCAAGGTCAATTTCTACGGAATTTCCTATTAAGGTAAAGGTTTTTGCCAGCTGTCCAGAAACATTGTATACATTCACAGAAATAAGTGGTCTGATGGATTGGATCATGGTTTTTCCATGTGTGGGGTTTGGAAAGATTTTTACCCCTGTTTGAATATTTTCCGGTATTTCAGTTGGGAAAAATATCATAATCGCTGAATCCGACTCACAACTTATATAATTGGTAGTCACAGCAAAGCGATTATAATCATGGACAAATTCTGCCGGAACAATGAAGGATGTGTCTGTAATATGTTCGGCATTTATTTTCTCTCCATTATTATAAACACGGTATCCCAGAAAAATGGATTGATTTACCGTATCACTGGTCAAGACAACTCGTATATTCCAGTTATTGCCAAATTGGGGGCCGAAACTTGAAATAGGTTCCCACCATACACCCTCATCCAAACTCAACATATCTCCGAAGCCTGCTACTCCATCATTATCATCCATTGACAATGGCCATTCACCGGCTACAGCCCATGTTTTCATTCCAAACCATAACTCCTTTTTGTCATATAAAGAGAGTGATCTGTTAAGCCGAAGAGTATTCCATTTACCAATAAAATGATGCCCTATAGCTTGTTTATATATTAAATCCGGGGCATTTTCACCTTCCCAAATCCTCACATTATACCATGATTCCTCAGATTCCTGAAAGGAATGAAATCAATTGGTGGAGGATTTTTCAACCACAAATGAATTTTGATCAATCAAGCTCTGTATTGATTTCATTTCTGATTTTTCCTTCGCATTATCAATCTGGAACTGCAGTTC
>JBDLIJ010000225.1:0-5093 GCA_039714935.1 Bacteroidota bacterium | reverse complement strand
ACAACTTCTCGGGGTAGTGAAACGCCAAACACATAATGTTGTATTTCCTCCAAACCACTTCGGATATCGGATTTCGAATCTCGAACCTCGGATATCTCTATGGCTCTTAGCAGCCGATTCCGGTCCTCTGTATCAGTGGTATTATGAACATCACGCAGTTTTTTCAAACGTTCGATCAGTTCTTCCTTATCAAAAGGCTCCAGCTCTACCCTGAGTTTTTTGTTTGGAGGTATCTTTTTCATTTCATATGCCAGTATCACCGACTCCAGATACATGCCCGTTCCTCCACATAAAATCGCCTTCTTATCCCTGCTGGTAACATCCTTAAAAGCAGCATAGAAATCCTGTTGGAAACGATAAACATTGTATTCCTCACCAGGCTCGGCAATATCGATAAGATGATATGGGATATGTTTGCCATTCACCATATAATCATCCAGATCCTTGCCCGTACCCAGGTCCATGCCCCGATACACCTGCCGGGAGTCGGCACTGATGATCTCAGCGCCTATATCACCAGCCAGGGCGGCAGCCAGCCCGGTTTTTCCGCTTGCGGTGGGGCCTAATATAGTGATCAGCTCATGCTTCATGATTAGCATTCTGGTATTTTTCTTCAATACCCACCAGGGTATCCCTGATCAGGTTCAGCTGTTCAACAGATAAATCCCCAAAGTTAAAACCACCCATCAAAAAATCCAAATCACTGACTAAACCTGGCTGATAGCTCCGGAAATATTCCAGCAGGCAGTCCTCATCCCTGTATCCTCTTTCTTGTTGCGAATATTTTAGGTATTGGAGTATGCGTAAACCATCTACTTTGTCGCGGCATGCCCTTTTGAGCTGCTTCAAGGTTTTCGCATTCTTTCGCAGCGGCTCCCATATATTATTTTGTTTCAACACATTCCTTATAAAATCATCCAGTGGTGTTGGGATATCCTTTTCAAACAGGCTGTCGAAGGCATCATAGGTTTCTTTCACCAGGTCAAACAGGGAGTGATGATACACAGGATAGCTGTTCCAGTCTCCCGCTGCACCTTTTATCATCGCCGGCCCTGTGCCGAAGAATACCCTGTCGGAGAAACGGGCTGCCGGATACACCTTTTCTTCATTCCATGTCATCAGCCTGCCATATTTGATCAGCTTTTGAAGGAAATAAAAATCTTCACCACTCTTTTTAGGTGTCATCCCTCCTATGGCCTTATATGTGCTCACCGGGATGGCCATGGCCGAACCCAGGGCGGTAAAATGATAGGGGTTGCCGATCCGCCACAGGTTAATGACATAGCTTCTCATGTAGATCTCATATCGTAAGATGGCCCGGTCTTCGGCCTCACTGCCACTCAGCTTATGATAGTACGGAACAGATAATCCTACAGCATCCTGATGTGCGTTAAAATTATCCAGTACCGAGCTAAAATAGTTGTTGTTGAATGTGGTATCCCCATCAAGGGTGATGATGATATCATCCTTGTCCGCCTCTGGTAGTATCGCGTCCATCACAAGCTTTCTGGCCCAGCCCACACCATGGTTCTTTCCCTGCCACCCCTTGCCCTTCGACGAGCGATCTATCACATGAACAGGCAGCAATGTCTGCTTTTTCAGATATTCAATCGACTCCTGGTTACGCTCACAAACAGTATATTTCTCCTCATCATCCCACCAGGCATCAGGCTGGTTCACACATACAAACACCTTACAGGCTGTATGCTGATCCTTAAGATTCCTTAACAGAAGAGGCAAATTATCCAGCTCATCCATCAGGGGGATGGCAGCGAAGATCTTCTTATATTTTCGGATGCTGGTCATATCTGATATCTGATATCTGATATCTGACATCAGATATCAAAGACTTATTCTATCCCCGAAAAATGCTTCATGAACTGCACCCTTTCGTAGGCGGCAGGGTTTTCGAATTCATTGATGCTCATTTTTCCTGTGAAGTCATCAACAGATTCAAAATTGTGTTTATCCATCCATGCTTCAATGTCTTTCAGCATGATGCCGATCTGATCAAAGCCTTTCTTGTATAGTACGGATGCTATCTGTACTGCCTTGGCGCCTGCCAGGAGTTGTTTGATAACGGCAGCGCCATCATGAACGCCTGTTGAGGCTGCAACATCACAATGAAGCCTGCTGGAAAGCATGGCTACCCAGCGCAATGACGTGGCCAGCTCTTCAGGGTGGCTGTACACATTGGTGGCGGTAACCTTGAAGTTATCAATATCGATATCAGGAGAGAAGAAACGGTTGAACAACACCATCGCCTTTATCCCTGTCCAGGAAAGCTTCACGGCCGTGCTCGCCAGGCCGGAAAAATAGGAGCTGATCTTGATGGCGATCGGGATGTTAACTTCCTTTTCAACTTTCCCGATGATATCAAAATATACGGCTTCATTTTGTGCGGCATCTCTTTTGGGATCTGACGGAAGAATAAAAATATTGAGTTCAATGCCATCGGCTCCGGCATCCTGTATCTTTCTGGCAAAGGATATCCAGTCGGCAGAAGAAACACAGTTGATGCTGGCAATGATCGGGATCTTTACCGATTCCTTTGCCTCTCTGATAAGCTTCAGATAAATATCCACATCGTTCTGCCTGGTGTAATTGCTGATATAGTCCTCTGCTTCAGGATATGAAAAACTATCAACACCGCTATGCATGCTCTTATTGACCGCATGATTGATCTGTTCTTCAAACAGGGATTTGAGCACTACTGCCGCCCCACCCTTCTTTTCGATCTCAATAATGTTCTCAACGCTATTTGTAAGGCCGGAGCTGCCGACTATGATGGGATTCTTAAGAGTAAACCCCATGTAGGAGGTTGATAAGTTTGCCATATTATCTCTTTATATGTTGGAATTATACATGTACAAATTTATATAAATATTTTTTACGAAAAAACAAAAATAAATACCCCGGCCCGGAGGACCAGACTTTTAGAATTTTTCGGTACGGAATGTGCGTAGGCACAAGGATGTGGATTTTTTTGGTCTAATTAAATCTTCACAATTATATATTCCCCTATTTGCTCATTTTAATTATTTTGTTTGTGCAACATATATTATCGTTTATTGAAATACTATAAGGATATATCCCAGGAGCAACATCATTCTCAGGATCAGCAGACCAGTCTTCTGCTTGCCCCTGCCCTCCAAATATCACATAAATATTTTCATTTTCATAACCCATTTCGATCAGCATTTTCCACATTAAATAGGTGTCGTTCCAGAATTCATCATAATCTGGATCGGGAGGAGTTGTAGGGTTAGCAAGATGCCAGCTAAGTTGATCAGTTCCTCCACTTGCCGGTGTTTCACCACAGATCAGCACGGCATACTTTTCCTGGCCTATGGCTTGAAAAAAAACATCATTAACACAAGGCCAATTAGAATTGAATAAATATTTTTCATGATCGTATAATTAAGGTTTTTACTTATTCAGATACAACAATGCCCTGGTTTTGACCTGATCATTGGCAATGACACGATAATAATAGTAGCCCGAGGGTACTAAGCGGCCATTATGATCATGCCCATCCCAGGTAAACTCGTGTTCGCCTTTGCATAATTCCCCAAAACTAAATTCCTTTACAATATTTCCAAGGTGGCTTAAGATCAGGCAGCATACCACAGCATCTTGCGTTAAAATAAAAGAAAAATGTGTGATGTCATTAAATGGATTGGGATAATTCTGTGCCAGGGACCATTGGCTGCTTTCCACTCCATCAATGATAGATATACAGGTACTTAAGCTATCTAAAGGAGTTTTTACTAAATAAACATCAATTATTTCTGATCCGTTTAGTTTTCCAATAAATAATATATATTGGAAAGTAGAATCATGAAACAAATCAAAGGGTTCAATCCACTCAGCCGTAAAAACATTTTGACCAAACCAATTGCCAAAAATATCCTTTTGATGAAACACAATTTTATTAAGATTACCTTCTTTCTCTTTATCAACTATATAAACGTTCGAACCAACAACATCAATCAACTGAAGAGACGGATCCTCCACAACCATTTCTGTTGCGTGCCATTGATCGCCATCTTTATTTTTATAAAAAGTGGCATCAGTAGGATTTGTCCCACCATACTTTTCACGCCATGCCATGTGGGGGTTGTTTGAATCGTCTGTCACAATGGATTCGAAGTTATCGACATTCACAAAATATTTGCCAAAAATATAGGGCTCTTCCCAGGAATCCTCAGCATAATTATAAAAATAATAAGCTTCCTTAGAAGAATCGGAAACAGGTCCGGTGTTGTATTTCCCAACACCATGCCGATTATTCATCTGGTCAACGCAAACATCAAAAATAAAACTACTCACCGAATCGGGTGTATTAATCGTTATGGCTTCACTCCACACCCCATCTTCCAGGTATTTATAATGTGGCTTGTGATCATAATACCGCCAGAAAACATAGAAGCGATCATGATGATCCATGGCTATTTCTTCAAAAAACGGATAGGGATATTCAGGAACAACATCAAAAGGTGATGACCAGGATTGTCCATTGAAAAATTGGAACATAATAGATTGCACGGACCAATCATGCGAATATACCAAATATAAATTATTAAATGAATCACACTCAATTTTTGGATCCCAGGAACTAAGATTATTGTATGGTGAAATCTTTACAGGATTATTCCATGTTTCGCCTAAATCATCTGAATAACTATAATAAATATAACTGATCCAAGCATCTATATAATGCCTCCAAACACAATGGAATCTTCCGCTATTGTCAATGCACAGGCTGGGTTTGACTGCATGATTTTCTGAGGATGATACATTTACAGGATCGCTCCATTGCTGGCTAAAAGCAATAGATAAACTTACAAAATATACAAGCAGTAATGCGTAAAATTTATTATGATATACAGACGAACCCATTAAAATTGATTTAACCGTGTGTTATTGCTTAATGGATTCCTAAGATACGAATAATCGAGATTTAAAGCAAAAATTATTTAAGAAGGGGAAAACGGCCCTAAGGATCAGATACTCGATAAAATTATTTGGTGAGGGGAGTGAGGCATGATCACGGACCAACCCAACACCCAACACCCAACACCCAAAACTCA
>JBDLIJ010000224.1:0-5104 GCA_039714935.1 Bacteroidota bacterium | reverse complement strand
GCAATCTCTGTAATTCTTTTACCAATAATATCCTTGGGGTTCAGGATCAGGCTATCCGGTGAGTTGGTATGATAATCAATGAACCTTCCATCCTTATCAAATCGGAACAGGAGGTCGGGCATAGCCTTAAGCATTACCTCATAGCGTGCAAGAAGCTCCTGAAGCTGGCCTTCAATTTTTTTAGACCTTGAAAGGTCAAACGAAACACCGCGTACTCCCACCACATTCCCTTCCCGAATGATAGGGTATGAGTATAACAAGACAGGAAATGTGCCGCCGCTTTTCCTCACCGCCGTGTACTCTTCCCCATCAAGAGGTATCCCCTGAAACAGCTGTTTTAATCGTCCTTTAACTTTTTCATAATCATCAGGGTGCACAAACTTAAAAACGGGAAGGCCATTATCAACATCCTTCTGTGTATACCCCATCATCTCAAGGCCTAAAGGATTGCAATAGGTGATCTTTGCTTCAAGGTCGTACTCAAATATTCCAATAGGGATCGTCTCAACGAGCTCCCTGTATTTTTTTTCACTGTCGTGATAAGCTGTCTCCAATTTTTGGAGGTCGCCCTTCAGATTACTATTCTTTTTATGTTGCTTCTTCAACACTTTCACTAAAATTTATTTAAAGATAATAATTTATGGATGAAAATCCAGTGTCTATACCAGAGTAATGGTGAAGATGTGCTGTAAAGGGTAGCGCTAAAGGATTTCTTTTATCCTGTCAAGTGCATGCTGAATGCCCGATGGATCTTTGCCACCTGCCGTAGCGAAATGAGCCTGGCCGCCGCCGCCGCCATTAATTTCTTTTGCAAGTTCCCTGATGATGTTTCCCGCATGGAGGTCCTTTTCTGCAATCAGTGTATCTCCCACTCCCACGGTCAAAAATGCTTTTCCCCCGGCTTCGTTCGCGAGGACCACAAGCACATTTTTATGATCTTTCAGGATACTGAAGGCCATGTTCTTGGCGATGGCTGTGTCAACATCCACCCTGGCAGCAATAACGGCTGTGCCTTGTATATCGGCGACATTTGCTTTGAGATCGGCAACAAGTGAATCCGACACCTGCTTATTCAGGGAAGCAACCTGCTTCTGAAGCTTTTTATTTTCTTCACTTAAAGCATGTACACCCTTAACGATATCTTTAGTGTTTTTCAGTAATTGCCTGATCTCATGCTCAGTTGTGATGCGTGCTTGTATATATTTTTCAGCTTCATCGGCAGTGATGGCTTCAATCCTCCTGACCCCCGCAGCAATAGCACTTTCGGAAATTATTTTAAAAAAGCCGATCTGGCCTGTCGCAGCCACATGTGTGCCACCACACAGTTCAATTGATTGATCAAATTTAACGACCCTGACCTCATCACCATATTTCTCACCAAAGAAAGCCAGTGCTCCCATTTCCACAGCATTTTCCATACTAATGCTCCGGTGCTCGTCAATCGCAGTATTTTGCCTGATCATACGGTTAACCATGCTTTCAACCTCATGGATCTCCTCCTCGCTCAATTTCTGAAAATGCGAGAAATCAAAACGGAGGTGCTTAGCATCAACAAGCGATCCTTTTTGCTCCACGTGTTCACCCAGCACCTGGCGTAATGCATAGTGCATCAGGTGAGTGGCTGAGTGATTATTCTCAGTCATCCTTCTGTTTTCAGCATTTACCGATGCTGTGTAATGTCCTTCACCTTCCTTTGGGCATTTATCCGCAAGATGCACGATCATATCATTTTCCTTCCTGGTATCGAAAATGTGAATGCTTTCCTTCCCATGGGTCAGCATGCCTTTATCCCCTGCCTGCCCGCCTGCTTCCGCATAAAATGGAGTTTGATCCAGCACCAGTTCATAATAGCTCTTTTTCTTATCGCTAACCTCACGATACCTGAGTAGTTTCACCTCTGCTTCAAGCTGGTCATAACCAAGAAAAGAACCGGCTTTATCACTTTCTGTCAGGATCACCCACTCTGCCATATCACGCTCAGCAGCTTTTCTGGAACGCTCTTTCTGAGCTTTCAGCCCATTGTTAAATCCTTCCATATCAACAGTCCAGCCATTCTCACGGGCCATCAGTCCGGTCAGGTCAACAGGAAAGCCATAGGTGTCGTATAATTCAAATGCAAAATCACCATCAATGGTCTTTTCCTTATCTTTTCGGCTGATATATTGCTGAAAACGTTTAATCCCCTGTGCAAGGGTATGCAGAAAAGATTGCTCTTCTTCCCTGATAACTTTGATGATGAGCTCCTTTTGTTTGAGTATTTCCGGAAAGGATGTCCCCATGCTTTCAACCAGCGTATCAATAAGTCTGTTGATCAGAGGCTCCTTTTCATCCAGGAAGGTATATGCATACCTCACAGCCCTGCGCAGGATCCTTCGGATAACATATCCGGCGCCTGTGTTTGACGGCAGTTGTCCGTCGGCGATTGAAAATGCAATGGCCCGAAGGTGGTCAGCCACAACGCGCATGGCTATGTCGGACTCCCCTGACGCCCCATATTTTATGCCACAGATACCTTCTATGACCGTAATCAGTGGACGAAATACATCCGTATCATAATTTGATTTTTTCCCCTGAAGGGCCATACACAGCCTTTCAAAGCCCATGCCGGTGTCAACATGTTTTGCCGGCAGCGAAACCAGGGAGCTGTCCTTCTTCCTGTTGAACTCAATAAATACCAGGTTCCATATCTCAATCACCTCGGGATGGTCTTTATTTACCAGTTCTGTTCCATCAAGCTTTTGTCTGTCCTCATCATCACGCAGGTCGACATGTATCTCTGAGCATGGGCCGCATGGGCCCACTTCTCCCATTTCCCAAAAATTATCTTTCTTTGAGCCATATATGATGCGCTCTTCCGCAATGATCGCCTTCCAGTAATCATAAGCCTCCATATCAGGCTCCAGGCCATCATTTTTATCTCCACCGAAAACCGTCACATATAATCTGCCTTTATCAATGCCATATACTTCCGTCAGCAGTTCCCAGCCCCAGGCAATGGCTTCTTTCTTAAAGTAATCGCCAAACGACCAGTTGCCCAGCATCTCAAACATGGTATGATGATAAGTATCATGTCCAACCTCCTCAAGGTCATTATGCTTACCGGAAACCCTCAGGCATTTCTGAGTGTCGGCAACACGTGAGCTATCGGCTGGCCTGTTACCCAAAAAAACATCCTTAAACTGATTCATTCCGGCATTGGTAAACATGAGTGTGGGGTCATCCTTTACCACCATCGGTGCGGAAGGGACAATGACATGCTGCTTATCCCTGAAAAAATCGAGAAAGGTTTTTCTGACTAGTCTGGACTCCATATATAATACTTATTAACAGGTGTTATGTTGAATATTTGTGGAATTTACTGAGCGCAAAGTTAGTTTAATTAATTATTTTTGCGCTATTCATGGATTAATTTCCACTATGAATCTACCTATTGTTCACTTATAAGGCATTATGGCGAAAGAGCAATATTTCTACAATCCAAAGACACTCACTTACGAGAAGAAAAGGAAATCAGGCATTGTTATTATCCTGAAAGTCCTCCGTCGTCTACTCGTCTTTTCCGTTTTCGCAGCTATCGGTGTCATACTGGCATATTCTTTTTTTGATTCACCTAAAGAGAGAATGCTAAAACGGGAGATAGAACAGTACGAATTTCAATACACCCTCATAAATGACCGGCTGCAACAGATTGAATCCGTGATGGGCAACCTTCAGGATAAAGATGACAATATTTACAGGGTGATCTTTGAAGCGGAACCCATTCCACAGTCTGTCAGGGATGCCGGTTTCGGTGGCGTTGACAGATACGCCCGCCTCGACGGATATAGGAACTCACAGGTTATTATTGAAACCACCAAACATCTCGACAGGATCACCAGTCAGCTGGTGGTGCAATCAAAGTCTTTTGATGAGGTGTTTGACATGGCAAGGAACAAGTCCATTATGCTGGCCAGCATTCCCGCCATCCTGCCCATCGAAAAAGGACAGGGCAGCATCATCAGCGGATATGGAATGCGCTTCCACCCTATCCTGAAATACAGGAGAATGCACTGGGGCATCGACATCACAGCCCTCTCAGGAACCCCCATTTATGCTACTGCCGACGGGAAGATCAGCTTCAACGGGCGTAAAGGCGGATATGGTAAGACCTGCATGATCGATCACGGTTATGGATATCAAACCCTTTATGGGCATATGAAGACCATCACCGCCAGGAGAGGCCAGAAAGTGAAGCGGGGCGAGATCATCGGATATGTTGGCAGCACAGGTCTTTCACAGTCACCGCATGTACATTACGAGGTCATCTATAATAATAAAAAGGTGAATCCGGTAAATTATTTTTATAACGACTTCACACCGGAAGAATTTGAAAAAGTGCTGGAGATAGCCTCCCGGGATACGCAGGTGTTGTCGTAGGGGTTCGAGGGATGAGGACAGAACAGAGGGCATCACATCAGTTTGATATTCGACAATGAGCAATAACTCAAAACTCAAAACTCAAAACTCAAAACTTTACTTCTCTATCGGTGAAGTAGCCGGGATGTTTGAGGTTAACACTTCCCTGATCCGTTTCTGGGAAAAGGAATTTGACATCATCAAGCCAAAGAAAAACAAAAAGGGCAATCGCCTTTTTACACAATCCGACATCAAATATTTCCGCCTTATCCACCATCTCGTGAAAGAGAAAGGCTACACTTTAAAAGGAGCCAGGGAGTTTCTGAAAGCCAATCCTGAAGGGATTGATAAAAATGCCGAGGTGATTGACTCGCTGATGAAGATCCGGCAGCAGCTGGTGGAGCTGAAGATATCTGATATCCGACCCTCCCCGCCGAAAGCCAGCCAGCTCGCGCCTTTAAAGGAATAATTACTATTATAAGATAGATTTAATGATAACCTGGATGAAATTCCTTACGATAGATCCCAGGTTATAATTTTCTAAGTCACAACTAATTAATAGATCTATGAAAATACTTTTAACTCTTTTAAGTATTATTATTAGTAATTTTCTGATTGCTCAGTTTTCATATTTTAATACTACTTATAATCCAAATAACACCTGGTCAATAGGTAATTCAATAATTGAATATAATGGCAGTTATTATTT
>JBDLIJ010000223.1:0-5157 GCA_039714935.1 Bacteroidota bacterium | reverse complement strand
GTACTCTAAATATTTTAAATACTCCAAGTACTCTAAATACTCCAAGTACTTTAAATACTCCAAGTACTTTAAATACTCTAAGTACTTTAAATACTCTAAATACTTTAAATACTCTAAGTACTTTAAATGCTCAAACATCTCGAATTTTCGTATTTTTGCAAATCACTTAAAAATCACCTGAATATGAATTATGATGTTATTGTAATCGGGAGTGGTCCGGGAGGATATGTTGCCGCCATCAGGGCCAGCCAGCTTGGGCTGAAGACAGCAGTTGTGGAAAGATCAGAGCTCGGCGGTGTTTGCCTGAACTGGGGATGTATACCCACTAAAGCGCTGTTGAAAAGCGCACAGGTGTTTAATTATGTGAAGCATGCGGCCGATTACGGTGTGAAGGTTGATGGAAGCAGCAGCGCTGATTTTAAGGAAATGGTAAAAAGGAGCCGCGAAGTGGCATCAGGAATGAGCAATGGCATACAATTTTTATTTAAAAAAAATAAGATCGATCACCTGGCTGGCACGGGAAAAGTGCTTCCCGGGAAAAAGGTGGAGGTGAAGGATGCAGATGGAAAGAAAACCGAATACCCTGCAGCGCATATTATCATTGCTACCGGTGCCAGGTCAAAGGAACTGCCTTTCCTGAAACAGGATGGCAAAAAGGTGATCGGATATCGTGAAGCCATGACACTTCCAAAGCAACCAAAATCGATGGTGGTGGTTGGATCGGGGGCCATAGGCTCAGAGTTTGCATATTTCTATAATAGCATCGGAACGCAGGTAACACTGATAGAGGTGCTGCCCAATGTCGTTCCGCTAGAAGATATTGAAGTCTCCAAACAGCTTGGCAGGGCATTCAAAAAGTCCGGGATCAAAGTTATGACCGGTGTTTCTGTTGAGAATGTTGATGCCGGAGGCAAGACATGTAAAGTTACGGTAAAGACGAAGAAAGGTGAAGAAGTGATTGATGCCGAAGTAGTTCTTTCTGCAGTAGGCATCGCGCCGAACCTGGAGGGGATAGGCCTGGAAGAAACAGGCATAGAAACTGTAAACGGCAAGGTGAAGGTTGATGATTACTATCAGACTAATGTTGATGGCTATTACGCCATTGGCGATATCGTTCATGGCCCTGCATTGGCGCATGTGGCATCGCATGAAGGGATCAGCTGTGTTGAGAAAATTGCTGGCCTGCATCCTGATCCTGTCAATTACGGGAACGTCCCGGCATGTACATATACGAACCCTGAAGTGGCTTCGGTAGGACTGACTGAGCAGCAGGCAAAAGATGCAGGCTATGAGCTTAAAGTCGGGAAGTTTCCCTTTACAGCATCAGGAAAAGCAAGTGCAGCTGGCTCAAAGGAAGGCTTTGTAAAGGTTATTTTTGATGCTAAATACGGCGAATGGCTCGGCTGCCATATGATAGGTGACAATGTAACAGAGATGATCGCTGAAGCAGTGGTAGCCAGGAAACTGGAAACTACCGGCCACGAGATCATCAAGTCAGTGCATCCGCACCCCACCATGTCGGAAGCTGTGATGGAGGCTGTTGCGGCGGCTTATGATGAGGTGATACACCTTTAGAGTTATGAGTTATGAGTTATAAGTTATAAGTTATGAGTTTTAAGTTTTAAGTTATGAGTTATGGATTAATATGCTTACTGCCCAGCGCCCAATAATTAACAAACAAACGCAAGCATGAACATCATAAAAACAAATCTTTCCGGCCTTCTGATCATTGATCCTACTGTTTTTGGTGATGATCGCGGGTATTTTTTTGAATCATATAATCAGCAGCTCTTTGAAGCTGCCGGCCTTAGTGTTGACTTTGTTCAGGATAACGAGTCGAAGTCGGCCAGGGGAGTTTTACGTGGTTTGCATTTCCAGGAACCGCCTTATGAACAAGGGAAGTTGGTTCGCGTTGCCCGGGGGGCGGTAATGGATGTTAGTGTGGATATCAGAAAGGAGTCGAAAACATATGGGCAGTGGGCTGCCTATGAGCTCTCGGAACATAATAAACGGATGCTATGGATTCCGCCTGGCTTCGCCCATGGCTTTGTTACACTTGAAGATGATACCATCTTCATATATAAATGCAGCGGACTGTACAATAGAGCATCAGAGAATGCTATCATCTGGAACGATCCTGATCTGAATATTGAATGGGGTGTTGAAGATCCAGTCATTTCAGACAAGGATAAACAGGCTCCTTCATTCAGGGAACTGAACAGTCCGTATTAAGAAATGAATGATGATCCGACC
The DNA here is from genome assembly GCA_039714935.1 of Bacteroidota bacterium. Taxonomy (GTDB): domain Bacteria; phylum Bacteroidota; class Bacteroidia; order Bacteroidales; family B18-G4; genus B18-G4. The sequence goes on along the minus strand of JBDLIJ010000223.1, from coordinate 2,904 downwards.
ATCTTCTGGGATAGCTTGAATTTTGAAGAATTATAATTATTGATATGGGTGCTGGAAAAAATACTCAAATGCTGGAAGTGATGGGGGCGAGGGTCCACAACCTGAAGAATGTTGATATTTCCATACCCAGAAACAAGCTGGTCGTCTTTACCGGACTGAGTGGTTCGGGAAAGTCATCGCTGGCCTTTGATACGATCTATGCCGAGGGGCAGCGTCGGTATATGGAAACCTTTTCAGCCTATGCCAGGCAGTTTATCGGTAACCTTGAAAGGCCTGATGTTGACAAGATCACCGGCCTCAGCCCGGTAGTGTCGATAGAGCAGAAGTCAGTCAACAAAAATCCAAGGTCAACGGTAGGGACTATCACGGAAGTATACGATTTCCTGCGACTGCTTTTTGCCCGCGTGGCTGATGCCTATTCGCATGTCAGCGGCGAAAAGATGGTCAAATATACGGAAGAGCAGATCCTGGGCCTGATACTTAGAGACTATTTGGATGAGAATGTGATGCTCCTGGCGCCCATCATACGGGGACGTAAAGGCCACTATCGCGAAAACTTTGAACAAATGCGCCGGCAGGGCTACCTGAAGGTCAGGGTAGACGGGGAGATACGTGACCTGGAGTTCGGAATGCAACTCGACAGGTTCAAAGTCCATGATATTGAATTGATTGTTGATACTGTGAAGGTTGGCAGTGGCGATAAAGCACATCAACGCCTCTCCAGGACGATACAGGAAACCATGAAAACAGGTAAAGGGTCTATGATGGTGATGCGTCATGACAGCACGGATGCACAGCATTACAGTAAACTGCTGATGTGTCCGGTGTCGGGTATCGCCTACGATGAGCCTGAGCCCAACACATTTTCTTTTAACTCACCTTATGGCGCCTGTCAGCGGTGCAGCGGGCTGGGGAGCATCACCGAAGTGAATATTGATAAGATCATTCCCGACAGGTCGAAGAGCATAAAAAAAGGCGGCATTGCTCCGATTGGTGAGTATCGTGCTAACTGGATATTTAACCAGCTGGATATGATCAGCCAGAAGTATGGCTTTGACCTGAACACACCCATCAGCGATATCCCGGAGGAAGCTATAACTACCATATTATATGGCTCAAACGAGACCTTCATCGTCAAGAAGGAGTTTGCCGGTGTTACCTCATCCTACACACTTAACTTTGAAGGGATCATCAATTTTATTTCCAATCAGTTTTCCGATTCAAACTCAAGAAGCATTCAAAAATGGGCGGGCAGCTTCATGAACCGTATCCCATGTCCTGAATGCGATGGGAACAGGCTGAAGAAGGAATCACTGCACTTCAGGATAGGGGATAAGAATATTTCCGAGCTGGCCAGGATGGACCTGGTGATGTTCAATGAGTGGATGGATAAGGTGAACGGCTTGCTGGACGAAAAACGGCAAACCATTGCCAGGGAAATTGTCAGGGAGATCAAAACCCGGACCGGCTTTCTGCTGGAGGTTGGCCTGGACTACCTGTCATTGAACCGCCCTGCCAGAAGCCTGTCGGGAGGTGAGTCACAGCGGATCAGGCTGGCCACACAGATCGGTTCACGACTTGTTGATGTCTTGTATATCCTCGATGAACCCAGTATTGGCCTCCATCACAGGGATAACCTTCGCCTCATAAATGCCCTCAAAGACCTTCGTGACCTGGGTAACTCCGTGATCGTTGTTGAGCATGATAAGGAGATGATCATGTCGGCCGACGAGGTGGTGGACATAGGCCCGGGCGCCGGATTGCACGGTGGTGAGATCGTCGGGCAGGGATCGCCCGGGGAGATGAAGGATTGTGATACCATCACCTGTAAGTATCTTTCCGGCAAGAAGGAAATCCCGATACCGGAGGAAAGAAGACAGGGCAATGGTGCGTCCATTGTCCTACTCGGGGCAGAGGGCAATAATCTGAAAAAAGTAAACCTGAAGGTCCCGCTGGGAACACTGATCTGTGTAACCGGTGTGTCAGGCAGTGGCAAGTCAACATTGATCAACGAAACATTGTATCCCATCCTCAGCAACCGCTTTTACCGCTCAGACAAAAAGCCACTGAGCTATCAAAAGATCGAGGGGCTTGATCATGTCGACAAAGTAATAGAGATTGACCAGTCACCCATCGGCCGTACGCCACGTTCAAATCCTGTTACATATACCAAAGCATTTGATGAGATCAGGAAGCTGTTCGTACAACTTCCGGAGTCTAAGATCAGGGGATACAAGCCTGGACGCTTTTCATTTAATGTTAAAGGGGGCAGATGCGAAGCCTGCAAAGGAGCCGGACTGAAGCTGATAGAAATGAATTTCCTGCCGGATGTTTATGTGCAATGTGAAGAATGCAATGGCAAAAGATATAACAGGGAAACCCTGGAGATTAGGTATAAGGGTAAGTCCATCAATGATGTGCTGAACATGACCATTAACCAGGCGGTGGAGTTCTTCGATCATATCCCGTCCATCCTGCAAAAAATTAAAACACTGAAAGAAGTAGGCCTTGGCTATATCACGCTGGGCCAGCAGTCTACAACACTGTCAGGCGGAGAAGCACAACGGGTGAAGCTGGCTGCCGAATTATCTAAAAGAGATACCGGTAAGACATTGTATATCCTCGATGAGCCCACAACAGGACTGCATTTTGAAGATGTCAAGGTTTTGCTTGATGTGTTGAATAAGCTGGTTGATAAAGGAAATACGGTGCTTATTATCGAACATAATATGGATGTTATTAAATTCGCTGATCATATTGTAGACCTGGGGCCTGAAGGTGGCGACAGGGGAGGGATGATCATTTGTGAAGGCAGCCCGGAAACTATCATTAAAGATAAGAATAGCTATACGGCAAGGTATTTGAGGGAAGTGTTGAGTTAGTTTTGAGTTTTAAGTTTTGAGT
>JBDLIJ010000222.1:0-5215 GCA_039714935.1 Bacteroidota bacterium | reverse complement strand
AGAATGAATACGGGCAGGGGCTTAATACCAGTGAATATTATTACTCCCTGTGGCTGGAGGATGAGGAGAATGCCGGGAAAAGCTATCAGGATTTTCATAATGAAATGGGATTTAGCTGGGCCCTGGATGGTAGTGGCGGCCAGATGAGTGCCGACGAAAGCTGGGGATCCAGGCTGGATGCGGGATTGATGGTTAATCAAATGCATGGCGACAGCATGCCCTGGATCTCACAACCTAAAAATGTAAAGGATTATTACAAGCTGGGGATTTCTACAATCAACAATATTGCTTTATCAGCAGGAGGGGAAAATGCCTCAGGGCGATTGACAATTGGCTACACAAGTCAAAAAGGTACTTCACCGAATACTGATCAGAAGAAACTTAATATCGGAGTCAATTCAAACTTTAAACTCACTGACAGGCTTTCAGTGGATATCAATACTACGTATACGAATTTGCAGAATGACAACCTCCCTCAGCAGGGCAACTCAATGAGGAACCCTCTGGTAGAGTTTAATTCATGGTTTGGCCGCCAGGTTGACACCAAGTATCTTGAAGATCACTATGAAGACATCGTGATGTATGATGGACAGGAGATGGCATTTAACTGGATGTTAGCCTGGCCCCAACAGCACGCGAACCCATACTGGAATGCATACAAGAATACGATGTCAAGAGACAGGCACCGTGTATATGGCAATGCTGCTATTACATACAACCTCTTTCAAGGTGTTGACATTATGGGTAGGGTGGGTACTGACTTTTTTAATGAACATCGAAAATTTTTATATCATAAGTATTCACGCGACTGGACTGACATGTATGAAAATTCCACTAATGGTAATTTTTGGGAGCAATACAGGCTGGAAAGTGAGACAAATCTCGATCTCTTGTTAAAAGTTGATAAAGACCTGACTGACGACTTATTGTTACTTGCTACAGTGGGAACTGCACACCGGAGTGCATATGATCAGTTTGCTACAACCTCTGGCATTAATCTGGTTGTGCCTGATTTTTTCTCCACGTCTAATTATGAAGGCGAGGCAAGTATTGATTTTACCAAGTACAAAAAAGTTACCAATAGTGTTTTCGGATCAGCTAATCTCGGATTCAAGAGATATTTGTTCCTCGATCTAACCTTAAGGGGTGACTGGAGCTCTACTTTGCCCAGGGAAAACTGGAACTACTGGTATCCTTCAGCCAATTTAGGCTTTATTTTTACCGATGCCTTTGGAATAGAATCCAGGGTGTTGTCATACGGTAAGCTTCGTGGCGGCTATGCTGTGGTTGGTAACGACACTGACCCCTAGAGTCTGATGCCGGTATTTTATCCTATGGGAGAGACTACCTTTGGCAATATAAATCTGTTTGGCGTTCAGGCAACCTTACCCACCTATAACTTAAAGCCTGAAATGACAAATAGTATTGAGATAGGAGGTGATTTTAAGTTCTTCATGAACCGCCTTGGCATTGACCTGACTTATTATAATGCACTCACAAAAAATCAGCTTCTGGATGTAGATGTCCCTACTTCTTCAGGATTTAGCGTATGGATGAAAAATGCCGGAAGTATCCTGAACAAGGGTGTGGAACTGCAAATCTATGGATCAGTTATCCAGTCTGAAAAAGGATTCAACTGGGATGCGATGCTAAACTGGTCTACAAATAAAAATAAGATCACCGAATTGGAAGGGGATATGGAGGAACTGCATATAACCACCATGTATGGCAATTATTCGGAGGTTTCACTGATGGCCTTCCTCGACGATGAGTGGGGCGCTATTTATGGTAGCAATATGGAAAAAAATGATGCCGGAGTAGTGCTTGTTGATGAAGATGGTGTGCCAATCCAGACAACAGATCCTGAAATTCTGGGATATGTTAATCCTGATTGGATCGGTGGCTTAAGAAACACATTTTCTTTCAAAGGCATTACACTCTCTGCATTAATTGATTTTCGCAAAGGCGGTGATGTGTTTAGCTGGACCAAAGCTGTGGGACAGCATGCCGGCATCCTGCAATCGACAGTCGATGATGGGATACGTGAAGACGGCATGATCGTGGATGCTGTATATGCGGAAGGCACCATGCTCGACCTGGATGGTGATGGTACTGCGGAAGATGTTAGCGGACTGGCAAATCAAACACGGATCTCTGCCAGCGATTACTGGAGGGAATCCAGAAACTGGGGCGAACTTTCAATTGTTGATGGAAGCTTTATAAAACTTCGTGAAATAGTGATCTCATATAATCTGCCGCTATCATTTATCACTAAAATCGGACTTCAGAATGCATCAGTGTCAGTTTACGGTCGTAACCTGGCCCTGCTCTACACACATAAAAGCAATGACGTCCATATCGACCCGGAAGTGTCTTCAGGGGGAACAGTGAGCGGATCAGGTATGGAGTCATACCAATTACCGCCCTCACGCACAATAGGAATTAAACTCAATGTTAAATTTTAATATAAGCACGATGAGAACTAAAATCATAACCGCATTATTCTTCATAGCAATGTTTTTTGTGTCGTCATGCACCAAGAACTTTGAAGAAATAAATACCGACCCTAACAACCCAAGCGAAGCACCATTGGGAAATGTTTTTGCCTATGTTATCAAAGACATCACGGCACGATTTGGTAGTGCTGAAATGTTACATCCTGCTTCATATGTCGGCCATATAACAAAAGGATTTTATACTGACGTAAGCAATTATATAGGCCCTCCAAGCGCTTCCTTGTGGAACGGGACTTATAGAGTTACCATGTCAAATGCCAACTTTGTGCTTAGGGGAGCTGAAGAGGAAGGATACAATAATTTACGGGGTGCAACGCTGGTGTTAAAGGCTTATGCCATGCAGATGGTAACAGATGCTTATGGCCAGGCCCCATATTTTGAGGCAGGCCTTGGTAGCGAGGGAATAATAACGCCTTCTTATGATACTGAGAAAGAAATTTATTACGACCTGCTGCAACAGCTTGAATATGCCAATGAACTGCTGGTAGATACAGCTATTCTCGGGCCTCTTGAATTTAACGACATCCTCTATAATGGGAATATTGAGCAATGGAAGAAATTTTGCAACTCCCTGCATCTGCGACTGGCTATTCGTATATCAAATATAGATGAAAGTACTGCCAGTGCTGAAATTTCAAAAATTCTGAACGATCCGGTAAAATATCCAATATTGGAGAGTAACAGCGATAATGCATTACTGGCTTATCCGGGCGGTGAATGGGTGGAACCCTGGACTCAATATCACAAGTCGATAAACGATAACAGGATGGCCAAACCTCTTGTCGACACCCTGTTGAATTATGCCGATCCACGCCTGGCCTTTTATGCCGATACTATTGATGACGGAACTTATAAAGGTCTGGAAGTAGGTGCACAATATACTCATCTGAGATCCCATTCCAAAATAGATGCCCTTTTTGTAGAAAATGAGCTCGGTCCGGTTTTCCTTATGAAATATGCAGAAGTAGAATTTATTAAAGCCGAAGCAATGATGCGTGGTTTTGCAGGAGGTGTGGCACAGGATGCTTATGAAGCCGGGATCACAGCGTCATGTGAGGAGTATGGGATAAGCAGCGACGACATCACAACATATTTAGAGGGACCTGAGGTTGTCTGGGCTGATGATATAAACCAGATATATCTGCAGAAGTGGATCTCCCTATTCCGTCAAAGCTGGGAAGCATGGGCAGAAATGCGCAGAACAGATATCCCAAAACTTTCACCTGCTGTTAATTCTTCTGTCAGCGGACATAACAGGCCACCATTCAGATTTTCATATCCTGACCTGGAAGTAAAGCTAAATGGTGCTAATATTCCAGCTGCAGTTGTTGAAGATGATCATTACTGGGGTTATCAGATCTGGTGGGATACAAGAACCGGAGTACAATAATAGATTTTATTACATAGCAAGCAGAAAAGCAACTCATCATCGGGTTGTTTTTCTGTTTATTAACGATCATAGCATGGTAAACAGGAGAACATTTATTAAAAGTTCCGCTGCCCTGGCGGCTTTTACGGCAGTTCCGTTTTCGGAAACTTTCGCCCTGCCAATGAGCAATCCTCAAGCAGCAGACAGGATCATTCCCAGGCGCCTGGAAGAAGGAAACCTTATTGGACTGGTTACACCCGGAGGCACTATTAAGGAAGAACAGCTGCAGGATACAATAAATAAACTTGAGGGCTTTGGCTTTCAAACGTATTATAAGGAATCGGTTCTGTCGACATATGGTTATTTTGCCGGCACCGACCAGGAAAGAGCCGATGAGCTCATGCACATGTTCACCAATACAGAGGTGGATGCCATACATTGTGTGAGGGGTGGATACGGGTCGATCAGGATACTCGATCTGCTGGATTATGATATCATTAAGCAAAATCCAAAGGCACTGATTGGCTATAGCGACATCACAGCATTGCTGACTGCCATATATGAACGTACAGGACTGGTTACTTTTCACGGGCCTGTGGGCGTATCCAATTTTAATGAGTTTACCACCAAGTCGTTTGAAAAGGTACTGATGAAACCTAAAAGGCGATACAAATATCCTTATGAAAGAGTGGCAGATACGGAAGAAAATCCTGAATATGATGTCTATACTATTGCTGATGGCGAAGCAGAGGGCGAACTGATCGGTGGCAACATCAGTGTGCTCGACTCCATGATTGGCAGTGACTATGAGCCTGATTTTGAAAATAAGATCGTTTACCTTGAGGAAATAGGAGAGCAAACCTATCGTGTCGACAAAATGCTCTTTCACCTCCTGTATGCTACCAACCTGAAAAAAGCGGCAGGCATCGTTTTTGGTGTTTTTGACGATTGTAATGTGAATAAGGAAGAGCCTAAGCTCACATTGAAAGAGGCCATAGATGATCTCGTTAAGCCACTGGAGATACCTGTTTCCTACGGCTTGCCTTTTGGCCATATCGATTCAATGATTACAATTCCCAATGGAATCATGGCAAGGATGAATGCCAGTAAGAATAGCCTGAAGTTACTGGAGAGGGCAGTCTCTTAGTTGTTTAATTCATTGAAGGAGATGTCCATCAGATCATATTTCTCCCAGCCCCTGAAATCATAATGCCACCATTCGAATTCATAGGTCATGGCCTGTTTGCCCGGATCCTGTATTTCCATGGTGAAGGTCATGTTTGTCTCAGGCTCCAGTAAAAGTGGCTGCTCACCGGCATACGACAGCATC
>JBDLIJ010000221.1:0-5264 GCA_039714935.1 Bacteroidota bacterium | reverse complement strand
GATGTCATCAAGCTCTCCAAAGAGATCGTCAAGTTGCTGGACGATGACTTTGAGGCGCTTACCTTGAACAGGCTTGTCGAGATCCACGGTCTCGGCAGAATGCTGATACCGCCATTTCCACAGGTGTCATCATATTGATTGTGTTCCAGCGGAGGTTTTTTAAGAGGTGAAAATAGCTTGAGACTTAGGAACTACTTCTTCTATCTCCTTTTACAATGTCTTTTTACTATCTAATATCACTCTGAAATCAAAAATCTGATAACAGAAATAATTACTGTCCGGTTAAACCTTTCTTTTTTCTTGCCACAAAGTCATTAAGTCACTAAGGTTCACTAAGACAATTATTTAACCTTTATGATACTTTGCCCGATAGCTATCCGGATGGAGCCTTGCTGGTATGTGCTGGAATATAAGTTTTAGTAATCAGGAATAATAGAACAGAAATGACAGGGAATGAGCAAATGATCACAGATTTATCTTAATTTTCCGCGTTAATCAGTTTAATCTGTGTTATCTGTGTTCTATTTAATCTGTGTTATCCGTGTTCTATCGGCCTGAGACTTAAACTGGGTAGTCCTTATTTATATAAATTCTAAAAAAACCCCATTTCATATCCATTAAAATCCATATAATATTTTATATTTGCGAAAAATTTCCCTAGTAATATGAGTGATAAAGCAAAAGGTGTTATCTCACAGGTGATCGGTCCGGTAGTGGATGTGAGCTTTGAGGATGATTCGCAACTTCCGAATATTTATGATGCCCTCACCGTAACAGGTAAAGAGGGTAATGTGATCGTGCTGGAATGTCAGCAGGATATTGGTGAAAGTACCGTAAGGACTGTTGCCATGGATTCTACTGACGGCCTCCGTCGTGGAATGGATGTATATTCAACCGGTGACCCGATATCAATGCCAACAGGCGATGATATCAAAGGAAGGCTGTTTAATGTCATTGGTGATACCATTGACGGGCTTGATCCGGTTAAAGGAGAAACATCCTACCCTATCCACCGCGATCCACCTTTGTTTGAAAACCTTTCAACTTCGAAAGAGGTTCTTTTCACCGGGATTAAAGTGATCGACCTTATCGAGCCTTATTCAAAAGGTGGTAAGATTGGTTTGTTTGGTGGTGCCGGCGTTGGAAAAACCGTGATCATCATGGAGCTGATCAATAATATCGCGAAACGTTATGCCGGGCTGTCCGTTTTTGGTGGTGTTGGTGAGCGTACCCGTGAGGGGAATGACTTGCTCAGGGAAATGATAGAGTCAGGCGTTATCAGGTATGGTAAAGAATTTACTGAAGATATGGAGAAAGGTGGCTGGGACCTTTCTAAAGTAGATAAAAAGGAATTGGCTGAATCACAGGCAACTCTGGTATTCGGACAGATGAACGAACCTCCCGGTGCACGTGCAAGGGTTGCGCTTTCAGGGCTTACAGTGGCAGAATATTTCCGTGACGGAGATGAGAAGTCGGGTGGTCGCGACATCCTTTTCTTTATTGATAATATTTTCCGTTTTACACAGGCAGGATCTGAGGTTTCTGCACTCCTCGGAAGGATGCCCTCTGCTGTTGGCTATCAACCTACACTGGCTACAGAGATGGGAATTATGCAGGAAAGGATCACCTCCACAAAACAGGGATCCATTACGTCAGTACAGGCCGTTTATGTGCCGGCTGATGACCTTACCGACCCCGCCCCGGCAACAACATTTGCCCACCTTGATGCAACCACAGTACTCAGCCGTAAGATCGCTGAGCTGGGAATTTACCCCGCCGTCGATCCACTGGATTCAACATCCAGGATACTTACGCCCGACATTGTTGGTGAAGAACATTATAACACAGCCCAGAAGGTCATGCAGATACTTCAGCGGTATAAAGATCTGCAGGATATTATTGCCATCCTTGGTATGGAAGAACTCTCTGAAGAGGATAAACAAGTTGTGCACAGAGCCCGTAGGGTGGCACGCTTCCTCTCACAGCCTTTCCATGTGGCAGAACAGTTTACCGGTATTCCGGGAACGATTGTTTCTATTGAAGACACCATTAAAGGATTTAATATGATCCTCGATGGTGAAGTAGATGAATATCCTGAAGCAGCATTTAACCTGGTAGGCACCATAGAAGAAGCTATTGAAAAAGGTAAACGCATGCTGGAAGAAGCCGAAGCCTAATATTTTCTGATCATGAAGCTCGAGATCATAACCCCCGATAAATCCATATTCACTGGTGAAGTAAGCCTGGTGCAACTTCCCGGTATTGATGGCTCCTTTGAGATCCTGAACAATCATGCCCCGCTTATCTCTGTCCTGAAAAAAGGGAAGATCAAGATCAAAGATGATACCGGACAGGAACAATTCTTTGAAGTAAACGGTGGAGTTATCGAAGTACTGAAAAATAAAGTGCTGATCCTGGCTGAATAGCTCCTCCAAGCAACTCAACACTCAACACTCAACACTCAAAACTTATTAGAGTGTACTTTGTCGGCATTGAAACGATCCGGTACCTCTTTTATCTCATCAGGGTATCCAATTGAGATCAATGCAACCGGCAGAATATGCTCCGGAATGCCAAGCAGGGCACCAATATCCTGCATGCGCTTCTCCCTGGGATACATGCCTAACCATACTGATCCAAGTCCATTTGCATATGCTGCCAGCATAATATTTTGTGTAACAGCCGAACAATCCTGGATAATATATCCTTCCACTTCCTGTAATTTTCTGTCGCCACACACAAGAATGGCAAGGCTGGCCTGTTTCAGCATTTTGCCATAGGGATGTGCTACAGACAACTTGTCAAGCAGAACCCTGTCATCGACCACAATAAATTCCCAGGGCTGAATATTCCTTGCCGAAGGGGCATGCATTCCTGCATTGAGTAAGTCATGTACTACTTCTTCAGAAACAGCTTTATCAGTATATTTCCTGATGCTGCGCCTGCCGAGAATCACCTTCATGGCATCCATAATGAAAAGAATTTAAGAATTATTTTAGAGCAAGCTCCTGCTATTGGTCACCTTCACAATAGCTTCTGAGTGCTTTTTCTGATTCGTAATGGCCCAGGCTGTGGGCATGCCTCCAATCATAACAGGCTTCGTGTGTCCTGCCCTGGAAGTGGTTGGCAAGCCCCCTGTTAAAATATGCTTCAGCGTAATCGGGGTTAAGCTCGATGGCTTTATCAAAGTCTTTGATTGCACCTAAATAATTCTTGAGCTGTCCTTTGGCTGTACCCCTGTTATACCATGCAAGGGGATCTTCAGGTTTTACTTCAACCACCCGCTCATAATCCGCTAAACAGTTTTGAAAATCTCCTAACATATAATACACCCTGCCACGGTATTGTATTGAAAGTGCATCTTCGGAGTCAATTGCGACGGCATTGTCAAAAGATTTTAATGCATCATGATATTTACCTGTTTCAAAATAACCAACTCCAAGATTGTAATATGCTTTCCTGTTATCAGGGTCTTGGGTAATGATCTCTTTAAATATGTTTATGCCACCCTCAAAATCATCATTGGCGTAAGCATTTGTGCCCTTGCGAAACTGTACGGAGATCTCCTGGGTATGACCCTGACCCATTTGCATTTGCTCAGCCGACAAGCTGATGTCAACACTGCCTGGCTTATTGGTGTCAGGCACCACTTCTTTTGCATCATCATTTTCAACTTCTTTCATTGAATCAAGCTGCTCGTCAAGCTGTTCTTTCTGATTTGAATCATCAGCTTGTTGATTGTTGCATGAAATTAGAAATGCGATCAGTAAAAATGGAAGTACTCTTTTTATCATCTTAGACTTCGGTTATAGTGTATGAAAGTTATAATATTTCATGCAAAAGTATGAAAATTCCAGGAAGTATTAATCTAAAATTACTCACCCCCTGTCCACCATAGCCGTCAAGTTAAGGGAATTTCTCCCATGATTTCTGATGGGGCAGGAGGGTAAAAAAGGACATAGGCACAACATATTGGTAAAAATTATCCTTAAGACTTTTAGATTTTATGCCCTGAGTACTTTTGTTTTCTTGGTTGAAATAAGCAGATGGAGTTCCATTTCCTCAAGCAGATGATCCAGGCCGTTGTTCCCGTTCAGGTCAATTTCATAAGCAGCCAGCACCTGGGAGATCTTCCTTATCCTGGTGATCATAACTTGCCGTGTTCCCTGGCCCATCGGGTTTTTGGCCATCAGGAAGTAATCTACCTGTCCAAGGTCCGGAACCAGTTTTCCCTGTGGATGGTGATTGCTGATCAGGCAAAAGTGGTTTTTCATCTCACTGTCGTCATAAATCAGAAAGGGAAAGAGGAGCTTTTCGCTCTGCGAATTAGCAGGGATCTCAAAGTCATCGATGCGTTGAAACTGAAAATTAAGCGCCTGGTTCATTGAAAACGACAGGCGGTAAGATTTCAGATGGCATGAAATACCAATCAGACTGATGCTTTCATCATATCCTGATCTAAGGGTTTGCTTTTTCCTGGCCATCCGATTTTTCTTACGGAATAAAATTACTATAATTTGTAATTCTATGATGTGAATTGGTGGAATTAGTTGAATTAGTTGAACTGGTTGAACTGGTTGAACTGGTTGAACTGGTTGAACTGGTTGAACTAGGATGCCAGCCTACTGCCTACAGCCTACTGCTTACTGTTCCCAATCAACACAGCACATGCTTTCTCCGCAGCGATTTTTTCTGCTCCTTTAATGGAAAAGTCGATGCCTTTACTGATGGCTTTATCGTCAACATATATTTCAACCTCATACTGTCGCTGGTTTTTTTCGCCTTTTTCCCCGATCAGCCTGAAATCAACTTCTTTTTTACCCTTTTGTGCCCACTCAATGAGTTTGCTTTTGAAATTAGTGTCGAGGTGCTCAAGGGCATCTATGTCGATATGAATATTGACGATTCTGTTGATGATGATCTTACGGGTAAAATTATAGCCTTTGTCCAGGTACAATGCGCCGATAAATGCTTCAAAAGCATCGCCACGCATTGATTTGGCGGAGCTGCGTATTTCAGGGCTGGACTCTATCAACCTGTCCAGGCCAAGCTTTCTCGATAGTTTCTCAAGGTTGGAACGGCAAACGATCTTCGAACGCATCTCTGTTAAAAACCCCTCACCCTTATAAGGGAATTTTTTGAAAAGGAATTCGGCGATCACTGATCCCAGGACGGCATCACCAAGGTATTCAAGCCGCTCGTTATTGATCTTGATGCCATTCACATCCTTATTTACCGACTTATGCCGGAATGCCAGCTTATAC
>JBDLIJ010000220.1:0-5274 GCA_039714935.1 Bacteroidota bacterium | reverse complement strand
CGGATGGCGGGTGCAGAAAATAAAAAAAGGCCATTCGCTTTCTGCGAACAGCCTTATATAATTTCGTCTATCCTTTTTATTCTTCGTCTTTCTTAGCGAGGTGTTTTTTATACCTGTTGCGGAATTTGTCAACACGGCCGGCTGTATCCACAAGCTGCATTTTTCCAGTATAAAAAGGATGTGAAGTATGAGATATCTCCAGCTTTATCAGCGGGTATTCGTTCCCATCTTCCCATTTAATAGTTTCTTTGGTTTTCACGGTAGACTTTGACAGAAATGCGTATTCATTCGACATATCTTTAAAAACTACGAACCTGTAATCTGTTGGGTGAATATCCTTTTTCATTTTTTTTCTTCTTTATTTTCGGGCTGCAAAGATAAGGGGTATTATTTAGTTAGGCAAATATATTTGGGAAATATTTTGGGGTGCCGGGGGCGGGGGGGCTACTGCTATAGATTCAGGAGAAACTCCATCGTATCAACACCATCGGCATAATCCCACAGCTTAGGGTATTGTCCTGTTCCCGGGGGGAGGGCGGTGGAAACATCCGGATCGTCAGAGATCACGCACTGGATATTATCTGCTTCCTTACTGATAAAACGATTCACTTCATCAATATCGTCATAGCGTTCAAAGTGCAATACCGACACGGGTGAGGCCATGGATGCTGCTTCTTTTAGCAACAGAAATCCATTGTCAAGGTGCTCGTCTCCGTTCACAAGAAAAATGGATTTGTTATAGTCGTAATTATTCCGGTATTTATGATGATCAGCAGTAGCGGAGAATTTTTCTATGGCACTAAAGAATACTTTAAGGTCGTAGTCCTTTGGAATATAGATCTTCGACACATTCCGGCAACCCAGGCCATAATACATAAAGATGTCGTCGCCCAGAAACTGAAGGCTTTCGTCATCTTCTGTTCCGCTGATCACCGCCAGGGCATTCCTGTTTTTACGTATAATATGTGGATATTTTCCAAAATAATGATTAAAATACCTGGATGTGTTATTGCTTCCGGTGGCTATCACAGCATCAAAACCCGTGATCGTATCCTCAGTAAATTCAATCAGCTCTTTAAAGCCTGCATCTTCTGAGATCAACAGCTGCGCGATGGCCGGGATAAGATATTTATCGTCCGACGACAGCTTAGCCAGCACCTTATGGCCTGCCATGATCACAGCAAGAAAATCATGAAAGCCAACAGCCGGAATATTTCCTGCCATCACAAGGGCTACAGTTTTCTGCTTCTGTGCCTTTGCCATGTCGTATTTCCCTATCCAGCCCTCCATATCCTGCCTGTCGAGGCTCACCCCCAGGATATACAACATTTGAAAAACAGATTCCGGCGAAAACCATGCATTGGCCTCTATTGCATTATCAACAGCCGTTTTAAATGCCGCGGCCTCCCATCCCTCTCTCTCCAGTAATGAAAAATCCTCTTCCACACCCAAACGGCTCAAGGCCTTTCCGAGCTTACTGAAAACCTCAATTTTCCTGTCAATATTCATGAATTTTTAAATTATGGTTAGCATCACAAAATTATTCAATAATTTAATACCTAAATGGCTAAAATATTCGGGCAAATAATTTATATTTGTCGTTCCAAAAAGATTAAGCAAGGCGTAAGATACAAAATTGAATAACAACAGTTAACTATGAAGAAACACAACTTTTATGCTGGGCCTTCCATACTCCCCCAGTACACTATTGAGAATACTGCCAAAGCGCTGATCGATTTCGCAGGCATGGGTTTATCTCTGATGGAGATTTCACACAGGAGCAAACAGTTTGTAGCCGTCATGGACGAGGCACAGGCACTTTTCAAAGAGCTCCTTAACATACCTGATGGATATTCAGTGGTCTTTGTCGGCGGTGGTGCCAGCACACAGTTTACGATGGTTCCTTTTAACCTCATGAAGAGCAAATCAGCCTATCTGAACACCGGTGCCTGGGCTAAAAAGGCCATTAAAGAGGCACAGGCTTTTGGTGAAGTCGTTGTGGTTGGAAGCTCAGAGGATAAAAATTTCAATTATATCCCTAAGGATTATGCGATCCCTGAAGACGCTGACTATTTCCATATCACTACCAATAACACCATTTACGGAACGGAGATCAAATATGATATCGACTCTCCTGTCCCACTGGTTGCTGATATGTCGTCAGATATTTTCAGCCGTCCGCTGGATGTCTCCAAATATGCTATCATATACGGCGGAGCACAGAAGAACCTGGCTCCTGCAGGTGTTACTTTTGCCATCGTAAAAGACGAGCTGTTGGGTAAAATGGAGCATCATATTCCTACCATGCTCAAGTACCAGACCCATATCGACAAAGGATCTATGTTCAACACGCCACCCTGTGTTCCGGTATTTGCCGCCCTGCAAACCCTGCAGTGGCTGAGAGATCTGGGTGGTATAGATGAAATACACAAAGTAAATAATTATAAGGCAGGGCTTCTCTACGACGAGATCGACCGCAACCCCTTATTCACATCTACGGTTCCTGATCGTGACGACCGCAGTATCATGAATATCTGCTTTGTGATGAATGCAGGATATGAAAAGTTCGAACAGGAATTTTTCGAGTTCGCTACAGCAAAAGGCATGGTTGGTATCAAGGGGCATCGTTCTGTAGGCGGCTTCAGGGCCTCCACATATAATGCGCTGCCTGTTGAAAGTGTTGAAGCACTGGTTGCTGCCATGCAGGAATTTGAAAATCTTCATTAATAATCATCATTGATATCATAGGTTTCCGGGACACAGAACCAGGAGACAATATTAACTTAGGAAAACACTGAGGATATGACTAAAGTATTAGTAGCCACCATGAAGCCCTTCGCACCTGCTGCAGTAGATGGCATCAGAAAAGTTGTTGAAGGAGCCGGATACGAAATGGCATTACTGGAAAAGTATGCTAATCAGCAGGATTTTATTGATGCTGCCTCCGATGCCGATGCAGTGATCATCAGAAGCGATAAAGCAGATGCTGATGTGATCGCCGCTGCACAAAAGCTAAAAATCATTGTCAGGGCCGGGGCCGGTTACGACAATGTTGACCTGGAAGCAGCCACTGCCAAAGGCGTTGTGGTAATGAACACACCCGGACAGAACTCTAATGCCGTTGCAGAGCTGGCTATTGGCATGATGGTCTTTATGGCCAGAAACCAGTTTAATGGCACCTCCGGAAAAGAGCTGAAGGGAAAGACACTGGGTATCCACGCCTATGGCAATGTCGGGAAATATGTTGCAAATATTGCCAAAGGCTTTGGCATGGAATGTTTTGCTTTTGACCCATTCATCAATAAAGAAGACATAGAAAAAGATGGCGTCACTGCTCTGGGCTCTGCAGAAGAGCTGTATAGTAAATGCCAGTATATCTCACTTCACATTCCTGCAAACGATAAGACCAGGGGATCAATAAATGCAAGCTTGCTTTCCCTCATGCCACAGGGTGCAACACTGGTAAATACTGCCAGGAAAGAAGTGGTTGATGAAGACTCATTGCTGAAAGTATTTGCCGACAGGGCAGACTTTGTATATATTTCGGATATAGCACCTGATTGTAAAGCGGAAATAGAGGGAAATTTTGACGGAAGATTTTTCTTCACACCAAAGAAAATGGGTGCACAGACAGCCGAAGCCAATGTTAACGCAGGTATAGCAGCTGCCAATCAGATCAAGGGATTTCTGGAAGCGGGAGACAGGACCTTCCAGGTAAACAAATAAATTGTTATCCAAATTTTTTTCTAATCAAAAAGTGCTACAGTTAACAAGCTAACTATTAAGTATACTATGGATAACGAAAACAACAGAAACAACACTTTTTTCAGGTTTGAAGATCTAAGGATTTATCATAAAGCACTGAATTATTCAAAGTGGGTGAGTGAATTAAACATGTCGCAGGTCAATGAGCAACAAAAGGGGCTGATCGATCGATTCAACAGCTCGTCTCACAATATAGTGCTCAATATCGCCGAAGGCTCGGCACGTAATAAAAGCCAGTTTATCTATTACCTGAAAATGGCAAAGAGTGCTGTTCGCGAATGCCTGGTCTTTACCAGCATCTGCTACAGCCTGAACCTTCTTGATGAAACTGAAGAAAATGAGTCAAGAAACCAGTTGATGGAGATGACAAAAATGATCGGCGCACTGATATCTTCACTGCAAAGGGCCAGTAACAACCGCAGGGATGAAGAAAGTGAAAACTACGACGATGTCGATGAACAAGCAAACAGAGTAAATAATATTAATTAATAAAGCATGGGATTCTGTTCAGAATTCCACAATATCACAGCACATGGCAATACTCAAAGCATTTAAAGCACTCAGGCCCCCTAAGGAAATAGCAAAAGACCTTGCCTCCAGGCCATATGACGTATTAAACTCAGAAGAAGCACGAGCAGAGGCGTCAGGAAATGACTTTTCATTATTACATATCATTAAACCTGAGATCGACCTGCCGGCCGAAGTTGACGTACATGCTCAGGAAGTATACGATAAAGCCTTTGAGAATCTGAATAAGTTCAGATCAGAGGGCTGGCTTGTGCAGGATGACGAGGAACACCTGTACATTTATGCGCAAACCATGAATGGAAAAACCCAGTACGGGATCGTAGGATGTGCGGCGGTGGAAGATTATATGAACGAGGTCATCAAGAAACATGAGCTCACCAGGCCCGACAAAGAGGAAGACCGCATGAAGCATGTACGCATCAACAGTGCTAACATGGAACCTGTTTTCTTCTCCTACCCTGCCGTAAAAGAAATTGACGAGATCATTGAGAAATATGTGAATGATCATGAAGCGGAATATGATTTTACAGCAGAAGACGAGATCGGTCACCATTTCTGGGTCATCGACGATAAAGCCGTTAACGACAGGATCATTGAGCTCTTCGACGGCATACCGGCCACCTACGTTGCAGACGGACATCACCGTACGGCTGCTGCTGCCCTGGTAGGGAATGAAAAAAAGAATGCCAACCCTGATCATACGGGAGAAGAAGAATATAATTTCTTCCTGGCAGTACATTTTCCTGACGACCAGCTGAGCATCATTGACTATAACCGTGTTGTGAAAGACCTTCATGGATTAAGCAATGAAGAGTTCCTGGCAAAGCTTTCTGAAGCCTTTATAATAGAAGGTAAAGGAAGCGAAATATATAAACCCGCCAGACTCCACGAGTTCAGCATGTATCTTGACGGAAAATGGTATGCCCTGCAAGCTAAAGAAGGGACATACGATGACAGCGATCCCATCGGCGTACTTGATGT
>JBDLIJ010000219.1:0-5280 GCA_039714935.1 Bacteroidota bacterium | reverse complement strand
CATTCCATATCAGGTTAATAAGCGGGAGCATCAGGTGTGGAGTAGGAATGCCGCTAAGGCCATGGGGGTGGCCATCCTCAAACTCAGGATGGTCGATGCCGCATTCAAAAGAACGCTCCTGCAGGTGGCAGGTGGCACAACTCATCAGGGAGTCAGGGTGTGTCCTTCCCGACAG
This sequence comes from Bacteroidota bacterium, assembly GCA_039714935.1. GTDB lineage: Bacteria > Bacteroidota > Bacteroidia > Bacteroidales > B18-G4 > B18-G4. The sequence goes on along the minus strand of JBDLIJ010000219.1, from coordinate 5,105 downwards.
CCTGCCATCATAAAACAGATAGCGGCCCAGCTCCACCCCTTCAACGGTCATCGGATTATCTTCGGGAATGTTCAAATTCTGAGGAAAGCCAAAAGGAATATCGATTACATAGGGTGTGGGCCCCGCAGGAACAGGATCAGGATCATCATTTTGCTGGCATGATGCCAACGACAGCGCAATGATCAGGAGATAATATTTTATATAAACTCTCAAAATCCCAAACAATTTAAAACTCAAAACTCAAAACTCAAAACTCAAAACTTAAAACTTAAAACTTCAAAGACATCCTGTCCATTCTCACACCCCTGTATCATCGCCTGTTGGTTCTGCATAATATCACCACCCCAGTAGTTGTGATCGTATGTATGAGGGCTTTTGAACCAGCTGTCGACATTCATCACCAGGTGGATAATCGTTTCCTGATCCTGATTTACCACAAACCCGGACTCCGGTACAATTACTTCAAAGTAATTCTGGATGAATCCGGTGATGTCGCCCGAAACAGGGTCATATTCCTGCCCGATGCCCAGGTGAAAATTATAAGGCCTTTCGAGTTGATTGGTATCAAGCCATTTGCCATTGAGTTTCAAATAATGATATCCACCGCCAAGATATGTGGGCCAGAACATCAATGATTCAGGCGGGTCAGTATACATCAGGGTTTGGTTTTTTTCTTCACTGATCCCAAATGTAAAACTGATGCCGCTATATTCTCCGGCCAGGATATGATCATATACTTTCCACTCCTGCGTTGACGAAATATCTGTATCAACATAGTGGATGTCTTTCCAGCCATTGATCAAATAGCTTGTACCTGAGCGATGCAAATAGACATCTGAAATGAAATACTGAATTTCGTTAACCATATACTCATTTCCGGCTTCATTCACATATTTCCTTATATCGAATTCAACAGCTTGTCCGTCACAATAATGAAAGAACTTAAATGTCACCTTGCCCGCCGGTATTCCCGGATCCGGTTCCGAAGGCTTTTTGCATGCTGTCAGAAAAACCAGCAATAGAACCATAAGATATAGGATAGATGATCTTGCTTTCATTTTGCCTTTTGCGTTTTACCTTTTACCTTTTACCTTTTACCTTTTACATTTTACATATGCCATTTTACATATGCCATTTTACATATGCCATTTGCCACTTACCCTCTGCCTACTCATACGGTACCGTGCCCGACACCGTCACATACTTCACAGTATCCTGCACGCTTGACCCTTGTTTATACACTTTACCATCGATGAGCACCTGAACGGTGATGGCGGAAGCAACATCTTTATATATTGCTGAGACAAATACAATATCTCCTTCCTCTGCAACAAAGTCATGTCTCCATCTGTCTTCTGCGCTGACAGCCACAATAGATTCACTCACGAGCACACCATCCGCTGTACGATAATTCACATCAAAGCCGGATATTGATTTTGTGACCAGGTATGATATTTTCTTTTCTCCGGCCTTCTCGCAGGAAAGCAGCATAAATATGATCGGGATAATAAATAATATTTTTTTCATCGCCTAAAGATTAAAGTATACGTTTAGATAGAAAACCCTGCCAGCTTCGTAGAGCTCGCCTTTTCCGCCTATGATCCTCCTGTTCAGGTGTTCATAATAGAGCTTATCAAAAATATTTGACACCCCTCCGCTAAACTTCAGATTGGCGCTATGTTGATAAAGGAAATTAAAGTTGAGGAGCATGAAGCCCGGCGTTTCATTTTCCATATACGATTCAGAGACCTTTTTCTGTGCTGCCACCATCCTGATATTCACATCAGGAACAAGCCTGCCATCAAAAAACCTGTAGAATACGTCTACGGCACCTTCAAGCGGGGGAATTTCCGGCAGGGGGTCGTTCTTAATGGTTTCTGTTCCTGTCACCTCACCATCTTCAATGATATATTCAGTTGCTTCGGGGTTTACACCACGTGTGCATGCTGCCCTTGCCCTGAAGCCGAGGTTATTGGTTTCAGAAGATTGATATGTAATCTCAAACCCATTTAGAAATGCATGATCCACATTATAAAATTGTTTTACTCCCAGCACTCCTTTTGTTTGGGGTTTTACCACCGACTCGGGCACAAGCTCTCCACTGATGAAGCCTGTTACATAAGAGAAAAAGAAACCACCCTCCAATGTTCCGGCTTCAGGAAAATCAAGCTTTGCCGACATATCAACTTCATTGTTTGCCTCAGGCTTAAGCTGTGGGTTTCCGAGGTAATCATAATTATCAAATCCTATAGGCAGGAGCAGTATAAAGCGTTCGCTCATATCCGGGCTTCTCACGCCACGTCCGACAGACATACCTATAGAAATTTTTTCATTGACAGGATATTGTATGCCAACACTTGCACTATAATTTGTATATGAAGACTCCACATCAGTATTCAGATATACCTCATTGCCCATTTTCACCAATTGCAACTGGCTTGAGTTTGCCCTGTTGTAGTCAAGTCGCACTGCAGCATCCAGCACAAAGTCTCCAAATCCCCTCCTGAAGAGTACAAAAAGACCATTATTTTGTATGGCAGCATCATTCCACAGTTTCTCAGACATTTCAGGCATGGTAGGCTCCAGGATTTTTGTTTTCGTGCGAGTGCCATCTTTCAGGATATGTTCATAGTCGGTTCCAACAGTAATCTCACTCTTACCAAAATCAAATCTGCCATCCATTCGAAAACCATAATTGCGTGCCTGTATATCCGATACGGCGACGACGGTATCGGAAAAAGGCCTTTCCTTGTTGTCCATAAGGTGGCTTACATCTGACAGGTAGAGTTTGGCGCTGAATAGTGAAAAGTGCTCGGATATTTCCATCGCCTTATAATCGAGGGAGATAAGCCTTGTGTTATCCTCCCGTTCATCCATGGGTAAGGAAGGGAAAAGTACATTTTTTCCATGCGACTGGTCATAAGCAATGACCAGATAGTTATTTATAAACGGGCGGAGGCCAATCTGGGCAGTATAATTGCACTTCTCAAATCCCGACTTTACTTCCCTGCCATCACCATCTTTATAATTACCATATTTTTTGAAGTTCCCCGACAGGAAAAAGAAAACTTTATCGTTACCACCATTAACAGACAGGCGATTTTTCATGCCGTTCCAATTGCTTTCATATCCAATCATCGCCCCGACATTAATTTCGAACTCATTATTCGGTAATGGCTGAAGCGTCTTCATATTGATCACCCCCCCGAAATTAGGACCATACTTTAAAGCAAACGGGCCTTTGATCACCTCCAGGCTGTTGATATCATCCACATCAATGTGCGCAGCTGCAGGGTCCATTCTATTGGGACAGCCACCTTCGATCTTTTGTCCGCCATTTAGCTGCACATTGAGTTGACTGTACTTAAACCCTCTCACCACCGGGTCAGATACTGCCCCCCCCTTTCGGATCCCGCTCACATTGGGGATACTTCTCATGATGCCACCAACATCTTTTGCGGGCATGCTTTCAATTTTCTGACGATTGAGGCTATGCACAGTAAAAGCACTCTCACTCTTCTGGGTATCAACGATCTCCACTGCATCCAGACTAACAAGCGTATCCGGCTCATTATGCTGGGCCATCCCCTGAAAAGTTGATATGATAATGATCAATACATATAAACTAAGGGCTCTTTTCATAGTTGTATTTATTCGTTTCCACAAAGTTATGAATTCTAAATATTAAATACTGATAAATGTATTATTTAAATTGATTTCCATATTAGCCCTTTGATCCGAACATCGAATATCGAATATCAACTCAAAACTCAACACTTAAAACTCAACACTTAAAAGCCTTACCTTTGCAAAAACGAATAAAATGAAATTTAAAGTCGGAGACAAGGTAAAATTCCTGAATGAAACAGGAGGTGGTATCGTAAGCAAAATTGTAAGCGGAAGTCTTGTATATGTTGCTACCGAGGATGGTTTTGAACTACCGACAGCTACCAGGGACATTATCAGGATGGAAGCAGAAAGCAAGGCAGAGAAGATGTTTTCAGAAGACTTTGATGTTGATCTCAATGCCGCCAGGTCTACTCATGGCAATACGGACGATCCGGCAGTATCTCAGGCAGGTAAAATCAAGTCCGGAGCAGAAGAAACCCCCGGCTTTTATCTTGCCTTTGTCCCTACCGACCAGCAATGGTATATTATGGGCGAGATTGAAGTTCGTATCATCAACCATAGCAGAAATGACATTCTCTACAACATACTTCTGGAAGATGATGAGAAAGATTATTTTGGCTTTGAATACGGATCTGTGGAGGCTGGTTCTTCAACGATCATTGACACTATTGACAGGGAAGCACTACCTGACTGGAGTGACGGAGTGGTACAGTTGCTACTCCATGATGAGGGAGAGGCCTTTTTACCCATACAAAGCAGCTTTCACATAAAAGCTGTTAAATTTAATTCTGAAGGAAGCTACCAGCCGTCAGGCTTCATGGAAGAGAGAGCTATAATATATCGTCTTGCAGAGTTCAAAGCCAGCCGAAAGCTTGCATCGAAGAAAAAAGCAGTTAAGCTTGAAGAGGACCCCGTTGAAGTAAAAGCATCTGAGCATAAAAGAGAAACCATGATCGGCAGGCACGCCACAGGCCCCCATGTCGCTGTTGTTGACCTTCATATCGGTGAAATTGTTGACAATATAGCAGGCCTGAGCAGCCATGATATGTTTCTTCTGCAACTCAATTACTTTGTTAAAACACTGGAAAGCGCTATGGAACACAACTTTCGAAAGGTTACATATATCCACGGCGTGGGAAATGGCGTATTAAAAAATGCCATTATTGAAAAGTTAAAAGACTACAAAGGACTGGAAAATAAGAGTGCAAGCCTGGCCGAGTTCGGGCAGGGAGCGGTTGATGTGATGATACATGTGAAATAAATTCCACCACCTGAAGAATGATGAGATTCGAGATCTGAGATTCGAGACATTGCTGTCCTGTTAAATTTAACATTGTAACAAATAGTGAGGGGATCTCTCAGTCGTTCCGCCTTTAGCGGATCTCCATCGAGATGACAGTATAGAAATGTAAAACATTAAGGATGAGGGCGGCGAGCATAGCTCGCCGCCCTCATCCTCCCTTGAATACAATGAC
>JBDLIJ010000218.1:0-5343 GCA_039714935.1 Bacteroidota bacterium | reverse complement strand
TTATCAATGTAGGGACATCAGCAGGGTCAATATCATTATAGCTTACGCCCAATGCATCCATAGCAACGAGCCTGGTTCCTGCAAACACCTTCTCCAGCCTACGCATCTCTCCGGGTCCGGCAGGACCATTCGTAGTAATAAATTCGGTGGCATCACCAATGATCAGGTCGGGCTGCCGGATGAGGTTAATATCCGCAATACATTGTGCCAGGAAGTCGGGGTCGTTTCTAACACCAGAGCCGAGGTGGAAGAACACGTTTGTTTTGCGGGTAGAATAGCCCATCGAATTTTTTAATGCTCCTGTGTACATACTTCCGCCATGATGCTTTGCGATAAACACATTGATCAGCACATCCACTTCCTGCAGGGCCCTGATCACTTCCACTTCTTCCAGTGATTTAGAGCCTTCGATCTTACTTATCCGGGTCCATTCGTTTTCATTATACTCTGCAGGAAAGCTATTCGTCTCAACATGGCTTACATTTTCCAGCAAGCTTGCTTTTTCTGCATAGTGATCACTGCTCTCCCAATATGAAGCAGCCACCTTTTGCATGCAAACAACTTCCTTTGCTCCTGCCTCAAAACACATTTCAAGTGTTGCCAGGGAAATGTCGGGATGAACATAGGCTCCTTTCTGGTCAAATGCAGAATTGATGAGCAGGCCTACCCTGGATTCCTCCGGGACAAACTTCTCCATCCCCCCCAGAACCTGGACTGCCTGCTTAGTATTTATGAAGTAATCAGCACCTTTTATGACAGCAATGTCTGCATCTTTTTCAGGAATACCGGCAAGAACCTCCTTGCCAAGAAATGATGTTCCTATAAATGCTGCGGCACCGGTTGCGGCGGTCCTTTTTATGAATGATCTGCGATCCATGATGTTGGGTGTTAGGCGTTAGGCATTGGGCGTTAGGTATTGGGGGTTTGGTCGAGCTCAACTATCAAAACTCACCATTCTAAACTTCAATCCCCACTAATCAATAATCATTAGGATATCATCATTCATTAGTGTGTTGGGTGTTTTATTTGATAAAAATAGTAAATAATCAGCTAAGATGCAATAACAAAGCTCCTTGCAAAAATAAAAGCGCCTCCCCTTAAGGAAGACGCTTTAGTCACTTAAAACAAATTCTATTCCAGGTTTCTATTTCTTTCTGTCTTTTTTCTTCTTTTTCTTGTCCTGATCGTCATCTTCAGTAATAATGATCACTTCTTTCTGTTTCACAAGCTTCACAGCCTCATCATCGTCACCGGTAGTAACAATAATTATTTTACAACTGTCGCCATGTATTTTTTTAAGAAGGATATCATGTTTCATTTCCTCCTCATTGTCTGATGTAAGCACCATCACATTCGTTTGAGCATCATCCCCACCTTCCGTCTCAATGGTGTATGTCATTATAGTATCACCGTCCTTTACCTCAACATTAACATCCATTTTCTTTGAAATCGTAATGTTTTTTCCTTTCGCATGATGCTTATGTTTGCAGTCCGCAGCACTGTCAGTAACATAAATATACTTACGCCCTGATATTTCAGAACTCATGATATGTACCCCACCAGCTTCATCCATTTCAAGGTTGATATTTATATCTTCCAGTTCCTTCAATAGCTCTTCGTCATCGACCAATGCTTTCCAGTCGCCATCAAAATCATCATCAAGCATAATGGTGGTGTCAATTGAAATATCTCCATCAACATCGGCCATCACCATTACTTTGATAACTTTTTTTTCATCTTTTGCTGACTGTGCATGGACGGAAACAAAAGTAAATACTGCCACAATCATCACGATCATGGTCTTAAAAATAAAAAGTCTGTTCTTTTTCATTATTGGAGTTTTTTGTTCAACAATTACAAAGCAAAACTAATCCATCCAAAGCTCACTATGCGTTAAAGTGAGGTTAAAAAAGGTTAATGAAAGGTTAAAGTTAATCATATCAACACATTATTTAATAATTTTGAATCCATGAACAAAGGCTTGTTTGTATTTGTGATCATTTTAATGGGGATCTCCCTGGCAGGGATCATCCTGCTGCAATTGTTCTGGATAAACAATGCCATCAGTATCAGGGAAGATCATTTCGACAAGACAGTAAATATTGCCTTACGCGAGACTGCTGAGAAGCTAGAATCTCATGAAAACATCCTGTTTCTTTCTGATAAGATCAATAAGTTCAATTCTCATGATAAGATTAAACTAATAAGCGACAGCCTTCATAATACCATCGTTATTTGTACCGATACTTCGGAAAATACAAGCTATAGCTACAACATGGTCTCTGATCAGAATATTGAATATACTGTGAGCGTGTTGCATGAAGATAAGGATGAAAGTAAAATCCTGGAATACAAACATGAGGTTAAAATAGACAGCCTTAAAAGAAATATTGCAAAGGTAAAGGCCAGGCTTGATCTTGACAGCCTCAGCCAATTCATCACTCACGATATTGCGCTTGTCGAAGGTGATGCAATCCTGGAAGAAGCAGAGAATGCTTATGTCATCATTCAAAAAGCCAAAAACCTGAACGAAGCTTTTATTAAGATGGCTTATGAGATCGAAAGCAGCCCGGTAAGCATCCGGGAAAGGGTTGATGTTGAGGTGCTTCAGAATGTATTAAATGCAGCATTGGCCAATAAGGGGATTCATGCTGATCATGATTTCGCCGTGATGACCCTTGATAGTTCAAAATATTTCCCTATAGCCTCACAGGGTTTTGAGAAAGAAAAAATTGACAAAAAATATGTTGTAAGCCTGTTCCCTGATGAGCTATCAGATGAATCTCATTTTCTGGTCATTCAATTTCCCGGACGGAATGTACATATACTGAAGTCCATGGCCTGGACCCTGGCAGGATCATTCCTGCTCACTTTGATCATCTTATCAACTTTTGGAATAACCATCTCTATGATACTGCGTCAGAAGAAATTATCGGATATTAAGTCTGATTTTATCAATAACATGACACATGAGTTTAAAACGCCCATAGCAACAATATCACTTGCTATTGATGCTATCAACAATCCCAGGGTTTTGGGTAAGGATGATGAAGTTAAATACTATACCGGCATTATCAGGGAGGAAAACCAGCGCATGAACAATCAGGTAGAGCATGTTTTACGTATGTCGTTACTGGACAGGCACGACATGGAGTTCAACATGGCCGAAACGAATATCCATGAAATAATCAGCATAGCCATTTCAAAAGTCAGCCTGTTGCTTAAGGAAAGAGAAGGGAATATCAGTCTTAAACTTGAATCACGCGATCCCATCCTTAAGCTTGATGCCAGCCATTTTACGAATGCTGTTTTAAACCTTCTGGACAATGCCATTAAGTATTCCGAAGGCCCGCCTGAAATAGAGATCAGCACACACGACATGCCTTCAAATATCTCATTAAAGGTACAAGACAGAGGCATGGGAATGTCGAAAGATACCATGCATAAGATCTTCGACAAGTTTTACAGAAAATCCAGTGGAAACATTCATAATGTCAAGGGATTTGGGCTTGGCTTAAGCTATGTGAAAGCGATAATCACTGCATTCGGCGGAAAGATCAGCGCAAGTAGTGAACAGGGAAAAGGAAGTACTTTTGAAATTATCTTACCTAAACCCAGTAAAGGATGAGCGATAGGCTTAAAATATTTATGGTTGAGGACGACCGGAACTTTGGTGCCGTTATGAAGTCATACCTGGACATACATGACTTTGATGTAGAATGGGTTGATGATGGTGCCCTGGCAATGGATGTCTTTAAAAAATATTCCTTCGACCTTTGTATTCTGGATGTGATGCTGCCCCACGTTGATGGATTTACCATTGCTGCAGAGATCCGTAAGCTCAACGAGCAGGTGCCAATCATCTTTCTTACTGCCAAAACACTTAAAAAGGATATCCTGGAAGGCTTCCGTCTGGGAGCCGATGACTATATCACCAAGCCTTTCGATTCTGAGGTGTTGTTGTTAAAGATCAAAGCCATCCTGAAACGTAATTCTATAAAGAAAGCTACCCTGGAAATGGATGAGTTCAGGATAGGGTCGTATCATTTTAGTGCTTCTCACAGGATCATACGCGATCATAAAAAGGAACACAGGCTTTCACCTAAAGAATCAGATCTCCTTCGTATGCTCTGTATACGTATGAATGAAGTCCTTCCCAGGGAAGAAGCCCTAATGAGCATATGGGGTGAAGACAACTATTTTACCACACGCAGCATGGATGTGTTCATGAGCAAGCTACGCAAATATCTTAAGGACGACCCCTCGGTTGAGATCAGCACGATACACGGCAGCGGGTATACGCTTAAGACTTCGTCTTGATATTCGATACTCGATACTCGATATTCGATACTCAATACTTGATATCCTATATTCGATGCCCGTATCTTTTTTCGTAAGTTTGTGAAGAATTAATAATTACATAATGCTTAAAGCATTCCTGCGATTTTCTGTCTTCATACTTCTGTGCAGCACAACAGTTATCATGCATGCTCAGGATGAAAGTTATGACTGGTGGAATAATAAGCATAACTGGGACGGCGTGTCGCCCTGGTCCAGCTATCTGATCTTCTCCCCTGCTTATTTTGGCCCCAATGCCTTACCCGTTCCCGAGATCAGGGATGCAATGAGCGACACAAACATCAGCCTCGAAAGCAGCTTCGATCTTCATTTCAGCAAAGGTGATCAAACACAAAACCTTTTCCTGAAGCTGAGATACCCTTTCCTGGAGGGGATGATCGCTATAGAAGTGTTCGGTGTTCCCATTGAGCATTATGCATTGGATACCATCACCAGGGATGAACGCCGTGCCCGAGGATATGATTGCAGGGGCACTGCCTTTGGCGATCTCTATTTTAGTACGCTGATACAAGTATTGCGCGATAAAGGTGCCTGGCCCGACCTCATGCTTGGGATCACCTTACGTACTGCCAGTGGTGATGTGCTGGGTGATGCCCGCTTTACCGATGCGCCCGGGTATTATTTTGACCTCTCGGCCGGCAAAAGCTTTCAACTATCTCCAAAATTTAAAGTACGCCCCCATGTCATGATGGGCTTCTATGTGTGGCAGACCAACCACGATGCGTGGCGGCAAAATGATGCCTTCCTCTACGGTGCCGGCGTATCAGTATATTCTAAAAAGACTGAATTCAGCGCTAAATGGGGCGGCTACAATGGATATATAGGCAATGGCGATGAACCCATGGTGCTGCGTGCAAACGCTGTTTATAAATTAAGCAAGCTACACCTGAAGCTTGCATTCCAGCAGGGCCTGAACGATTTTAATTATACTTCTGTAAGAATAGGGAGTGTTTTTTTGTTTTAATATGCAGTAAGCAGCAGGCA
>JBDLIJ010000217.1:0-5356 GCA_039714935.1 Bacteroidota bacterium | reverse complement strand
CGGAATTCCAGGGGTATGTCAAAGTAAGCCAGGCTGATCTTACTTTTATCGTAAGCGATATTATCAGGTATCTGGAGAAAGGATATGGAATCTGCTTTGATGTCGGGGATATATGAATTGGAATACAGGTTATGGAAGCCAAAACCAACTCCTCCTGCAATATAGACTGAGCTTTCGTTGATGCGGTAGCTATAGATACCATTTACCTGGGCACCCTGGTTTATCGTTCGGGCATCCATTCCAGGGGGTTGGCCCAGCCATATATCGGTATGCATACCAACGCCTATATTGAATTTCCTGATGGTGGATTCGAACGACTGGGAATATACCGATCCGATTATGATGATTCCTATAACTGTAAACAAGATCCTTTTCATAGACACGATCATTTTATGAAAGCAAATATACAATATATTTTAGCGGGGTATTCGAAAGCCTTCATATCTGTCAGAATAACCTTCGTCTTTAACTTTTATTGTTTGAATGCATGAATTGTGCCAAATAAAAAAAGGGGCCAAATGGCCCCTTTTCTGATAATCCTACCCCTTAAACTTATTCAATTATAAGTTTGCGGACTTCAACTGCGTTACCACTCTTAACCTGTACAATGTACATGCCTGTGATAAAGGTTGAAGTATTCACCATTATCTGGTCATCATTGACTTCTCCTGAATATACTAACTGACCCATATTGTTGTAGATCAGGATCTCGTCAATAATTCCGTTAGCTTCTATAGTTACGTGATCCTTTGCAGGATTGGGGAAGATAGCTGTTTCTATGCTTGTTGTAGCAACAGGATTTTCTATACCGGTAGCATCAACAGGATAATAACAGAAGTTGTCGATGTAGCACTTCGGATCGTCGTTGCCATCAGCAGCGGCATAGACATCAACAGCACCCAGCATATTAGGTCCTGCAACATCCCAGGCCCAGTTTCCTACAGCCTCCTCGTTTACGTAATAAACAGCCCCATGATTATCCAGGTCTACAGAGAGTACACAATGGGTCCATTCACCTACTGTATAAGTGAAATCATACTGGTTGAAGTCTGCATCGTAGCAGTAACCGGTACCATCTGAGCGGAAGTATACCTGGAATCCCCATTCGTTGGCAGCGCCAAAGAGTTCCATATCCTGCATTACGTTATAGTAAGCACCATATCCGCCATCGGGTACATAGATTTCAAGCGCAATTTCCCAAGCTCCTGAAGTTGTCTGTCCAAGGTCATAAAGCACGTCGGTTTCGATAACAGCAGCATCAACACCCAGTGAATTAGGAGCTGTCTGGAACATGTCGTCGACTACATACGCATCATAGTCACCACCGGGATTGTCATCCCATGTCCACCAGAGGTCAGACTGTGTGCAGAGGAAGTCGCCGGCAACATAAGTATCGAAGTAGTCGCAGTCATCAGCTGGCACTACTTCTTCGAAGCAGAAGTTATCGATGTAGAACTTTGGATCGTCGTTGCCATCGGCAGCAGCATAGATATCGGCGGCACCCAGCATATTAGGTCCTGCAATATCCCACTGCCATGAAGCACCCTGCATTACACCATCAAGATAGAATGAAGCCATAGCCATGTCGAGGTCAACTTCGAGTGAGCAGTGTACCCATGCAGCTACCGGGTAAGTAAAGTCAGTCTGGTTGAAGTCAGCATCGAGGAAATAACCTGTACCATCAGACCTGAAATAGACCTGGAATCCCCATTCGTTGGCAGCGCCAAAGAGTTCCATATCCTGCATTACATTGAAGTAGCCACCATAGGTGCCACCATCAGGAATATAAATGTCGAGGTTGACATCCCAAACACCGGCAGTAGTCTGGCCAAGGTCGGTAACCACGTCAGTTTCAATAACAGCAGCGTCAACACCAAGTGAGTTAGGAGTTGAGCTTGCCATATCGTCTACTACATAGCCATCATAGTCGCCACCGGGATTGTCGTCCCATGTGGTCCAGAAACCACCTGACTGCGGGCAGAGCAGGTCACCTGCAACATAGCTGTCGAAGTTGTCGCAGTTGCCACCGCCACCACCACCACCAACATCGATCATCAGATTGTCGATCATGAAGATGAAAGCATCGTAGGTTACGCACTGGATAGCTACATAGATGTCCATTCCTGCATAAGCAGAAAGGTCAAACTCGTAATATGTCCACGCCATAGGAGCTTCAATATATGTCGCGCCTGAGATAACCGTAAAATCACCGGGATCAGGTGTTGTAGTTGATACAGCCACATTGAACCTCTCGAGTCCCCAGTTATCTAAATATGTCCTGGCATAGAAGTTAAAGTTTGCTCCGTCACCATCGGTTCCAATCGTAACCATGTCAGAGATAAACCAGTCATCGTTACCCTGTGAACCATCAGGTACTGCAGCGAGACAAGCTCCAAACTGTTCCCCTTCGTAAGGTAGAATATCAGGATCATCTGTAATTGGCGGATCTGTCAGATCCGGGTTAAAAACGATGAATGCCTGTGGGTCGCCTGAATTTGGCCAGGTTACACCTGTCATTCCATATACAGGTAATCCGTCGACATCAACAACTGTCCATGGCATAAAATCAAAAGTAAAAGCCACTTCAGCTTCAAAGTCGATGGAATAGGTGTCGGCCATCAGACCATCCGGGCGCTCAACATTAACAACCGGTGTTGTTGACTTAACAATGTCGGTTGTTTTGGTGTATTTCGCTTGTCCGAAACTAAAAAATACTGATACAAGAAGTACCAGCACAGAAAGTGTAAATTTTCTCATGTGTAGTTAATTTTGGGTTAGTAATAAGTTGTTCGTTCGCTCAAATATAAGCAAACATTGCGTAATAGCAAAATTCAAAATCAAGAAAAATTAAAATTTCTGGCTATAAAACAAAAATATTCTCCAGTTCAGGAACAACAACATCCCATTTGAACCTTTCTTTTACCATCCTTGCAAGAGCTTCGGATGCCTTTGGCTCTCCGTGGTTTATGAATATCTTTTTAGGAGAATTCTGGAGGCCGCTTAACCAATCAAGGATCATTTCCTGGTCGGCATGGGATGACATGGTGCGAATATTTTCAATATGGGCCCTTACCGGATAATATTCTCCATGAATTTTAATTTCACCGGCTCCATCGAGGATATCCCGGCCACGGGTCCCTTCGGCCTGGTAGCCCGGGATGATGATAGTAGAGTCGGGATTGCCAAGGTGGCGCTTAAGGTAGGTGAGGACACGGCCGCCGTTCATCATGCCGCTTCCGGCAATCACGATCTTTGGGTGCGTATCTGCAGCCAGGTGTTCGGTGTCTTTAAATGACCGGACCATGCGGGTATTCCTGAATACCTCTTCAAATGTTCTGGCTCCCAGTTTGTGCCATTTATGATATGTATTAAATACCTTGCTCACGTCAATGCCCATTGGAGAATCGAGATAAATGGGGATATCAGGGATATCTTTCTTCTTTTCCAGTTTCCAGAACAGGTACATGAAGTCCTGTGCACGGTCGACGGTAAAGCTGGGCACTATGAGAATGCCATTGCGTTTATCCACCTCGTGCAGTATATCCCGGAATTGCTCTTCATTGTTGATATGGGGATGGATACGGTCACCATACGTTGATTCGATGACCAGATAATCGGCATGTTCGGGCCGGTCAGGGACATCCAGCATAGGATCATCCGGCCGGCCGATATCTCCTGAGAAAATTACGCGTTTCCCATTTATTTCCAGGTCTACATGGGTAGCCCCAATAATATGTGCGTTATTTTGAAGACGGAATTTTATTCCTTCGCCAATCTCCTTCCACTCATCTTCTTTATGGCTTGTAAGCAGGGGGATAGCCATACGCGCATCTTCTATGGTATAAAGTGGTTTTGCCGGTGAGTGCTTTGTATACCCTTTTTTGTTTGCATGCTCAGCATCCTCTTCCTGTATCTTGGCACTGTCGAGCAATAAGACCTTTGTGATCTCACATGTTGGGGCGGAACCAAAAACCGGCCCATTGAATCCTTGCTTCACCAGCCTGGGCAGGTAGCCGGTATGATCGATATGGGCATGAGTAAGAATGACGGCATCCAGTTCAGATGCATCCAAAGGCAGGTGTTGCCAGTTTAGCTGGCGGAGAGTTTTCAGCCCCTGGAATAACCCACAGTCTATAAGTATGTTTTTGCCATTGGCAGACAAGAGGGCCTTAGACCCGGTTACAGTACCTGCACCGCCCAGAAATTGCAGGCGTACTTCATTGTTTATTCCCTTATCCATGTTGATGATCTGTATTGGTTTTTAAGATTATCAAAGGTAGAAAAAGAATCCTATGGCTTTAATTTATTATTGAATACTTTCCCTGACTTGCTCATTTCAGTAGCTATGCATATACTTAAACATGCAAATGATTAGACCAGATTCCCCATTTGTAAATATTTAAACTTAAAGCATATAAGTTGCATGTATTTTAGTAATGGTTTTGCAAAAAACTTCTGGCATCCTACTCCCTGCCATATAAGTTTTAGTTAAACATAACATTAGGCGAAAGAGGCCGGCCTGAACAGCCGGCCTTATTTTTTATTTAAAATTTATATAAATAGTGTGTTTTTATATTATTAAATATCTATATATGTGTTATTCCTGCGTATCTTAGCGCCTCAAAATCAAATCTCAAAAAAACAAACAGTCATGAAAAAGACTCTACTTACATTAACACTTTTAGTTTTCATTATCACCTCTTTCTCACAACAGGTTGCCAGGGAAAAGGTCATTATTGAAAATGGTACAGGTACCTGGTGCGGATGGTGCCCGAGTGCCCACCAGGGTATTGAAGACCTGATCAATGCAGGGTGCGAGGTAGCTCCGATTGCTTATCATTCTGGAGACGTATTTGAAACACCGGCTTCGGCCCACAGAATTAGTTACTATGGTATTACTGGTTTCCCCTGTTCCTACTTTGATGGGGTTATAGAGGCCTCAGGCGGTTCTACCTCCGGGACTACCTATAATGCTTATTTGCCACATTACCAAACTCGCATTGCCATACCATGTGATTATACACTTGGTATTTACGGACAGAACACAGGGGGCAACAACTATAGCATTTCACTGGTTATAGACCTGGAGAACGGAACACCGCCATCAGATCTTACCGCACAGCTTGTCCTTACCGAAACGCATATCCCATATCAATGGCAGGGTGAAGACTATGTTGATTATTGCGAGCGCGCCATGTATCCTGACCAATTCGGAACAACCGTCGACTTTGCCGGCGGGGATCAAGTGGTTATCAGTTACAATATTACTCTTGACGCAGCATGGGATATCGATTATATCGACCTCATTGCTTTTGTGCAGGAAGAAAGTTCCAAAGAGATCCACCAGGGTACTATG
>JBDLIJ010000216.1:0-5449 GCA_039714935.1 Bacteroidota bacterium | reverse complement strand
ATCTCAATTGTTTTGCGAAGCTTAATATCTTCTGCTGAAGTACCAACAAGGATATCATAGAGGCCGGGATCAATGTTCCATGTATTCATTTCTTTGCTTAGAGAAGAAAATGCTTCATAAGGAAGCTGAATGGAGACGATCTTCTTCTGCCCTGCTTGCAGCTTAACACGCCTGAATGCCTTGAGCTGCCTTTCAGTCATGGAGGTTTTTCTTTCATGATGGTTTACATATACATGCAGAAATTCTGTTCCTGTCCTTGATCCCATATTTTTTGTTTCCACCGTAGCAGTCCACCCGCTGCCATCCTGATTTCTCCGCATCATCAGCTTACCTATTCCAATTGTAGTGTACGAAAGACCATGTCCAAATGGGAAACGTGTCATAAAGTTCTGGTTTTCGTTCATGGTCCACCTGAAAGGCAGCTTGCCGCTGGGATCAATATTGCCGAACAGCACATCAGCTATTGCAGCACCGCTCTCCTGTTTCGGTGTCCATGCCTGTATGATTGCCGGAATGTCGAAAGCCCAATCTTCGATGTCCACCGCAGAAGCGGTTTGCAGAACGACAATTGTATTCGGGTTGGCTTCGTACACTGCCCTGATCAGGCGGGATTGATTTTGAATGTCACGGTTCCTCAAAACATCACCATCACCGTTAAAGCTATTGGCTTGCCCCACAAAAACGATGGCAACATCAGCCCATCTTGCTTTTGCCACAGCCTCTTTGAACATGCTATCAACAGCAAGCGAAATTGATGCATTGGCTCCCATTGCGGAGTATATTTTCACAGAGTCGCTTAAGCTATTTTTGATGGTGCCGAAAGAAGAGATGTCAGAACCGGGAGGGGCAGGATCTATCAAGGTCAGAATTTTTATATTGCTGTGATGGAGAGGGAGCAGGCCTCCATAATTTTTAAGTATGACGATGCCTTCCGTTTCCTCAAGAAATGTTGTATGGATGATACTGTCATATTCCTGGGCTAAGCCCCGGCTGTTAATATTAAGTAAGATTATTAAGGAAAGGCCGGCAATAATTAACTTCTTCATATCAATAATCAGGTCCTGGTTGCGCTATAAGGATTTATTTCCGGCAAAAATACGGTTTTTCCGCAGAGAAGGATACTGTGCGACCAACATTCCCAGGAGCATTAACACACAGCCGAGGATTTCCCTGCTTGCCAGTTGTTCATCCAGAATGATCCATCCACCGATAGCAGCAAATACAGCTTCCAGGCTCAGGATGATGGCTGCATGGGCGGGTGGGGCCTTTTTCTGTGCGATAACCTGCAAGGTATAGGCTATCCCCACAGACAACACGCCTCCATAGAGAATCGGTATTGTTGCATCTATCACCCCTGCAAGGGTATTTGTTTCTGTTAATACGGACACAGCAATGCTTAATACCGAACAGATCACATACTGCATTAATGCCAGTTTCAGCGCATTCACCTTAGGTGACAATACTCCGATGACCACCACATGCACTGCCCAGAAGACTGCTCCTATCAGCACAAGAAGGTCGCCAAAAGATATTGAGAGCCCCTCTGAAATACTCAAAAAGTATAAGCCCATTGCCGCCAGCAATACGGCTATCCACACTGTAAAATGTGGGTACTGCTTTCGCAGAAGCCCCAGGATGGGAACGATTACCACATACAGCCCGGTGATAAATCCGGCATTGCCGGCAGTGGTATATACCAGGCCATATTGTTGCAGGGTAGCGCCACCGAAAACCGTAAGTCCCAGGATGATCCCTCCGTAGATTAAATATTGGGGCGAGGGGCGGGGGGCGGGGGACGGTTTAGCAAATATGATAAATGGCAGAATGACGAGTGCACCAAGGGCAAAGCGAATGCCATTAAAGATAAACGGGCCCACATAGTCCATGCCCATGCGCTGTGCCACGAAGGCCAGGCCCCAGATGAATGAGGTAAGCAGGAGCAGGCTGTCGGATCTAAGTGTTGTGGGTCTCATTGATTAGATTCAAAAAAACAAATTTCAAAAAAACTCCAAGATACAAATTTCAAATAAAAAAGATAAGAGGCAATAGCTGTGACATTTTGGGATTTTAGGTATTAATAAATAGAAACAATTAAACTTTTACAATAAAATAATATTATGGAAGAATTAAAAATACACGACAGGAAGAACCAGATTAAAATGCTCTCACAATGGATGCAACAGCGCCGGTATGCAGAATCAGATGATCAATGCGATCAAATTATTTTATTTAAAAAAGCTGGGGATAAAGATGGAGTTGAAGGAATTGGAGCGGCCGAGAAAGGGGAGTTATTTACCACAGGTAATATCGAAAGAAGAGGTTTCCCTGTTATTAAGGCTTGTTAAGAACTTAAAACACGAGGCAATTTTAAGTTTGATCTATTCGGCAGGACTACGGAGGAGTGAATTGATCAATCTCAGGATCAAGGATATTGATTCGAAGCGGATGCTTATTAATATTAAAAATTCGAAAGGAGCAAAAGACCGGGTTGTTGGTTTATCAAAAAATATATTAATTTTACTTAGAGAATATTACCAATTGTATAAACCAAAGTATTATTTATTTGAAGGGCAGCAGGGTGGTCAATATTCAGGAACAAGTATAAACAATATCTTTAAGCGTGCGAAATTGCATGCTGGTATTAAGACAGCAGGTGGAGTACATATGCTGAGGCATAGTTTTGCCACGCATTTGCACGAGAGTGGATATGACATCAGGATCATTCAGGAGTTGTTAGGGCATAAAAGCAGTAAAACCACAGAGATATACACGCATATAAGCACCAAAAGCATAAGTAAGGTAATTAGTCCATTTGATGATATCTAGCGAAATATAAAACAACACTTTTTGAGCACTTTTTTACCTTTACTTCCTATATAGGATGTTAAACGCAACAAAAGGTTAACATATAAACGAGTTGAACGAAACCGCCCCCTTTCGGAGGCGGTAAAATGTTTGTTAAATTTATGGTGTCCAAACCTATAAAAACAACAAACATGAAAAAAAAAGTTCGATGCGTACTTGCATGATCCGCGAGATGCAGATCCGCAATTACAGCGAAAAAACAATCAGAAGCTATGTTGCTTCCATTTCAAAGTTAACACAATTCTTCAATCAGCCGGTTGAAGAGATTTCAATTAATCAATTTAAGGATTTCCTTCACCAGCGTATCACCGTTGATGAGGTATCCGTGTCGATGGTCAATCAAAGCATCAGCGCTTTTAAGATCATTCAGCAGGATATTTTAAAGCGTGATTGGGAATCGATAAAGATTAAACGGCCCAGGCGTGAAAGAAGGCTGCCAGTGGTATTATCAGTTGGCGAGGTTGCTGCAATCATTAATGTTACTAAAAATCTTAAGCACCGAACAATGATCATGCTGGCCTATTCTACCGGTATGCGCCGCAGTGAAATCAAGCTTCTGAAGCCAGGGCACATCGATTCAGAAAGGATGCAGGTAAGAGTAGTGCACGGCAAAGGTAAAAAAGACCGCTTCACTATGCTTTCACCCAAGGCTCTTGAATTACTGAGGTTTTATTATCAACTACACAAGCCCTCGACATTCATGTTTGAACCATCCGGAAAAAAGGATACACATCTTTCTGACGGTACGCTCAATCTGATCGTAAAACGTGCGGCAAAGAAAGCCGGATTAAAGAAAAATATTTCATTCCACACCCTGCGTCACAGCTTTGCCACACATATGCTCGAAAACGGAATTAATATTCGAATCATACAACAATTTTTAGGGCATACATCCATAAAAACCACCTCGATCTATCTGCACATTGCACGGATAGACCCCTCCATGGTGCGCTCCCCTTTAGATGATATGGATATTTAGGGCTGATCGACATGGAAAATATAAAACAGAAACTTGAGATCGCTGATATTTTTAGAAAATTTGGCGATGGGTATTCAGATATCCACAACTTACGTCCTGTCCAGACAAAAGCCTTCAACGATATTATCAACTGTCGGAGTGCTGAACTGGGTGGGCATATCGAAAAATGTGATCATTGCGGAAACACAAGGCATGCATACAACTCATGCCGTAACAGGCATTGCCCCAAATGTCAGTATATTAAACAGGTGCAATGGGTAGATAAATTGAAGGCCAAACTTCCTCCGGCCAGACACTTTCATCTGGTCTTCACAATCCCGCAAAGCCTTCACAAACTTTTTTACCTGAACCAGGCGCAGGCTTATAAACTTTTATTCAAGGCCTCTGCCATGGCATTAAAATCCTGTGCAGCTAATCCCAAATTCCTTGGTGCACAAACAGGGGCGGTAGCAGTATTACATACCTGGGGACAAACACTAAACTATCATCCCCACATTCATATGATCGTTCCGGCAGGGGGAATATCGGAGGATGATATGGAATGGGTTCATTCAGGCAGAACTTTCTTTTTGCCTGTTAAGGTTCTGTCTGCTCTATTCAGGGGGATATTATGCAGCTTGCTTGAGAAGGCAATTAGCAATAATACCCTTAAGCTCCCGAATGATTGCAGCAACTTTAATAAACTCAAAGTCCAGCTCTATAAAACCCCCTGGAATGTTTATGCTAAAAAGCCTTTCGGTAGTGTGGACAAGGTAGTCGAATACCTGGGGAAATATACTCATCGGGTAGCCATCTCCAATCACAGGATAATGTCTTGCAAAGATGGACGGATCACGTTCAGGTGCAAAGACCATAAAACGGGTATGTTCACCAAAGAAATTACATTGGATGCTGATGAATTTATCAGGCGTTTTATGCAACATATTCTTCCATGCGGCTTCTACAAAATCCGATATTTTGGTATTATGGCACTATGCACCGGACAGGACAAAAACAGTCTGTGTTTTGACTTGATCGGTAAAGAAAGCTTCCTACCTGTATTGGAAGGATTGCCTGCCTTTGACGTTTTTAGAGAGGTAAGCGGGAAGGACCCATATTGCTGCCCAGTCTGTAAGAAAGGAAAAATGAGATCTTTGTCGCTACTTGTACCTAAGCAAATTAAATCAGGGTAAGTATATTACCCTGTTTCGTTCTTTGGAATAACAATACTTATCAAACAGCATATTTTGCTGTAATGGGTGAAGTATGCCTGATTTTATTCTGCTTTTATAAAAACACCATGAATCAACACAACTATTATCAGATAACTAAAAATATCCTTCCTGATATCGCATTCCAATCAGTAGCAGATTCCATACTATACCCATAGCATTGCGGCATCGTTCAACTTGTTTTATCAATCATTCATTTACACCTGTTTTAAAATCAGTTCTACAAAGCTTGAATATCTGGCTTAATTAAGTTATTTTTGAATGAACGATTAATAAAACACTATATCGTTGTGTGTCATTAGAGAAAAATGATATTAATACCAGTTATAGATATCGGATATGCAAATCAGGGGATTGAAACTCCTGAACATGGACCTTATTGGGAATATCCAGA
>JBDLIJ010000215.1:0-5459 GCA_039714935.1 Bacteroidota bacterium | reverse complement strand
TTTCTTCAAGCTTTCTTACACGTAACATGGTCGACTCAGCTGTATAAGTCTGCATGATGGCATCAGATATATTCGCAAGCACCTCCTGCTGGTTAAACAGGTCTTTCTGGAATGCGTCAGTGGCAATACCCAGAAGGAAAAGCACCGCCTTTTTGAAATTCTGCGTGCACTTCTGTTTATCTTTATAACAGCTCATAGACGTGACAGCCTGTTCTGCTTCCTTATCAGATTCTTTTACTACATGTTGTGCATACCTTACAACATCAAATCCAACCCTCAGGGCTTTTTTGATGGTAGTATCAGCCACCAGCAGCCTGTTGATCTCGTTTGTGCCTTCAAATATCCTGTTGATACGGGAATCACGATAAGCCCTGTCAACATCCGTTTCTGCTGAGAATCCCATACCTCCGAAGATCTGTACAGCTTCGTCTACCACATAATTCAGTGCTTCAGAGCCGAATACTTTGAGCAAGGCAGCCTCGATGGCATACATGGCAATGGCCTCAATGGTAGCCTGAGGTTTATCTTTTCCGTCAGCCATAAGTTTATCGCTGGCATCATCAATGTCTTTACTTACACGATAAACGGCAGATTCGGTAGCAAAGGTGCGGATCACCTGTTCACCAAGCTTATGCTTGATGGCTCCGAAATTTGATATTGGCTGGCCAAATTGTTTTCTTTCATTGGCATACTGAACAGATTGTGAGATCGCCCTTCTGGATGCTCCCAGCACTGTGCCGCCAAGTTTTATCCTGCCCATATGCAGAATGTTCAGGGCAATCCTGAAACCACCGCCTCTCTTTCCAAGCAGGTTCTCAACCGGAACCTTAACGTCGTTATAAAATATCTGTACCGTGGATGATCCTTTAATACCCATTTTCCTTTCCTCAGGGTT
The DNA here is from genome assembly GCA_039714935.1 of Bacteroidota bacterium. Classification (GTDB taxonomy): domain Bacteria; phylum Bacteroidota; class Bacteroidia; order Bacteroidales; family B18-G4; genus B18-G4. Next base: position 4,564 of record JBDLIJ010000215.1, on the reverse strand, counting down.
GATCACAACGCCTTCATAATCTTTCTCGACAATAAAAGCACTGTATACCCTATCGTTATCGATCTTTGCGAAAACGGTCTGAATATCTGCAAAGCCACCGTTGGTGATCCACATCTTCTGTCCATTGAGAATATAATGCTTGCCGTCTTCTGAAAGTACAGCCTTTGTTTTTCCCGAGTTGGCATCAGAACCTGCATTAGGTTCAGTCAGACAATAGGAGGCAGCCCATTCGCCGGTAGCAAGCTTAGGGAGATATTTCTGCTTCTGCTCCTCACTGCCATAATACAGTATGGGCAGTGTCCCGATGCCGGTATGGGCAGAATATGCTACTGAGAATGAATAGCCTGCGCCCATGGCATCACTGGCCAGCATAGAGGTCACAAAATCCTGGTTAAATCCTTCGTATTCTTCTGGCAGCGAAACACCAAGCAGCCCCAGTTCACCGGCCTTGCCGATAAGGGTACGCATCAAGCCATCTTCCTGAGCATCGATCCTGTCAAGCATAGGAAATATCTCTGTTTCCAGAAAACCTTCACATGTTTCAATGATCATCTGCTGCTCTTCATTCAGCTCTTCAGGAATGAAGACATCCTGTGGATCTGTCTCTTTGATCAGAAATTCCCCACCACTTACAATTTTATCCTTTTCCATTATATCATTAGTTTATTTATAGACTTTACCTTTATTCTAGAATTCAGAAGAATATTCGCTATTCGATATTCGTCCTTCCCACACACCTCATCTCCCCCAGCCAGGATACTCACTTTGGGATGCAAATATATAAAATATGCTAAACAGAAGTATAAATGCTATACTTATAATTGATCTGACACAAAAAATGGCAGGGGCGGAAATTTTATTCTATCTGAGGCAGGTAAAGGGGACATAGAGGGCTTTCCATGGCAGCCTCAATTGTAATTGTCAATTGTCAGTTGTCAAACGTCAATTTACCATGTGCCTTATGCCTTATTTCTTCTTAGCAGGGGAGGCAGCCTTCGTGATCTTCACCTTCATCTCGTCTTTCTTTTCATCATAGTCGAGGTAAATGGTGTCATTCGCACTGATCTTGTGCCTGATCAGCTCTTCTGCCAGGACATCTTCCACATATTTCTGTATGGCACGTTTGAGTGGGCGGGCGCCGAATTGCGGATCCCATCCTTTTTCTATGATCTGGTCTTTTGCCTTCTTACTGATCTTGATCTTATAACCTAAGCCATGGATTCTTTCATACAATTGCTTCAGTTCAATTTCAATGATCTTATGGATAGCCTCTTTTTCAAGGTTTTCAAAGATCACCACATCGTCGATCCTGTTCAGGAATTCAGGAGCAAAAGATTTTTTAAGGGCATTTTCGATGACTCCCTTGGTGTAGGAAGCTTTGCTGGCTTTTTTAGACTCGGTAGAAAATCCAACTCCCTGGCCAAAATCTTTAAGCTGCCGTGAGCCAATATTGGAAGTCATGATCACGATGGTATTCTTGAAGTCAACCTTTCTGCCAAGGCTGTCGGTAAGCACACCATCGTCAAGCACCTGAAGCAGCAGATGGAATACATCAGGATGTGCTTTCTCTATTTCATCCAATAGTACGATAGAGTATGGTTTTCTTCTGACTTTTTCTGTAAGCTGCCCACCTTCTTCATAGCCAACATATCCCGGAGGCGCACCAACGAGCCTGGAGACTGCAAATTTCTCCATGTATTCGCTCATATCGATTCTAACCAGGGCTTCTTCTGTATCGAAGAGATATTTAGCCAGCACTTTGGCCAGATGGGTTTTTCCAACACCTGTGGGGCCCAGGAAGATAAAAGTTCCGATCGGTTTGTTTGGGTCTTTCAGGCCTGCTCTGTTTCTGCGAATGGCTTTGACAACCTTGCTGATGGCTTCATTCTGGCCTATCACAGAGTCTGACATATCCTTTTCCATACTCAGGAGACGATCGCTTTCATTTGTCGCGATGCGTTGAACAGGAATGCCGGTCATCATAGCTATAACTTCCGCAACATTCTCTTCTGCAACTTCTTCGCGATGTATTTTAGATTCTTCCTCCCAGCGCTTTTTAGCCTGATCGAGCTCATTATTGAGGTTCCGCTCCACATCCCTGAATTCAGCGGCCTCTTCAAACTTCTGACTGCTGATCGCGGCAGTTTTCTTTGACTTAACCTCTTCAATACGGTTTTCAACGTCAATGATCTCTGCCGGAACATGAATATTTGTGATGTGCACTCTTGATCCGGCTTCATCCAGCGCATCAATGGCCTTGTCGGGCAGGAAACGGTCGCTCATATACCTGTTTGTGAGATGTACACAGGCATCAATGGCATCCTGAGTGTATTTTACAAGGTGGTGGTCCTCATATTTTTCTTTGATATTATTAAGGATCTCAATGGTTTCATCAGGGCTGGTGGCATCAACCAGAACTTTTTGAAAACGCCGCTCCAGGGCGCCGTCCTTTTCAATATACTGTCTGTACTCATCAAGCGTTGTGGCACCGATGCATTGAATCTCACCCCTTGCCAGTGCGGGCTTGAACATATTGGAGGCATCAAGGGAGCCCGATGCATTTCCTGCACCTACGATAGTATGTATCTCGTCGATGAAGAGGATGATGTCAGGGTTTTTCTCCAGTTCATTCAATACTGCTTTCATCCTTTCCTCGAATTGTCCGCGATACTTGGTGCCTGCCACCAGGGAGGCAAGGTCGAGGGTGATAATACGTTTTCCGAATAAGGCCCTTGAGACTTTCCTTTCAATGATGCGGGATGCCAGTCCTTCAGCAATTGCTGACTTACCCACACCCGGTTCACCGATCAGTATAGGATTGTTCTTTTTGCGTCTGCTCAGGATCTGAGCAATGCGTTCAAGTTCTTTCTGGCGTCCAACAATAGGGTCCAGGCGCCCCTCTTCAGCGGCACGTGTGATATCACGGCCGAAATTATCCAGCACAGGAGTCTTGGATTTGGAGTCAGAGATCTTTTTAATATTCCCTCCAAAACCACGGCCACCTTCATCCATTTCATCTTCCGGTGCATCTTCCGACAATTCATCAACAGGCTCAATGCTTGGTCCTGTCTGATCACGGGAAATAATCGTTTTCAGCTCATCCTTAACCATACTATATTCAACACCATATTTCTTAAATGTTCTGCTCACCAGGTTGTCCTCATCTTTTAATATAGACAGCAGGAGGTGTTCGGTGCCGATAAGGTCGCTCTTGAACATCTTTGCTTCAAGGTAGGTGATCTTAAGAGCACGTTCAGCTTGCTTAACAAGTGGTATATTATCGAGTTTAGTATTTTTCTTTTCAGGATTGGTGATCGACTTTTCAATCACCTTCCTGACCATCTGCAGGTCAAGTCCGAAATACAGCATGATCTGTACTGCCAGACCCTCACCTTCGCGCAGGATTCCCAGTAACAGGTGCTCCAGACCGATATAGTCATTACCCAGCCTCATTGCTTCTTCACGGCTGTAGGTTAAAACATCTTTAACTCTTTGAGAAAATTTAGCTTCCATATGATTGGTTCAGTATTATATTCTTACATAAAATTAACAAGCAAGATTGCCTGCATGTTCACACTTATAAAACCTGAAAAGCGGAACTGCTGCAAAATTAAATATAATTCTTGTAACTGATGCATCAAAGATACTTACACATCCCTTGATTTCAGGCTATAAAGGAAAGATACTTATTAACAGGATTCTGTTAAAAATAAAGATGCTTAAAAATGCCCATATTTCCTCAATTTTCACTACTTTCGTGGCTTCTGAACTGACGTTCTTTTCAGATGATTTAAATTAAATTGAGGAAAATGAGTGAAGGGGAAAAAATAGTAAAAGTAAATATAGAACAACAGATGAAATCTGCCTACATTGATTACTCAATGTCGGTAATTGTTTCGAGGGCTCTTCCTGATGTCAGGGATGGTCTGAAACCTGTTCACAGAAGGGTATTGTATGGCATGCTGGACCTTGGTGTGCTGTCAAACAGAGCATATAGGAAGTCGGCCAGAATAGTAGGGGAAGTGCTGGGTAAGTACCATCCCCATGGTGATTCTTCTGTATATGATACGATGGTAAGGATGGCCCAGGACTGGTCATTGCGCTATCCGCTTGTTGACGGACAGGGTAACTTTGGATCTATTGACGGTGACAGCCCGGCTGCCATGCGTTATACTGAGGCCAGGATGAAGAAGATCGCAGAAGAGATGGTGGGCGACCTGGATAAGAATACTGTCGACTTTCAGTTAAACTTTGATGACTCCCTGGAAGAACCAACCGTGCTGCCTGCAGCGATTCCAAACCTGCTTGTGAACGGTGCTTCCGGTATTGCTGTTGGGATGGCCACAAATATGGCCCCGCACAACCTCTCAGAGGTGGTGGATGGCATAGTGGCATACATTGATAATAACGATGTTACGATACCTGACTTAATGCAATACGTTAAGGCGCCTGACTTTCCTACAGGAGGTATTATCTATGGATATGAAGGTGTAAAAGACGCCTTCGAAACCGGCAGAGGAAGGATAGTGATAAGGGGAGAGACCAGCATTGAAGAGATGAGCAG
>JBDLIJ010000214.1:0-5521 GCA_039714935.1 Bacteroidota bacterium | reverse complement strand
AGGATGGATACACTGATCGATCCTGATCACATCCTGATCCCGCTCCGGGATTCAATCCGTGGACCCGAAAATGAGCCCATGCTGGCAAGCCTCGTTTATTCACCTGAAAAGGATAACTTCTATCCGGCATTCTTCACCGGGGCCGACAGAGAGACTGACATTCCTGTTTTATCTTCAGGGGGCTTTCTGTCATATGATATGAGTGAAGAAACATTTATGGTGTCTGATACCACAGACAATGATATGAAGCCTTATCTTGCATTTCATAGTGATAACTGTGTCCTGGAAGGGGTGGGGCCATTGGAAATGGAAATTGATCTTCCGTATGTTACGCTTGACCTGTACGGACAGGCTGCTCATTATATCATACCTGATTCAACAAAATTCGATCTGGTCATCGGCCTCGACTTTTTCTTTGATATGGGTATTCAGCGACAACTTTCTAAAACGCTGTCTTCTGCTAATCTGCCGGGTACAGAAACAACAGATATTAAGTTTGTAAATTTCCTGAAGCAAATCGTGCCGGTCTCTGAAGTAGACAGGATTATCTCCGATCTGAGTAACTTTGGTACCGTCAGGCGCCTTCCCAACGAATTAAATTATATGATGCTGTTTACGCAGGTGAAGTTTAACTGGAATCCTGCCTCCTCCTCATTTGTATCTTATGATGATCTGGGAATGTTTAGCCTAGGTGGCGAAATTGTTAACGGCTCTGTTCCGGGTTATATTGAGATTGAACGAAAACCCACTGGTTTTGGAGTGATCAATATTTATTTTGAGCTGCCGGGTGGCGAATGGTATTTCTTCTCCTATAGAAATTATATCATGCAGACGATATCTTCAAATGAGGTATATAATAATGAAATACTTGACCTGAGAGAAGATAAACGGATCGTCAAGTCAAGAGAAGAAGAGGTGCCATATGAGTTTGTGATCTCCAGCAAGAGGAAAATGCTTGACTTTAAGAGGAGAATGGAGGAAATGAACGGCATTGATGTGCAATAAGATGGATATCGTACAATGGTCATATATTACAGGAGGTATTGTGCTGGCATATTTGCTGGGCTCTGTTCCTGTTGCGGTATGGATAGGTAAACTATTCTTTCATACCGATGTAAGAAAACAAGGCAGTGGTAATGCAGGGGCCACCAATACTTTCAGGGTGCTGGGATGGCAAGCGGGCATCCCGGTTTTTCTGCTTGATGTGATGAAAGGATGGTTTGCTATTTATTTATTCCACTTTCTGCCACAGGAAAGCGTCTTTGATGCAAACTATTATTATATCACAACCGGGCTTGCCGGGGCTGTTGTGATTGGACATATCTTTCCTGTCTTTGCCGGATTTAAGGGTGGCAAAGGTGTGGCAACGCTTCTTGGGGTAGGGTTTGCACTGTTTCCTGTGAGTGGACTGGCTGTCTTTGTGGTGTTTATAATTGTATTTCTTTTGTCGGGCTACGTATCCCTGGCTTCCATAACAGCTTGTATAGCATTTCCCTTTTTATCACTGTTTTTATGTGGGAATACTGAAATACCGCTCATTATCCTCTCTGCTGCAGTTGCCATATTCGTTCCCCTGACTCATGCAAAAAACATCAAAAGATTGCTGTCCGGCACCGAGTCAAGGTTTTTGTATAAGTCAAAACAATGATGCAGGCCATTATTTTATGTATTCATGCAATCTTGTCAAAAAAATTAATATTTTTACCTAGCGAAAAAAGCATTATTCAAAACAGAAAAACTTAACATATGAGATTCATCGTTTCAAGTTCTTTATTATCTAAGAACCTCACTGCATTGAGTGGTGTATTGAACACTAGTAACACACTTCCGATACTTGATGATTTCCTCTTTGAGTTGAAGGACGATTCATTGATGATCACAGCTTCTGACCTGGAAACTACCATGACAGTGACCATACCCCTCGACAAGGCTGAAGATCCAGGTTCGTTAACCATTCCTGCCAAGATCCTTATCGACACCCTGAAGACTTTTGCTGATATCCCTGTGCAATTTACGATCAATAAGGAAACGCTTGGAGTTGAAATCTCAGCCGGAGAGGGTAAATATAAGCTGAGTGGCCATAAAAGCGATGAGTTTCCTGTTGCTCCTGCACTGGAAGAAACCGTTGCTATTTCAATCAGCTCGGAATTATTGGTTAATGCCATTAACAAAACCTTGTTTGCCGCCGGTAATGATGAACTCAGGCCTGTGATGTCAGGTGTATTCTTTGAATTAACACCTGATGATATCACCTGCGTTGCCACTGATGCGCATAAGCTGGTAAGATATAGCAGGACTGATTTCAGTGCTGCTGAGTCTACCTCATTTATTATGCCCAGGAAGCCGCTGAACCAGTTAAAGAATATCCTTTCTGCATCTGAAGAAGATGTAAGTATTGATTATAACCAGACCAATGCAGTATTCAGCTTCGAAAATGTGAAGATGACATGCCGCCTTATTGATGGGAAATATCCCAACTATGAAGCAGTCATCCCAACTGATAATCCTCATAAACTTACCGTTGACAGGCTTTCCCTCCTGAACTCGATCAGGCGCGTGGCCATATTTGCCAATCAGTCGACACACCAGGTAAGGTTTAAGCTTTCGGGGAAGGAATTGCTTCTTGCCGCTGAAGACATAGACTTCTCAAACGAAGCCAAAGAACGGCTTACCTGCAGCTATGAAGGCGAAGATATGGAGATTGGCTTTAATTCACGCTTTATGCAGGAGATGTTGACCAACATTGACTCAGAAGAGATCATCATTGAGATGTCAGCGCCTAACAGGGCAGGCATCATGCATCCATTAACAAAGGAAAATGAAGCGGAAGAGATACTGATGCTTGTGATGCCGGTTATGCTTAATCAATAGCGAATTTCCTGATCTGCGGTCCTGCTGCCACCAGGCGTTTTCCTTCTTCCGAATCTGTGAATTCTTCAAAGTTATCAATAAACTTCTGTGCAAGCTTGCGGGCAGCCTGGTCCCAGTTATCAGCTATTTCCCACGCATTTTTAGGATTGCAAATACCTGCGGGACAGCCCGGAACTGTTTTCGGAATAGCTAATTGAAAATAGGGAGATTGTTCGTATTCAGCATCATCAAGTACGCCATTGATGATGGCGTCAATGATCTTTCTGGTTGAAGGCAGGCTCATACGCTCTCCTATTCCGGGAGGGCCTCCGATCCAGCCTGTGTTTACGAGGTAAGCCGTTGATCCGTGCTCACGCATTTTTTTAACCAGTTCCTGAGCATACACGGTTGGGTGAAGCAGTAGAAATGCTGCACCGAAACATGTGGAGAATGAAGGCACAGGCTCGTTGATACCGCGCTCAGTACCGGCAACCTTAGCGGTGTATCCGCTTAAGAAGTGATACATCGTTTGATCTTCCGTTAACTTGGATACCGGTGGCAATACCCCGAATGCATCTGCGGTAAGGAAGATAACATGCTCAGGGTGCCCTCCTCTGGATACCGGTTTAACGATATTGTCAATATGATGAATAGGATAACTTACCCTTGTATTCTCAGTCTTGCTGTTATCATCAAAGTCGATCTTGCCATTTTCATCGTACACAACATTTTCAAGCAATGCATCCCGCCTGATAGCCCTGTAGATGTCCGGCTCTGTTTCTTCACGTAGTTTGATGCATTTTGCATAGCAACCGCCTTCAAAATTGAAAACACCATTGTCATCCCAGCCATGTTCATCATCACCTATGAGTGCTCTCTTAGGATCTGCAGAGAGAGTTGTTTTTCCGGTACCTGACAGCCCGAAGAAGATAGCAGTATCGCCTCTTCTACCCATATTGGCAGAACAGTGCATGGCTGCAATGCCACGCAGTGGAAGGTAATAATTCATGATAGAAAAGATTCCTTTTTTGATCTCTCCTCCATACCATGTGCCCCCAACAACAGCTTTTTTCTCTTTCAGGTTAAACACAGCAAATACCTCACTGTGCAAGCCATGTTCTTCCCAGTCAGGATCAGTAGTTTCGCATGCATTGAGCATGACAAAGTCGGGTTCAAAATTTTCAAGTTCCTCCTCTGTTGGCCTGATAAACATATTTTTCACAAAATGAGCCATCCAGGCCACTTCTGTGACAACACGGATGCGCAGGCGAGTGTCTTCATTGGCGCCCGCATAAGCATCCTGTACGTATAATTTCTTTCCGTTTAGTTCCTTTACTCCTACAGCATAGATCTTCTTCCAGTTTTCTTCAGTTACCGGCTTATTGTCAGATGCCTTCCTTTGTGCATTCTTCCACCAGATATTATGACGGGAAGTTTCTTCATCAACGATGAATTTGTCCTTAGGTGAACGGCCTGTGAAGATGCCTGTGTCAACAGCCACAGCACCCGTATCAGTTTCAAATCCCCTTTCATAACTAACGTTTGAGGGATCCAGCTCATGATCATAAAGTTCATCGTAAGAAAGATTGTAATGAAGTTCTCCAACTTCTGGGATTCCGTAATCGGCTAATGCCTTTTTAATTTTGTTAATATCTGCCATGATTAATAATGCTAATAGGTTTGAACTCTGTGATCAGGCAAAAATAAGGAAAAAGCTTGGTTGTGAAAAATTTATCAGCAAGAAAAATTAACAATTTATTGTGTACAAAAAAAAGAGGGATACTGATTTATGACAGCATCCCTCTTTCAAACTTTATGTTGCAATTATCTCTGTTTTATGACTGCTTGTGCAGCTGCCAACCGTGCGATGGGTACGCGGAAAGGAGAACAGCTCACATAATTAAAACCAAGTGTATTACAGAATTCAACAGATGAAGGCTCACCACCATGCTCACCACAGATGCCGATTTTTATACCGGGGCGGGTGTGGCGGCCTTTTTTTACAGCCATCTCAACAAGTTGTCCAACGCCTGTTTGATCCAATACCTGGAAAGGATCATGTTTCAGGATACCTTTTTCCAGATATACAGGAAGGAATTTTCCGGCGTCATCCCTTGAATATCCAAAGGTCATCTGTGTGAGGTCATTGGTTCCGAAGCTGAAGAATTCGGCTGATTCCGCGATCTCATCAGCGGTAAGGGCAGCCCTGGGCACTTCGATCATCGTGCCAACGAGGTATTCCATGCGTTCGCCACGTTCTTTAAATACTTTTTCAACGGTATTGCGTACAAGGTCTTCCTGCATTTTCATCTCTTTCAGTGTGCCTGTGAGCGGGATCATGATCTCAGGTTTTGCATTGACACCCTTTTTCTTAAGGTTGAGGGCAGCCTCAATGATGGCCCTGGCCTGCATTTCTGATATCTCAGGATAGGTGTTTCCCAAACGGCAGCCACGGTGTCCAAGCATAGGATTGAACTCGGCAAGTCCTTCAACTTTTTCTTTAACCTCTTCCACGCTGATACCCATCTCCTCAGCCATCTCTTTCTGGTTCTCTTCTTCATGAGGAACAAACTCATGCAGGGGAGGGTCAAGCAGACGAACCGTTACCGGAAGGTCGTGCATGGCTTCAAAGATGCCTTCAAAGTCTTCACGTTGTATGGGGAGCAGTTTT
>JBDLIJ010000213.1:0-5530 GCA_039714935.1 Bacteroidota bacterium | reverse complement strand
TTTGGGTTTATTGGTTGAATTGGTTGAATTGGTTGAATTGGTTGAATTGGTTGAATTGGTTGAACTGGTTGAACTGGTTGAATTGGTTGAACTGGTTGAATTGGTTGAACTGGTTGTGCTTCGACTTCAGCATGACAGTTGGTTGAATAGGTACTTACCTTATTAATACCACAGTTCCTGATCTGGTAAAGTCATAAGCATTGATTGAATACATCAGCTTATAAGCATAAGTTCCTACCGGAGCTTCCCCACCATTGAATGTGCCATCCCATCCCAGGGAAACGTCCTTAGATTCAAACACCATTTGTCCCCAACGGTTAAAAATGTACATGTTAAATGAAGTGATGTTATCAGGAGCCCCGATTACCTTAAACTCATCATTTAATCCATCTCCGTCAGGAGTAAAGGCATTTGGCAGGTGAAAGTGATCATAGATCGGTTCAGGTGGCTGTGGCGGCTCCCAGAATAATACATAAACGGAATCTTCACCAAAGCAACCTTGTTGTGATTCAATGTATACACTATACCAGTCGTCATAACCGGCAGTGATGTGCTGGACAGTATCTCCTGTATTCCAAAGGTAGCTTAGATAGTTATTGCCGCCATCCAGTTCTATCGGATCTTCTGTGGTAATGGTGTCCTGTCCGGCAAATGCCGGTATCGGAGTTGGATAAACGAGTACATCGCAATAAACTTCAGCATAACAACCCACAGTGTCAGTGACCAAGAGGGAATATGTCCCGGATTGGTTTTGTTGGATGTTATTAATGGTCAGTATAAAATAACTGCTTGTATCCCCAATGGGGTCAGTCCATAACCAACTCACATCTCCATTGGCGGATGTTAACATAGGGAAAAATTTCAGGGTATCACCCTGGCAGGCTGATGCTGTATAGTTCAATGAAAGCGATACTTCTTTATAGATCTTTACATTTCCGGTGTGATAGTCTACCGGGATATTCAAGCCCGTTGAGTTCTGAAAGAAGCTGGCACCGATAGATCCATCCCACTCAACCAGGCTTATGCCGGGGTCAACAGACTCAAATACCAGATTTACCATAAGGGCATCATCAGGCAGGCTGATAGCAGCAGAAGACCACTTAAATTGTATTTTCCCTTCCGTTGGGAATAACTGTGCTTCTAATGAATCTTCCAATAGCGCATGTGCATTGGCAAAGCCTGTACATGTCAGAATAGTTTTATTATAAAAAAGAATGGTTTCAAAACTGGCCACATCATTGAAATTACACACCTGCAGTGGAACAAAAGCTGCATTGCCCGGGCATACCTCATCAGCACCTGCCTGGGCTTGTAATTGAATAGTAACCTCTTCCGGCACTTCCACAATAAATGTGGTATCACAGCCAACCTCATCTTCAACCACGCAGGTATAATAGCCTGCATCCAGGTTAAAGAACCCACCATCATTCACTTGAAAATTGATTCCATTATCGTTTGAATAATAGAGCGTGTCACCACTGCCTGAGGCAGATATCTCTATAGAACCATTACTTTGCCCCGGTGAACAGGCCCCGATCTGTACATTTGTGATCTCAGGAGCATCAGTGTTCGGAATGATGATGGGATTGTTGACGTATACACAATGGCAATCTAATGAATCACGAACGCGAACTGCATAGGTTCCTGCTGACAAATTGGTAAAGAACCCCTGATTGCTATGAAAAGTTAATCCATCATCAATGGAATAGAAAAGCATAGCACTAAGACCGGAAATAGCTGTAATATTAATGGTGGCATCCTGTTGTCCACAATGTTCAATGGTATAATCAACGCTGTCTATCAACACATTTCCTGCATCAATAATGGAATAGGTGTCAATAATGCTGATACATCCATTGCCGTCAGTAACTTCCAGTGTGTAATTCCCTACGGGAAGATGGTAAATGTCCAATGCATTTGAAATAGGGTTGCCCAGGTCATTAAGCCATTGATAAGAGAGGGGTGGGGTTCCATTGATAACTATCCCTTTTATAACCCCGGTGCTGTCTCCACAGGTGGTAGGAATGACTTCCAGGTTAGCTGTATCTGCCAGCGTCGGAGGTAAGAAGGAGAGGTGAATGGAGTCGATTGCAAAACATCCGGCATCATTTTCCACCCTCACCCAATACCATCCTGTATCGGAAACGATGATCTGGCTGCTGCCAGTTACGCCTGTGTTCCATGTATAATCATGTGGGCCGCATTCTGCATCAAGTGTTATTTGCCCGCCTGTGCAGAAAGTTGTATCAGGGCCCAGATCAGGTTCGGGTGCGTATTCAACTTCCACCTTACGGGATGTTTCTTCGATACGCCCATTGGGGTATTCAACATGCACTGATACTTCGTAGATGCCTCCGTCAGAAAATACATGTACAGGATTTAATTCAGTTGATGTATTACTCCCTGACGCCGGATCTGAAAAATTCCATAATATATTTACAGGCTCAGGATGGAAAAATGATGTGAACTGATATGACTCACCTTCGCAGGTTCCCTCAAAGTCGAATCTGTATAAGTAATCCGGCAAATAATTAGGGAGTGCGGCACTTGTCTCGCCAGGGTCCAGGTAAACACCTTCGTTTTCGTACTGGCAAAATGCTCCCTGCACCCATGGCTTGTGGATAACGCCAAGCCACGGAAATCCACCCTGAGTGGCATGTGCCGTAACATAAATTTTGCCGTCTGATGCAAGTTGCAAACCATGTTTCTCATTTCCATGCCCAATCTCTACTGCTGATTGTACAAAGCTTGCAGAATCTTCAATATCCTGTACATTAAATTGATATACTGACCCTTTATCGACCGTAGGGTTATGGTGGGAAAATGCAACATAAAGAAATTTAGAATCAGGTGAAAATTCTACACCAAAAGGCCAGAGCTCATAAGGATAATTTGGATCTCTGAACTGAAGGGAATACAGGTAATCCACTTCGCCGCTCTCATCGTTAAATTTACATACTTCAATCCAATCAGTGTTTGTAAGATTGGAGCCCATATTGCACAGAATTAAATATTCTTTATCATATGATATTCTCATCTCCCCGTGCTTGTCGTCAAACATACTTGACCCATGCACCGGTGCAGGGCTGAGGACCGGGTTCGTATTTACGCCAAACTGGTTAACAAGAAAAGACGCATATTTATTCTCGGTATATTTCCGGGTGACCACCCAAACATCTTGTTTGTTTTTATGCTTAACTGCCGTAATCTGTTCAGCTGCATCCCAGGCTGCATCCAGCGTGGTAATATTCCCACTTACTCCTCCTAATCCCCCATTCATGCTCATGTCAACAATGCCATACTGGGTAAAATAATAATTTGCCGGGGGGTTATAATATGGGACTGAAAAGACATAATACAGATGATCGGCCCCGGGAAAAGGAAATGATATCACCTGCTGTGTCGTGGCAAGAAATTGGTATGTCATATATACATGGTTCTTATTCCATAAATGCCATCCATTGGTGTAGAACAAAAGGTTGCCGTTGGTGTCACTCATGGTGGTATTTCCCCTGAAAGTGTGGTCATACATTTTTCCATCATACAGGGCAACAGCTTCTCCGCTATTGAACTCCACGCCGGCATCTAGGCCGAAATACCAATTGTTGGTTCGTTTAATATCCTGCGAGAATGTATTAACGGAAAGTGTTAAAACACAAGATGTGAAAACAAATAATTTGAAGAATTTAATGCTCAAAACCGTTCAGATTAAGTAAATCCAGATAGTTATTAGTTAAATGCCATGTGATCTTTTGACTTAACAAATATAATCAAATTAAATATTATTTCAAAGTGCAAAAAAAAGGCCGCCCTGTAAGGACAGCCTTTTTACTATATGATAAGATGATCTATTACTTAATAAACTTCCTTGCGACCCGGTAGTTATCTTCAGCAATGATCTCGACAAAATAGAATCCTGAGCCTAATGTTGAAGTATTTATTTCAATGGTTTTGGAATTGCTCAACTGGAATTGTTCCAGGATCAGTGTCTGTCCCATCTGATTATATATCTTTACTGTAAGCGTTGTTGGATTTTTCACGCCAACATCCATCTTAAGACCATTAACAATAGGATTTGGATAAATATTGCTGATGTTGTCAATATAAAGGGACTTAATACTCTGTGGTCCGAAATATATTTCTTCATCATTCATGATCATAGAAATGTCATTTATTGCAGCGTTTCCCTCTGACAGCGTAAAATCCTTTGGTGTCATATCAATGCCTGTAACTTCCGCATACAGGGTATAGGTCCCGTAGGCTAAAGAAGGAAACTCAAATATACCTTCTTCATCTGAGTAGCCCAGTCCGACAAATTCACCCAACGCGTTTGCCAGCATTATTTGAATATCAACGGCTGGTGTGTTTCCTGCGTCTGTGACACTATATGTAATTTTACCAGCAATAGCACCTGGCCCTGCAAGGGGCTGGCTGATAGGGATTAGATTAATGTCGGCGTTAAACACATCCTCATCAAGGTTGATTAATACGGCATCATCCCAGGTAGCTACATCTCCATAATATGTAGGCATATGTGTGCCAGAATATGCTGAAGACGGTGAAGGCTCAGCCTTTACATAATAATCTGCTTCTGTCATTGGATAGAAAAGGTAATAGCCCAGTGAATCGAAAACCTGAGAAAAGACGTCTGTAATGATTCCGTTTTCTTCTATATAAGCATATGCAAAACCATGATCAAGTTGATAGATGTCTGCAAAAACATTTCCGCCTAAATACAGGTTGTCATTTCCGCCAGATGTTACCGCTATATCCATACAATAAGTGTCTGTACATACCGTTCCCTGGATAAAACTTTCAATATTCAGGCATACATTGTAAGTGCCGGCGCTTGCATAATTATGTACCGGGTTTTGCTCCGAAGATGTGCTTCCATCACCAAAACTCCATGTCCAGCTATCGATGGAACCTGCCGGAGTACTCAGATCAAAGAAATTTACAACAGTGGTAGCCCCACCGATACTATCTGTAACATAGTAGAAATCTGCATAGCAATCGTTTCCGCCACCACTAGTTATTTCTATCTCCAGGCAGTAGGTATCGGTGCAATAATTACTGGAATCACCACTTTCAATGGTTAAGCAAACATTGAATATTCCCAGATCGTTAAAGCTATGAACCGGATTTTGCAAAGTTGATGTCGTACCATCATCAAAATCCCAGAACCAGCTGTATATTGGAAGGTTTGATGTGCTGTTATCGAAAAACTCAATCGTATAATAGTCCACACTATCCCTGAGAAAAATGAAATCAGCTTCACAATCACCTGTTGATCCTCCCTGGATAATTACATCCTGGCAGTTTGTGCTGTTACAGGTATTGGAATCAGTAGTAATGGTAAGGCATACATTAAATGTGCCTGTTTCATTATACGTATGGACAGGATTTTGTTCCGATGATGTCGTCCCATCACCAAAATCCCATGTCCAGCTATCGATAGAACCTGCTGGGGTACTCTGGTCAAAAAAGGTAACAGTATTGATACTGCCATTAGTATCTATAGTATAGTTGA
>JBDLIJ010000212.1:0-5551 GCA_039714935.1 Bacteroidota bacterium | reverse complement strand
AAGGTCTTTCACATATTCCAATGCAAAATAACTAAGCCCTTTGAAGTGCTGCCTGAACAGGGCTTCAAAGCCCTTCCTGTCGAGTCCTTTATTTGAAATTGCTTCCAGCTCCGATGAAATATATCGCCAAGATAAAAGAAAATAACGTGAAGAGGGATGAATTCAGTATTGAATTTCTTATTCGGCAGGTTCACATGACCCGGGCTGTAAGGGGATGCAGATGCGGTAAACGGCCCCATGGCCGTTGGAATCGATACTAACTGTGCCATCCATGAACTTCACACGGGACTGTATATTTTGCATGCCCATGGTCTTTTTCTTCAGCACTTCTTCAACTTTAAAACCTTTTCCGTTGTCGGAATAGCTGATGTTCATCTCGTCCGGTTGCACGATCATGGTCATATCGATGTTGTCGGCTTCGGCATGTTTCAGGGTGTTGTTTATCAACTCCTGTATAACCCTGTATAGCATGATCTCTGTATTCTCGGGCAATCTGTCCTTTGGACCAACCACTTCGAAGAAAGCTTCCATCTTATCTGATTCTCCCAGATTTTCAAAGAGTTCTGCAAGGGCTTCGAAAAGTCCCAGCTTGGTCAACAGTCCGGGCATAAGATTGTGGGAGATCTTCCTGACATCGGTACTGGCCTGTTCGAGGTATTTAGTAGCCTTTTCGATGAGCTCCTTATTGGCTGGATCCTTATCATGTATCTCGGAGAACTGCATTTTAGTGGCTGAAAGCAAAACACCCAGGTTATCGTGCAGTTCCATGGCCACACGTTTTCTTTCGCGTTCTTCCCCTTCAACCAGGAAGCGGGCTGCCATGTGTTTTTTCTCCTCTTCCAGTTGCCGGATCTTTTGTTCCGCGATGATCCGGTTTTTCCTGTTTTTATAAATTAAAAATAGCCCAAGTAAAACAACAAGAACAATTATTGACGACAAAACAAATAAAAGAAGGTTCCTTTCCCTTGACTTTTGCAGGTTTTCATTTTCAAGGGTGATTATCTTCAGCTGGTCCTTTTCTTTTTCATATTTGATCAGGAGATCATTGATTAGTTCCGTTTTTTCCAGGTTGAATATACTGTCTTCCAGATTGTCGTACTTCAAATATGCCGACAGGGCTTTCTCGTGATCCCCCAGGTCATAATAGAACAAGTACATTTCATCGTAAATACCCTTGAGTCGCCTGGGGTTGTTTGTTTGTATTGCCAGTTTTTCACAGGAATCATGGTAGGCAATCGCTTTCCCGGGCATATCTGTTTTAGCATAGATGCCTGCCAGGATACGCCATACGGCAAGAATACCGTCCTTATAATCCTGTTCCCGGTAAAAACTTAAGGCTTCATGTAGTAGTTTAAGTGCTTGTTGATAGTTCCCCTGTTCTTCCAGCAGGATGGAACGATTTACTTGTACTTGATGACAGCCTGACATATCTCCTGCAACTTCAAAAGCAAAGTATGCACTATCATAATATAGTATGGCCAGCGGTGCATCATCCATATCAGCAGCGAGGGCACCAAGCCTGGAATAACAATACCCCAGGTCATTTATGTCGTTATGTACTATACAATATTCAAGGCTCATTAAAAAGTACTTTCGGGCATTTTCATAATCCAGCAGAAGATCATATATCCCAGCCAGATTACCGAGTATCCTGCCCAAAGGACCGGTCCATTCAATTGCGTCAGCATAAAAGATGGCTTTATGATAATAGAATGCAGCCGAATCAAGTAAAGAAATGTCCTTATAGTAATTTGCCAGTCCATTATAAACAGCCACCATGGCAGATGTGTCTTTCATGGATCTGAAAATGTGCAATGACTTATGCAGGTACATTATGGCCTGTTCCATCTCTCCTCTATTGTCTTTGAGCGTGGCAATATGATAATATGCTTTCGCCATTCGAAAGCTGTCCTGGATAGATTCCGCAATGGCAAGACTTTCCAGACATGCATCCAGGGCAAATATTTCATCGCCTTTTGAATCCAGCGTTAAACACTTCTTGTAGAGAGCATCAGCCATACCTTCCTCGTATCCTAGATCGGTAGATAAATAATACGCATTATCTGCAAATAATAGTGATGAGTCCTTATCGATATACCTGAAGATTTGTGAAAGTTCGATATAACATTGCACTTTTTCCTTGCTGTTCTCTTTTTGAGCAATACTGTCGAACAAAGCATTTGCCTCGTCTCTTCTCCCCTGAGAGAGTAAAAGAAGCGGTATCATCCACAGGATGAACAGGACGGCAATATATCGGCTTTTTTTCACTTAATTTATTCAATTATAACTGTTGAATTTTCGTTGATTTCTTTTTCTTTACTACTTTCTATATTACTGCCTTTATAAACATTAACAGTTACATTATAGAGTTTACTTCCAACAGCATCCCTCACCCCCTGTTCATTTAAAGGTTCCCCCGCATCAATAATTTCAACTTCTACCTCTTTTTCAACATTCTGGGGTTGCAGGGTTGGCTCGCCATTCACATGCAGTTTTATTTCAATATCTTTTCCCCCTGTGCTATTACCGGTAATAATAATATCCTGTGAGGATGGATCGGGAATGCTTTCCGTTACACTGATGGTTACAATGGCAGTGGATTTAGCATAGATCTTTTCTGTTGAATTTTTAAAGAGCAAACAAACTTGCTGACGTAGTTCATACATGGCATATGGTTTTGGTTAAACGATCTTTAAATTGATTTACTATACTAATATATGACAATTTGGTAATATAAGCCAATAAGTCAATAGGAGATCCTTATATCAACTCAATATCCGAATTCTCAGCAGCATTCACCCTAAGGCCTTTAACCCAGGACGGCAGTTCATCCTTATTCAGCACCAGGTCGACTTCCATTTCTATATCAGTAAAAGCATTTTCGGCGGGTACAAAGTGTATGTCAAGCTCAAGTATGCCGTCTTCCGGGGCCTCATCGTGCTTCCTGGGCACCAATACAGGTGTATACAACTGGCTGATCTTTGCAATCCCATTTGCTTTGATCGCCATAAGGCCGGGCTCATTTTCGGGTAAAATAACCTGTAATCCGTTCACTAACTTGAGACTTGCACTCATAATCACAAAACTACGGCCATGCAGGCTGCGGCATATAGCAGAAAACCACTAAAAAAAAACTTGGCTGAACTCAGCCATGAAATAATTTACGGGTGGTGCTAAATTTGTTTCAAACTCAAATCAGAACAATGATATTTAAAAGCAATACCCTGATCACATTCATTATAATCTTTACCGTTTACGGATTATGGATATACTGAGAGATACGAATAGATTTGGTTAAACT
This sequence comes from Bacteroidota bacterium, assembly GCA_039714935.1. Lineage (GTDB taxonomy): Bacteria > Bacteroidota > Bacteroidia > Bacteroidales > B18-G4 > B18-G4. The sequence continues at coordinate 2,250 of JBDLIJ010000212.1, read as the reverse complement.
AAAAGTAGTGTTCGCTGCGCGCAAAACGATAGCGAGCCTTATTGGTTGTTGCAGGCAATCAATTTTCATTTGAGCTTTGTTTATGACAAAGTTGCTTTTACGGGGCGTCCGGTCGGGCGCCTCGGTTTTTTTTATTCGAAAAGATCGTTCTCCACGGCCCAGCGTACCAGTCCGGCTGTATTGTTCACACCGGCCTTCTGCATGAGGTTGGCCCGGTGGCTCTCCACGGTGTGAAAGCTGATATACAGCTTTTCTGAGATCTCCTGGCTGGTGAGCCCCTGGCAGATAAGATCCAGCACCTCTTTTTCGCGCGAAGTAAGCTTTGGGAAAAGGGAGGAGGTGTTTTCATCTTTAAGTTCCTGCCTGATCAGGCGCAGGGAGAGCTCCTCGCCAAAATATGTTTCGCCTGATGCGACAGCCCGTATTGCCACGACAAGCTTTTCTTTTCCGGCATCCTTGAGCAGGTAACCCACAGCCCCATTTTTCACCATGCGTTTTACAAATCTTTTTTCGTCGAATTGCGACAGGCCGATCACCTTGCATTCCGGGTACTTACGTGTAAGCTGACGCGTACACTCCAGTCCGTCAAGCTTGGGCATATTGATGTCCATCAATATCACATCCGGCCGCAAACCTGCTTCGAGCTGTTCCAGCACCTGGTAGCCGTCAAGGGCTTCGCCAATTACCTCAAAGTCTTCAATAGAGCTTAACGCAGTCTTTATGCCATCGATCATTAACTGATGGTCGTCAACTATCATTATGGTTATCATACCCCTGCCTTATATTTTCACAGGCAAGATAATGAAAAAAAACCAAAAGACCTCACAGGTCAAGGGACCTATGAGGTCTATGACCTATTTCTGACAAACCAACTTTTCCCTGAACAATCCATTATTGGTTTTAACTTCCAGTACGTAAATTCCATCCAGAACCGAAGAAAGATCAAGGTCGGCTGTATGCCCATGAATATTCACGGGATAATCCTCCACAAGATTGCCGCCCATATCAAAAATTTTAACTTCCTCAATATGACTCCCTTCGGTGCTCACGCGGAATTTTCCTTTTGTCGGATTGGGAAAGACCTTAAGGCCACTGTCCTCCGTGTTTTCACCAATTTTTACCGGGACATCGATAACCACTTCGAAAGATATAGCTGTGCTTAATGCCTGTGTCTTTACATGGACAATGCCCAAACGGTCATCTGCATCATAAAACCATCCGTCATCGGCATTTTGCAGTTCCTCCAGACTAAAGTACTGCTGCAGTGCCTGGCCATTGAGTAAGACCGCATCAGGCAGCTTGTGGACATGTACTTCGAACATATATGACCTCTCTGTGGGCTTACCGCTATATTCCCCAACATATGTTCCAACGGTAATGCTAACATTTCCATCCTGGCCAAATGCCGGACCATCCGACTCAATAAGTGTTTTAGAAAATGCTCCCGTTCTGTGCTCCCTGCTCAGCCCGTCATCTTCATACAGCTCGAAGCTTGAATATCCACTCGGATAGATATCAAAGGTCAACGGATCTTTCGGAAGCTGGTTGTCGTATAGCATTTCCGGGTACATGGGGATGATGGCGCCCTCTTTAATGAATACAGGGCATGTGTTGAAGTCGGCATAATAGTCGCTCAGGAACTGGTTTCCTTCAAAAACGGTTCCGTCCCAGTAATCAATCCATTTTCCTTCAGGAAAGTAAATGCTGTCGCGATCAAAGGAAGATTTATATACCGGGGCAACCAGCATCCATTCACCGCTCATGAACTGGTATTGCGTGGTTTTATCAAGTGTAACCGGGTCCTCGGGGAATTCAAGGACCATGGCGCGTACCACGGGAGTACCGGTTTCATATGCCTCATTGCAATAGGTATACATGTATGGCGTAAGCCTCATTTTTAGTTTCAGGTATTTACGATTAATGTCGGTGGTGGTAGGCCCGTAATTCCAGGGGTGTTTGTCATTATTTGCCCATCCCGACATAGCATAGGTGACCGGGATAAATGTTTTCCACTGCAGGTCGCGTAAATAGGTGAAGCCGCTGCCACCAAAGATCCCGTCCAGGTCGCTGGATGCCAGGCTGTAACCTGACAATCCTGAGCCTATGAAAGTGGGAATGTGAAAGCGAATATACTCGAAACTGCCATATTGGTCGCCCGACCATACTACCGAATATCGTTGGGTTCCTGCCCATCCGCATACCGACCATACAAAACCCCGTTCATCGCAGTTATCTTCTATCCCATTGTAT
>JBDLIJ010000211.1:0-5575 GCA_039714935.1 Bacteroidota bacterium | reverse complement strand
AGGGCTAAATGGTTAAATGGCTGAATGGTTAAAGGGCTGAATGGTTAAAGGGCTAAATGGTTAAAGGGCTGAATGGTTAAAGGGCTGAATGGTTAAATGGCTGAATGGTTAAATGGCTGAATGGTTAAATAAGCGGATGCCGGATAACCAGAGCCTAACGCCCAACGCCCAAGGCCTAATTAATTACAATCATCATTATCTTTCCTTCTCTCCACGCATTGGGCGTCCAGGGCAGCGATCATAACCATATTCACGATCTCGTTAACGGTGCTGCCGATCGGAAGGATATGGACAGATTTATTCAATCCATTCAATACCGGACCGATCACCTCAACGTCAGCAAGCTCCTGTAAGAGCTTATAGGCTATATTCCCTGCGGTGAGGTATGGGAAGATCAGGGTATTGGCCGGCCCGCCGATCAATTTTGAAAACGGAAAATTATTTTGCAATATCTCCGGGTTTACAGCCACATTGGCCTGCATCTCACCATCGACGACCATCTCGGGATAATGCTCATGCATATAGGCAATGGCTTCGCGTTGTTTATTCGGAATATTTCCCGGGTTAGAGCCAAAGTTAGAATATGATACAAAGGCAATACGGGGTTTCATCCTGAACTGTTCCACGGCATATTTGGTTTGCAGGGTTATCTCCACGAGATCTAACATGCTGGGGTTTTTGTTTACCGTGCAGTCGCCAAAGAAATACGGGCCACGCTTGGTATTGATAATATACATCCCTGACACAAGTGAATTACCTTCTTTCATTCCGATCACGTCCAGTGCAGGTTTAATTGTAGACGGATAATTTCTGGTAAGGCCTGAGATCATCGCGTCGGCAAAACCGGTTTCAACCAGCATGGGCGCAAAATAATTCCTGTGTATCAGGAGGTCATGGGCCGTCTTACGGGTTACACCTTCTCTTTGTTTTTTCTCAAATAATATCTCGGCAAATTCTTTCCTTTTGTCTTCGAGCGCATCAGATTTGGGATCTATAATCTCAACACCATCCAGTTCGAGACTGTTTTCTGTGATGATCTCCTTGATATTATTCACATTCCCCAACAATATCGGAATAGCTGTCTTTTCGTTCATCACGATCTCAGCAGCCTTCAGCATATTATAATCTTCAGCTTCACCGAACACCACCCTTTGCACATCTCTCTTGGCACGTCCTTTGATCTGCCGCATCAACGGATTGCTGATACCCAGTCGTTTGTTCAGCTCTTCACCATAGGCATCCCAATCCTCAATGGCCTGGCGGGCTACTCCGGAGTCTATTGCAGCTTTGGCAACTGCCGGAGCCAGCTTAGTAATAAGGCGTGGATCAGTTGGCTTAGGGATGATATATTCCTTTCCGAATTTGAGGTTCTTTTCATGATATGCTATGTTGACCTCCTCCGGAACAGGTTCTTTCGCCAGCTCAGCCAGTGCCCTGGAGGCAGCCAGTTTCATCTCCTCATTGATGGCAGTAGCTTTTACATCCATCGCTCCGCGGAAGATAAAAGGAAAGCCTAATACATTGTTGATCTGATTAGGATAGTCAGAACGGCCGGTAGCCATAATGATGTCATCACGTGTTTCCATAGCCTCCTCATAACCAATCTCAGGCGTCGGATTGGCGAGTGCAAAAACCACAGGGTTTTCAGCCATGCTCAGAAGGAATTCTTTTTTCAGGACCCCTGCCACCGACAATCCCAGGAACATATCAGCCCCTTTCACAGCATCCTCGAGTGTATCAAGGTCGCGGTCTGTTACAAATTCTTTTTTAGCTTCATTAAGGTCATTTCTTTTTTTGTTCAGCACACCCCTGCTGTCGAGCATGATGATATTCTTTTTCTGAACACCCAATGCAATATACAACCTGCTGCATGATGTGGCAGATGCACCGGCACCATTCACCACTATTTTCAGGTCCTGGATCTTTTTACCTGTCATTTCCAGGGAATTAAGCAAGCCTGCTGCCGTAATAATAGCTGTCCCATGTTGATCGTCATGCATAACCGGAATATCCAGTGCCTCCTTTATACGGGTCTCTATCTCGAAACACTCCGGAGCCTTGATATCTTCAAGGTTGATCCCACCAAAAGTAGGGGCAATGGCCACTACTGTTTCCACAAATTTGTCGATGTTCTTCTCATCAATTTCAATATCAAAGACATCTATATCGGCAAAGATCTTAAACAAAAGCCCTTTTCCTTCCATCACCGGCTTACTGGCATCAGCTCCAATATCACCCAGGCCCAGTACCGCAGTGCCATTTGAAATCACCGCTACAAGATTACCCTTGGCAGTATATTTATAAACATCGTCGGGATTTTTCTGTATCTCGAGGCAGGGATCTGCCACACCCGGTGAATATGCGAGCGACAGATCACGTTGTGTTGAATAAGGTTTTGTGGGAATTACCTCAATCTTTCCTGCACGCCCTTTTGAATGGTAAATGAGTGCATCTTTGCGAAATAAATTGTCCATGATTATAATGAATTGTTAATTGATTAACAGTAATCCGCAAAGCTACTAATATTTAGTTTTTTGAGATCAAAATCTTATAATTTTTATTATTTCTAAATTTGAGGCGCTAAAACGTTAAAATTAATACTGTATTCTATATTTATTAGTTTTGCACCTTATTTGAAGTATTATCATAATTCAGGAATATGTATGCTTACATCGAAGGCCTTATCACAGAATCAAATCCTGCCTTTGCAGTTGTTGACGTGCAAGGTGTTGGTTATTATGTGAACATTTCTGTATTTACTTTTGCTCACCTGGAAGTTAATCAGAAGCATAAGTTGTTTACCCATCTCGTAGTCAGGGAGGATGCACAAATGCTTTTCGGGTTTTCAACCGATAAGGAAAGGCAATTATTCAGGCATCTCATCTCTGTTTCTGGAGTAGGTGCCAACACGGCACGACTGATATTATCGGCATATTCGCCGGACGAGATCATCACCGCCATCACGAATGATAATGTTAAACTGCTGGAATCAATTAAAGGCATAGGAGCAAAATCGGCTCAGAGGATCGTCATCGACCTGAAAGATAAACTCACAAAAGAAGACTATATATTAGAAGAAAAATATACTTTATCGCACAATACACTGTTTAATGATGCGTTAACAGGATTAAGCTCGTTAGGGTTTAACAGGAAACAAGCAGAAAAGGCACTTGACAAAGCATATACCGGTATAAAAGAAAATAACCAAGAATCTGCACTTAGCGTTGAAGGGCTCATCAGAGAAGCCCTGAAACTCCTTTAGTTTGTTTCATTGATTACCCCGAGGCATAATTAAATTGCACAATTCCGCCTGTGGCGGCTATAACTGACAAGGATAATTGATGCGGATAATTAAATATCTGATCACTTTTTTTGTATTTGTTTCCTTCATTACTATCGTATGGGAAACATCTGCCGGAGGATACGGTGATGATGAGATCACTGTGCCCTGGTTACCGCCTGACACCATTGAACCTGATACTACAGCCCCTGTTAACCTCATCTATCCTTTCTCCGATAATGAAGAATTACTTTTCATCCCTGCCGACACACATGGCCTTTATCTGGGAAACCCATCCAATCTGAGCACAGAGATAGAGTACGACCCTGAAACCAATCAGTATCTTATTCAAAACAAGATCGGCGACCTCAATTATCGCCATCCAACCTATATGTCCTTCGATGAATACCAGGAATTTGAATTAAAAAATTCATTAAAAAGTTACTGGAAGGAGAGGTCACAATCTGCAGCGGGTCTTGACAGGGGTGATGGCATCATCCCAAAGATATACATTGGCGGAAAGTTCTTTGAAACCATTTTTGGCAATAATACCGTCGACATCCGGCCGCAGGGGTCGGCAGAGCTGATCTTTGGGATCATGAACAATAAAACAGACAATCCTACCCTGAATGTCCGGCAAAGGCGTACCACGAACTTTGATTTTGACATGAAGATCCAGATGAATGTGGTAGCCAAGATAGGCGATAAGATCGAGTTCAGAACCAACTATAATACAGAAGCCACCTTCGACTTTGAAAACAAATTACAGTTGAAATATGAAGGGAAAGAAGATGAGATCATTAAATTGATCGAAGCAGGTAATGTGTCCCTGCCGCTGAACACTTCATTGATCACAGGAAACCAAAGCCTCTTTGGGATAAAAACAAAGCTGCAATTCGGACGTACAATGGTCACCGCTGTATACTCCGAACAGCAAAGTGAAACATCATCGGTGACAGTACAGGGTGGGGCCCAATCCAATGAGTTTAACCTGACTGCTGTTGATTACGACGAGAATAAACACTTTTTCATTGCCCAGGAATTCAGAGATAAGTACGAGGGTGCACTCGCCGAACTGCCATTGGTCATTTCCGATCTGAATATTACCAGGGTTGAAGTATGGGTTACCAATATCGGAGCTGCAGTAACGCAAAACCGAAATATTGTGGCCTTCCAGGACCTTGCCGAGAACAAAGTGATTTATAATGATAATATTGCTCCTTTACCAGGCAGGAGATACCCTTCCAACTATTCAAACGACCTGTTGCAGAATATGGATACTGCCATGATCCGCGATATTAATACAGCATCCAACTATTTGAAAAGCCTGGGCTATGAACCAGGTATTGACTTTGAAAAGGTGGAAGTGGCGCGTAAGCTGGACCAATCGGAGTATACACTGAATAACAGGCTGGGTTTTATTTCTCTGAATACCACTCTGAACTCTGATCAAACACTGGCAGTAGCATACCAGTATACCGTAATCGGCCAGGACAGCGCTGTCTTCCAGGTAGGTGAATTTGCCGACCAGGGGGTCGTTGCACCTCAATGCCTGGTTGTTAAATTACTGAAAAGCACATCTCTGAATACACGGGTACCCATGTGGAACCTGATGATGAAGAACATCTACTCAATAGGAGCATACCAGGTCAGCAGAGAGAAGTTTATCATGAACATCCTGTATTCAGGCAATGATAACGGGGTGCCAACAGGGTATTTTGTTGATGGCCCTGAAAATGTTAAGGGGATACCGCTGCTCAAAGTATTTAATTTCGATAATTTAAACCAGCAACAGAACCCACCCGATGACGGACTTTTCGATTTTATTGACGGAGCGGCACACAGTGGCGGGACCATGCAATCTTCAAACGGTAAGATCTTCTTTACAGTGCTGGAGCCATTCGGAAGTTATCTTCGCAATAAGATCATCAGCAACGGTGGCGACTCCTCACTGGCCAACAGGTATTGCTACGATTCTCTGTATACCCTGACTAAAACCGGTGCTGAGCAGTTTCCTGACAAGAACAAGTATATCCTTGAAGGCTTTTATCAGTCGTCGTCAGGCTCAGAGATCAGCCTGAACGCTTTCAATGTACCACGAGGATCTGTAAAAGTAACAGCCGGTGGGCGTACACTTACCGAAAATGTTGACTATACGGTAGATTACACACTCGGGCGTGTGCGGATCATCAACGAGGGCATCCTGAATTCAGGAACACCGATCAATGTGTCCATGGAGAACAACACCCTGTTCAACATACAGACCAAGCGGCTTATGGGCTCCCGTATTGAACA
>JBDLIJ010000210.1:0-5621 GCA_039714935.1 Bacteroidota bacterium | reverse complement strand
CTCATAGGCTTAATAAAATAAAATCAGACAAAAGGTTTGAATAAACGGCCTTCGCCAATAAAGGGAAGGGTGACCTCACAGGTCCGGGACCTGTGAGGTCACTTTTTTTGTGACATTTCCCGTTTTTTAGTATTAATAAGTATAAGACTTATAATTATGGAAATACTTGAAAACGGCTTTTATTATCATATTTACAATCGCGGAAATAACAAGGAAATTCTGTTTCCGGAACGGGAAGACTATGTTTATTTCCTCCAACTCTACATTAAATATATCTACCCAATAGCAGATCTTTATTGTTATTGCCTGATCCCAAATCATTTCCATTTCCTGCTTCGGATAAAAGAGAAATCAGAGATTCTTTCATATGAAATAATGCAAAAACAATCATACCAACATTTCTCAAATTATTATAATGCCTATGCAAAGTATATAAATCTAAAATACGGCAGAACAGGAAGTTTATTCCAGGAAAGATTTAAACGCAAAAAGATTGATAATGAAATATATTTAAAACACTTGATTCATTACATCCATACCAATCCAGTCCATCATGAAGTAGTTGATGATTTTACAATTTATCCATATTCATCCTATGCCTCACACCTGAAATCAAATTTAACAATACTTGAAAGAGAGAAAGTCATTGAATATTTTGAGGACAGAGGAAACTATATTTATACCCACAGGCAAAAAGCAAGAATAATACTGATTAAAAACTTAATTAAGGGAGACTGACCTCACAGGTCGGGGACCTGTGAGGTCATTATTTATTTCACAATGATCTTATTCTGCCCAAGAATCTTTTTGCCGTTTTTCAGAATTACCTGATAAAGTCCGGGATGATAATCAGAGACATCAATACGAAGCTGATTTTGTCCTTGAGGAGTCTGAATTTCATTCATCAACCTTCCAAAAACATCATAAATCAAAATCGAATTTCTGATACCGGATATCGAATACCGGATATTCACAAAGTGATCAGCAGGGTTAGGGTAAACATCAAGTTCAGGCTGCTGCCCAAGTAATACATCCGGCAAGCCCACTCCTGCATCAAGCATATAGTTTATTGCGCTGAATTCAGTTTCGCTTGTGTCGGCACTGAACTGCAATACTGGATAGCCTACGTCATTGGCCATATACTTATAGGTAATACTAACATTTGTTGATGACTCCAGGTAAACCCAGAAAAAGAGCATCTTAACCCAAACCGAATCAATGGTTGTCCTGACATCCCTGAACCGGAGTACATTTCCTGTCCAGATGGGTGTGGTCAGCTCGCCCCAGGCATCAACTTTCGTCTCAACGCTGGTAACGACTTTCAAACGAAGTGAGTCGGCAGGTGGCTCCGGGCTTTCTATAGTTACGTCAATTGTTGAAGTTTGCGTCAGGCTGTCGAGATAGTTCACCGGAAAGCTGAACATGATCTCCGGGGGATTAAAGGGAGCGACAACATCTTCAAAGATATCATAGCTGCCTGCCACACCATCTATCTGAAATACAAAACTGTTTTTCGTTGTATAGGCCCATCCACCGTCAAGCGTTCCATCAGCCAGGCCTTCAACCATGCCTTCAACAGCAATATTTGATGTAGGGAAGCTGGACGCATAAGGAGTAAGAGCCGGGTCAACAAAATTTAATTGATTGGTGGTATCCATTTCCAGAGCAGAAAAATCCCAATGTTGGTTTGCTCCTGCCGGGCCGGCGGTAAAACCAGGCGATACTGTATCTACAACAGCAAGAGTTACTGAATCACCTACATCCAGCAAATCATCTGATGTAATGGTAATCTGGCTATATGCCTGTGAAAATATAAAGAACAGTATAATTAAAACAGAATACTTCATTTTCGAAATATTAGACCTCACAGGTCCCCGACCTGTGAGGTCATATTGTTATTTTATCTCTTTAATAGCTGCAATCAGCTCAGGAAGCACCTTATGCACGTCTCCGACAATGCCGTAGTCGGCAGCTTCGAAGATGGGTGCATCTTTGTCGGTATTCACTGCCACTATGCATTTTGAAGAGCTCACGCCACCCAGGTGTTGTATGGCACCTGAAATGCCCAATGCAAAATACAGGTTGGGGGCGATGACCTTACCTGTCTGCCCGACATGCTCTTCATGTGGGCGCCATCCTTCATCTGATACTGGGCGTGAACATGCAAGGCCGGCACCAAGCTCGGTAGCCAGCTCTTCCAGGGGAGCCCAGTTGTCGCCATTCTTCATCCCACGACCACCAGAAACCACAACCTCAGCATCGCTAAGCAGGATCTTTCCTGTAAGCTTATTCACATCCAGCACTTTTGTTGCAAAGTCTGCATCATCAAGCGCAGGGCTGAAACTTTCAACAGAGGCAGTACCACCTTTTTCTGCAATTTCAACAGAATTCTGAAACAGTGTCAATATCTTGTTATCAGACTTGATCACCACATTGGCGAAGGCTTTCCCGGTAAATACCTTTTTACTGACGGTGAAAGGATCATAGGAGGAAGGCACTGCATTAACACCCGATGCTATTCCGGCTTTTAATTTAACCGACACCCTGGGAGAAAGGGCTTTCCCCGCATAGTTATGAGCAAAGATGACCACATTGGCACCTTCCTGATCTGCTGCCTGGGCAATCACGGAAGCATAGGCTTTATTGATGAGTAGGTTCAGGCGGTCATCAGATGCTGACAGCACTTTGTCAGCTCCATAATTGCCCAGTTTCATCAATTCTGCTTCCTCCACACTTCCAATGGAAAGTGCAGTTACCGTAGTCCCTGATTGTTCAGCAATTTGTTTTGCATAAGAAACAAGTTCATAGCTCAGTTTCTTGAACTTGCCTTCCCAATTCTCAGTAAATACTAAAACTGACATTATTTTAAGTTTTAAGTTTTTGAATTTTGAATTTAAATTACTTTGGCCTCATTGTGAAGAAGGTCAACCAGTTCTTTCACATTTTCAGCATCGACCATCTTGCAGGCCGCTTTTGCTGCCGGCAACTCATAGCTGACAAACTCTGTTAACGCATTTTCACCATTGGCCGGCACAACATTAAGTGGCTTTTTCCTTGCCATCATAATGCCACGCATAGATGGGATCCGTGGTTCAAGGGCAATCCCTTTCTGCACGATCGCCACAAAAGGAACCGTGGTAGAAAGCATCTCTGAGCCTCCGTCAATCTCACGATTAACCTTAATTTCATCCCCTTCAACATCCAGCTTAGACACTGATGAAACAGAAGGCAATTCAAGAAATTCTGCCAGCATCCCTCCTACCAGTGATCCATTATAATCACTTGAGTCTATACCACACAATACAATATCATATGGATTGTCTTTTACCCAGGCAGACAGGTTTGAGGCAACAGCATATGCATCTGCCGGTTCTGCATCTATTCTTACTGCTTCATCAGCACCAATTGCCAGTGCTTTTCTGATGGTGGGCTCTGAAGACTGTGGCCCGACATTGATTACAGTAATTTTTTCAATGGAGCCGCCTGATGCTTCTTTGAGTTCAAGTGCACGTGTTAACGCCAGCTCGTCCCATGGATTAATGATCCATTGGACCCCGCTGGTATCAAATGCCGAATTGTTATCCGTAAACCGGATCTTGGTAGTGGTATCCGGAACATTACTAATACAAACAAGGATGTTCATGTTATTGTTGGTTAAATTGGTTAAACTGGTTAAACTGGTTAAACTGGTTAAACTGGTTAAATTGGTTAAATTGGTTAAATTGGTTAAATTGGTTGAATTGGTTGAACTGGGTGAATTGGGTGAAGTTAGAATTAAAAACTTATAACTAACTCAATCCTCAAAACTCAACCCTCAACCCTACTTAAGTATTGAACGCGAAATTACAATTTTCTGAATTTCTGAGGTACCCTCATATATTTGAGTGAGTTTGGCTTCGCGCATCAGCCTTTCCACATGATATTCTTTTACATATCCGTATCCTCCCAGCACCTGTACTGCTTCGGTAGTGATTTCCATGGCAGAATCGGCAGCAAATTGTTTTGCCATGGCACTGGCAAGCCCATAGGCCTGCCCCTGGTCTTTCAGCCATGCGGCTTTGTAAACCAGATTCCTGGCGGCTTCAACTTTAACAGCCATATCGGCAAGCTTAAAGGCGATGGCCTGATGCTCGCTGATGAACTTTCCAAATGCTTTTCTTTCTTTTGAATACTGTATGGCTCTTTCCATGGCTCCGGCAGCGATCCCTACAGCTTGTGAAGCGATGCCAATGCGGCCTCCTTCAAGTGCTTTCATGGCAAACTTAAATCCAAATCCATCATCGCCTATTCTGTTTTCTTTCGGAACCTTCACATCACTGAACATCACCGAATGGGTATCGGAGCTTCTCATCCCCATTTTATCTTCATGCGGGGCCAGGGTAATGCCAGGGGTATCCTTATCAACAATCAATACATTGATTCCATGATGCTTTTTCTCAGGATGCGTTTGCACAACTACGAGATATACAGAGCCAAGGTTGGCACTAGTAATCCAGTTTTTGGTGCCATTAACAAGATAATGATCGCCCTTATCTTCACCTGTAGTCCTTTGCGAAGTAGCATCAGATCCGGCTTCAGGCTCCGACAGGAGGAAGGCTCCGATCTTTTCACCAACCGCCATTGGCCTGAGGTATTTATCTTTCTGAAAATCGTTGCCATACTTTTCAAGGCCGTAGCACACCAGTGAATTATGGACTGAAAGGACAACACTTGTTGCTGCATCGGCCTTTGACAGTTCTTCCATGGCCAATACATATGACAGGGTGTCCATACCACCGCCACCCCACTGTGGGTCGACCATCATCCCAAAAAACCCAAGTTCAGTAAGGTTTTTCACGTGCTCAAGTGGCATTTCGGCTTTTGCATCTCTTTCAAGCACATCTTTCAGCAGCTCTCTTTCAGCATAATCACGGGCTGCCTGCCGAATCATCTCATGTTCCTCAGTGAATAAAAAATCCATTATAGAAAATTTAGTAAATCAACGATAAATTTCGTCAAACAAAGGTATGAATTCCAGTGGAATATAAAAGCAGATTAGTATGAATAATTGAGGTAATTAATCAGAATCTTGAGTGGTCGAGCTGTCGTCGGATTTCTTCGTACTCTGTAATTATTTCATTCAATATTGTGGCTGCAGGTTTCACCTCATGGATCAGGCCTGCAATTTGTCCGATTTCCAGCTCTCCTTCCCTGGTATCACCCTCAAACATTCCCAGTTTCGCTCTTCCCCTGCCCAGTAGCTCCATCAGCTCTTCCCTTGACGCTCCCCGGTCTTCCAGTGCTTTCACCCTCGTATAGAATTCGTTTTTTATCAATCTGACCGGGATCAGCTTTTTAAAGATCAGCGCCGTATCACCATCACTGGCTTCGACTACGCTTTTTTTAAATACATCATGCGCCGATGATTCTTCGGAGGCAACAAAGCGGCTGCCAACCTGAACACCGTCAGCACCCAGGGCCAGCGCTGCCATCATTCCCCGGCCGCTTGCAATCCCCCCGGCCGCAATCAATGGCAAAGAGATAGCTTCCCTTACCATCGGGATCAGCGTCATGGTGGTAGTTTCTTCAATTCCATTATGGCCTCCCGCTTCAAAGCCTTCCGCAACAACAGCGTCAACACC
>JBDLIJ010000209.1:0-5631 GCA_039714935.1 Bacteroidota bacterium | reverse complement strand
TCATATTCAATCAACTGTCATGCAGAGCGAAGTCGAAGCACAACCAATTCAACCAACTTTGTCCTCCGTAGCATGGCGAATGTGGATGCAACCAATTCAACTAATGCAACCAACTTAATAATTGATGGCGATCCTTCGCTCCCACTCAGGATAAGTTCGACTATGCTCTTTCAGTTCGCTTCGCTTCTGAAAGAGCAGTCTCACTTACTTTGCCCACTTAATAGTACAACCAACAGCTGTTGTGTAAGTGATAGGCACTTCTTCTCCTTCAAGCAAGGCATCAACGGCATCCTCTACATATTTCTCGTCGGCAAGCTCAGCGCTTTTGTAATTATTGTCGATGGCCCCGATATACTGTACAATAAAGTCGTTTTTAACTTTCTGGAGGATATACGCATGAGGTGTGCGGGTTGCACCGAATTCCATCGCTACATCCTGGGTACCATCATGCAGATAGGGAAATTTGTAATCATGTTTTTCTGCCAGTTCAACCATTTTATCATAACTGTCGGCGGGCTGTATTTTATCATCATTGGGATTTATGGCAATAACAGGATATCCCAGGTCTATATATTTCTTATCAAGATCGATGATCCTGCCCTCATATTTTTTCGACATCGGGCAATGATTACAGGTAAACACTATAATGAATCCTTTTGCATCCTCAAAATCGGCTAAGGATACTATACTACCATCTACATTTTTAAGTTTAAAATCATTTGCTTTGTCGCCAATTCGGTAACCACCGGCTACAGCTACGCTTGCAGCAAGCATTAAGTTGAGAATGATCAAGCTAATTTTTTTCATGTTTATTTGTTTAATATATCTTCAATTTCATTAACGAGTTCTTCATGCGTAAAGGTATGCACCATGAAAATCTTTTCTTTTCCATACCTGAACAGTGTAGCCGGGATAGCGCCATCCCAGCTCTGATCCACCATTGGTATCCACCTGTTTGCATTCGGATCGTCGAGATTAATTACCTGCGATCGGATATCGCGCTCCTTTATGAAGGGTTTAAGCTTAGTTTCCAGATCTTCCGACCAATCCAGGCTGATGAGCACCACTTTTACTTTCCTACCTGCATAGTCTGCATTTACCTCCTCGAAATTTTTTAGCTCCTTTACACATGGCACGCACCATGTAGCCCAGAAATTATACACGTAGAGCGTATCATTTTCCCTTTCCAGCATGGGTTTCAGCTCATCGAAAGAAGTATACATAATAATACTTCCCCGGCTTCCCGCACCAGGGCCATTGCTGCATGCGCTTAGAAATGCAATCAGCACAATCATGCCTATAAACACTGATCTGGACATAATATCAGATTGTTAATTCAGAACAAGTAGAGAGCTTTTAATGTTCAATTTTCAGGGAGATTTTATTCAATGGTAATTGTTTTTATCTTAAGCTCCTGGCCTGTCAGAATATCGTTTTCGAATTTATTGCAGGCCGGGCATGGTTCGAAGGCATCCTCCATCCCGAACTCTTCCCCGCAATGCACACAACGGGCTGTTGCCTTAATCGCTGTTATTTTCAGGCCCGCTCCTTCGAGCAGGCTATCCTTTGTTGCCACATCCCAGGAAAACTCCAGTGCATCAGGGATCACACCCGACATGGAGCCTACTTCCACCTCTACGCCTGTGACTTTCCCTGCACCGGACTTCTGTGCTTCCTCCACACAGATCTCTACTATGTTCATGGCTATGGATAATTCATGCATGGGGCAAAATTAGGAAATCGCCGTGAATGAATAAATAAATAAAACGAAGTCTTATTTTGCAGCTTTCTTTTTAGGAGCAGCCTTTTTCGCTTTTGGCTTTTCCCTCAGGGCCGTCAGTTTTGCATGCATAGCATTTGCTGCGATCCTTCCGGCGCCCATGGCTTCAATCACGGTGGCGGATCCGGTCACGATATCACCTCCGGCATAGACGAATGCTTTGGTGGTTTCCATGGTATCTTCTTTGGCGTCGATGTAGCCCCATTTGTTCAGCAACATATCCGGAGTTGATTGAGAGATGATGGGGTTTGGTCCATTTCCGATCGCTACGATTGCCATGTCGCACTCTATGGTAAAGTTTGAATCCTGTACGGGTATCGGCCTTCTCCTGCCGGAATCATCAGGCTCGCCAAGCTCCATCTGGATACATTCAACTGATTTAACCTTGTTATTATCGGTTCCAATGTATCTGACAGGATTATTGAGGAGTTTGAACCTAATACCTTCTTCTTCCGCATGATGTACCTCTTCAGCTCTTGCAGGAAGTTCATGTCTCGAGCGACGATATACGATGGTAACATTTTCGCAACCTGAGCGAGCTGCTGTACGTGCACAGTCCATGGCAACATTTCCACCACCCACAACCACAACATTATGTCCTCTTGGCATAGGGGTATCATATTCCGGAAAGCGATATGCCTTCATCAGGTTCATGCGTGTGAGGTATTCATTGGCTGAGAAAACATTCCCCAGGCTTTCTCCTTCCAGTCCCATGAACATGGGAAGGCCGGCTCCAACACCCACAAAGACAGCATCGAAATGTTCAAGGAGCTCATCCACGGTGAGGATATTTCCGATCACGTGATTGAGTTCAAAGCGAACGCCCATTTCTTTCAGGTATTCGATCTCGAACTGGACGATAGATTTGGGGAGCCTGAATTCCGGAATTCCGTATGTAAGCACTCCACCGGTTTCATGCAGGGCTTCGAATACAGTAACGGCATAACCCAGCTGGCGCATGTCGGCAGCCGCCGTAAGTCCACCGGGGCCCGATCCTACTATGGCTACTTTTTGACCTGTATCATGGATAATGTTAGGTATTTTAACCAGGTCCATCTTGCGCTCATAATCGGCTACGAACCTTTCAAGGCGGCCAATGGCTACAGGCTGGTCTTTATGACCGACTATACATTTTGCCTCGCACTGGCTTTCCTGAGGGCATACCCTGCCGCATATGGCAGGAAAGACATTGGTTTCTTTTATCTTCTTAGCGGCTTCATCAAACTTCTCTTCAGCCACCAGTGCTATAAAATCAGGAATATCCACATTAACCGGGCATCCTTCCACGCACAATGGTTTTTTACACTGCAGGCATCGTCCGGCTTCCAGCAGGGCAAGCTCAGTGGTAAATCCATAAGGCACTTCCTGCCAGTTATGCACGCGCAGGGTCTGGTCCTGCTCCGGCATATCCTGGCGTGGGATCTTCAGCTTGATGGTTCGCTCATCGCGTTTGCTCAGGCCATGCCATTCACATCCGTGTTTGGAACAGAGGTAGAAGGGGATAAGGCGTGATGCAGCCGAAACGATCAACTCCGCTACCGGTGATCCACATTCACCACATGGAATTTCTTTTTGCAGCAGGCTCTTTTTACAATGCGGGCACATGATATCATCCACCCTGTCACCATCCTTGATCGGCACGGAGGCTTCCACCTCGAAAACGTCGAGATAAGGGCTTAAGATGATGCTGATCTCTTCCTTCTTATATATTGCCGAGAACTCAATCTGCTTCACTCCCTTTTTATCAGTATTAAAACTCTCGTGACAGTGAGGGCAATAAGAGTTCAGGTAGGTTTTAAACTTTAAATATTTAACATCCATGTCTAACATAGCTTGCTTTTTGATGTATTATTTTATTGAAAAGAGGAGTGAATCCTTTTCTTCTTTCATATACAGTGAATTCCTGTTCATGAGTTCTTCAAAATCCACCTTGAACCCGTCAAAATCGGGTCCGTCAACGCAGCAGAACTGTGTCGTATCATCCACTTTTACACGGCATCCGCCACACATTCCTGTACCATCGATCATGATGGGGTTAAGGCTCACCATGGTAGGCATGTCATACTTTTTAGTAAGCTTCACCACGTTTTGCATCATTATGATAGGTCCGATGGCATAAACCTGCTTGATGTCCTGGCGTTCGTCGAGATATTTTTTGAGCGGATCTGTGACGAATCCCCGCTGGCCATAGCTCCCGTCGTCGGTAGTGATAACCAGTTCATCACTGATCTGCGACATTTCGTTTTCGAGTATCAGCATTTCCTTGTCGCGTGCGCCAATGATGCTGATCACATAGTTTCCGGCCTCTTTATAAGCTTTTGCTACATGGTGGAGGATGGCTACACCGGTACCTCCACCGACCATGATCACGGTTCCAACCTTGTCGGTATGTGCAGGTTTGCCCAGCGGGCCAACTACATCTTTGATCAGGTCCCCTTCATTGAGTGAACGCATCAGGGCGGTGGTTTTACCCACAACCTGAAATATCAGGGTAATGATGCCTGCGAATGCATCCTTGTCGGCCACGGTAAGCGGGATACGCTCGCCGGTCTCATTCACACGCAGTATAATGAACTGGCCTGCTTTGATCTTTTTAGCGATCTTGGGGGCGCTGATATCGAAACGGATGATCGTGCCCTTGGCCATTTCCTGCTTTCTGACTATCTGGAACATATTTATAAGATTTTATTATTTGTCTTTACCATTCGAGGCTGTCCTGCAGCCTGATATCGAAATAGTCATCGCCACTCAGCCCATGCCAGCGGCAACCTTTCTTGGTGCAGATGTAAAAGTCGATAAGCTTGGTGCGTGCACCTACTTCAATTTTTACCACATCCGAACCGCATTTCTCACAATTCTTCTTTTCCGGTATAAGGCTTTTGTCGCAATGCCAGCAACGTACATCCTTGAGTGGTTTGTCCTCCTCGAGGAAGATGGTTGACTTGGAAGTGAACACGTTCAGGTAAGGGCTGAGCATCAGGAAGCCTTCCTCCCCGTTCTGGATCTTTAGCTTCAGCATATTATCTTCCAGCAAGCTCTTATTGCAATGAGGACAATAGGAATTCAGGAATGCCCCGGATTCGATGATCTCCTTTTTTTCATCTACGGGCTGTTCCACCTGTGTGATCTCATGATCGGGTTTGAAGTCATCTTTGCCGGCCAGCCCATACTCCTGGTACATCTTTTTGAGTGCTACCGAAAGGTCTTCAAATTCCACAAAGTGGTTCTTGCACCCACTCCTTGAGCATATTGTCACCTTTCCACCCATGTCAAGGTAGAATGGAACCATGTTGGCTCCACAGGAAAGGCATTCGTTCTCAGAGGTGATATGTACCTCGCAATGCGGGCATGTGAACCTGGCTACTTCATCCTTGGGCATCTCAATATCCGTCAGGTAATTATAGCTTCCGTATATTGAGCTCAGGCGTATATAGCCTTTGTTTCCTGCAATCTCTACGTTCAGCAATATGCTGGCTTCATTGTCAACAAGATGCTCATCGTCCATGAGAGATTTCCCGCAAACGGGACACTTCAGCTTAAGTGAGATGAGTTCGTACATTATCTTTCTGTTTACCGGGTTACTATCAATATTAATTTATCACAATTATATAAAAATTAAAGCAAGCTGCCTATTAAAATCATCGGGCTACCAGTACTTTAGCATATCAGAACCCAATTACTTGATTCTTAGGATTTGAAATACAAATAATTATCAACTTCCTTTATATTCAATTTATAGTTAATATAAATAAGAAAGTCTA
This sequence comes from Bacteroidota bacterium, assembly GCA_039714935.1. Lineage (GTDB taxonomy): Bacteria > Bacteroidota > Bacteroidia > Bacteroidales > B18-G4 > B18-G4. The sequence continues at coordinate 90 of JBDLIJ010000209.1, read as the reverse complement.
TTCATCCATAGTGATCACCGATATTCTTTTTTTACCATCCATTTTGACTTTCAGCGATTTTTTGAAACGGACATGTTTCACAAATCCTGT
>JBDLIJ010000208.1:0-5641 GCA_039714935.1 Bacteroidota bacterium | reverse complement strand
AATTGAAAGCGAATATCCGGAATTGTAGTTCAACCAGTTCAACTTGTTGAACTGGTTGAACTTGTTGAATTGGTTGAATCCACCTTCGCAATGCTACGGCGGACAAAGTTGGTTGAATTGCTTGTAAACTAACACCCAACTACAATCCATCATCCATAACCTTATTTAGACTAAGTTTAGAACAGATATCATAATATATATGTGACTTATTAAATACTTTTGCACTGTTTATTTAATCTAAGTAAAACGAATGGCCTCACTGAGAGATCTGAAAGTAGGAGAAAAGGGAATTATCACCAAGGTCAGGGGACGTGGTGCGTTTAGAAAGCGTATTACGGAAATGGGGTTTATCAAGGGCAAGGAAGTCAGCGTTGTACGCTTTGCTCCTTTGCACGACCCTATCGATTATTTGATCATGGGCTATGAGGTCAGCCTGCGCAGAAGCGAAGCGGAATTGATAGAAGTAGTAACGCCTGATGAAGTTACTGATTATAAGTTCGTTGAAGCTTTTGATGGCGTGATCGAGGCAGACCCTCTATCGAAGATTGCCAGTGAAAAGGGGAAAATAATCGATGTAGCCCTGGTCGGGAATCCCAACTCGGGCAAAACAACGCTGTTTAACTTCGCATCCAGGTCGCGGCAGATGACCGGAAATTATGGCGGGGTGACGGTCGATTCAAAGCAGGCATTATTCAAGCTTGATGATTACACATTTAAACTGACAGACCTGCCCGGTACTTACTCCCTCTCACATTATACGCCTGAAGAGCTGTTCGTGAGGGCACACATCAGGGAAATGATGCCTGACATTGTCATCAATGTGATCGATGCATCCAACCTGGAGCGCAACCTCTACTTAACAACTCAGCTTATCGATATGGATATCAGGGTGGTAGTGGCCCTGAACATGCATGACGAATTGTTGGAGAAAGGTGATATCCTGGACTATCAGGCACTGGGCAAAATGCTGGGAGTACCCTTTATACCAACAGTTGGCTATAAGAAAAAGGGTATCCATGAGTTATTTGAAAAGGTGATTGATGTTTATGAGGATAAAGACCCTGATGTCCGGCATATACATATTCATTACGGACAGGATATTGAACGATCAATAGAAAAGCTGCAGGCCATCATTAAAGATGATAAAAGCACGCTTGATCCGGCTGCTCCCCGTTATTTTGCCCTGAAGCTGCTTGAAAAAGATGATGCCGTAACCAAGGTACTATCTGCAAAAGAAAGATATGCTGACATTAAAAGCCTGGCTGCCAAAGAGATCAGGCAACTTGAACAACTTCACAGGGATGATACGGAAACCCTCATCACCGACGCACGTTATGGTTTTATCGGGGGCGCTTTAAAGGAGACTTTCAAACCCGGAAAGAAGGAAAAAAGTCTCAGATCAAGGTTCCTGGATAAATATGTGACCAGCAAATACCTGAGCTATCCGATTTTCTTCTTATTCATGTGGATCATGTTTGAAACCACCTTTCTGGTTGGATCATACCCCATGGAGTGGATAAGCATGCTGGTAGAGTTTACAGGGCAACAAATGAATGCCATCATGCCTGACGGCATGATACGCGACCTGCTTGTGAACGGGATCATCGGTGGCGTCGGTGGCGTCATTGTTTTTCTTCCTAATATACTGATACTCTTTCTTTTCATATCCCTGATCGAAGACTCGGGCTATATGGCCAGGGTGGCTTTTATTGTCGACCGTATCATGCATAAGGTCGGACTCCATGGAAGGTCGTTTATTCCCCTGCTGATGGGATTCGGATGCAATGTGCCTGCGATCATGGCCACCAGGACCATTGAATCACGCAGCGACAGGCTGGTAACTATGCTGATCACCCCGCTTATGTCGTGCAGTGCCAGGTATCCGGTTTATGTTTTGCTGATAAGTGCATTTTTTGATAAATACCAGGGGATGATACTGTTTGCCATCTATATCGTTGGCATTATGCTGGCCGGACTGGTGGCCATCCTGCTCAAGAAAACCTTATTTCGCGCCGAAGAGGTGCCATTTGTAATGGAGCTACCACCCTACCGCATGCCGACCCTGAAAAATACCTTGCGACATACCTGGTATAAAGGCTCGCAATATTTAAGGAAAATGGGAGGGGTCATACTGATGGCTTCACTTATTATCTGGATCCTCGGGTACTTCCCAAGAAATGAAGAACGCTTAAAGCAGTTTGAAAAACAGAAAATTGAAACTGCACAGCATTATGACAACAGGATCGCTGAGTCAGCAAGTAAACCTGAGGAAATTCACATCCTGACTCAGGAAAAGAATATCGCCATCATAGAGATAGAGAACAATAGAGAAAGTAAACGCCAGGAATTAAGTTTTATCGGCATGATCGGCCAATTTATCGAACCGGTGATGCGTCCCCTGGGTTTCGACTGGAAGATGAGCATTAGCCTGATAGCTGGTGCGGCAGCCAAAGAGATCGTTGTCAGCACTATGGGGGTTTTATACGAAGGTGGTATAGAAGACGATGACTCCAGCCTGATCAGTAAGATACGTGAGCAGACTTATACCGAAGGGCCCAAAAGAGGTAAAAAGATTTTCAACCCTCTCGTAGCCTTCTCCTTCATGATCTTTGTCTTGATATACTTCCCATGCGTAGCTGTGATCGCTGCAGTTAAGAAAGAATCAGGCCACTGGAAATGGGCCCTCTTCCTGGCCAGCTATACCACATTACTCGCCTGGTTTGCTGCCTTTGTTGTTTATCAGGTAGGGGGATTGTTCCTTAATTAGTTGAATTGGTTGAATTGGTTGAATTGGTTGAATTGGTTGAATTGGTTGAATTGGTTGAATTGGTTGAATTGGTTGAATTGGTTGAATTGGTTGAATCCACCTTCGCAATGCTACGGCGGACAAAGTTGGTTGAATTATATCATCTCACCTCGTGCTTATGTTAATCAGTCTAAAAACCAGAGGATTGTCACCTGAATAAACTTTCACAATATACAAACCATCAGAATAGTTGCTCAGGTCTGTTGTTGTGGTCTTTGCCGGATGATCAATATGATGTATTTGCTGTCCATGCTGGTTAATAAACTCAATACGTTCAATTTTCTGTTCTGAGGTAACATTAACCAGACCGGTAGCAGGATTAGGAAATACGCTTACCGTATTATCAGCATAGGTGTCTATTCCATTAAGGTCTACATGTATATATTTTTCTTTAATAATCTCATTTTCGCCATGCTCATTGGAAATCCACAGACTTACATCATAGAGGCCGGGCTCCTCAAAAATAATTCCTGCAGGGTTTTGTTCGTTCGATATCTGGGGAGTGCCACCCTCGAAGGTCCAGGTCCATGATGTCGGCTCATTAGCCGAGAGGTCAAAGAAGTCGGCAGTCAGAGGTGTACCGCCATGAACTGTCAAGGCCTCGAAATCGGCCAAGGGATACTTAAAGGGATTACTTAAACATATTTCGAAGCCAGGCGTGAGGGGTGATAATTGCCCGTAATGATACACTCTTACAAAATACGTTTCTCCAACAATAAAATCGTAATAATCGATAAATTCCATATTGCCAACGCCTCCTCCATGATCCGAACATGCCAGTTCTTCTCCCTGGCAGCCATTGTATAAAGCCACTACCGGGTCGAAATCCTCAGTAGGCAGAACCTTAATGCCCATGGCGGTGGTGTCGGCCACAAACGAAAACCAGACATCTTCCATAGCGGGGAAGCCATTATATTCACTGCATTCCGGAGCATCCAGTCCACCGGGAGTGGCGCCTGTCACATCAGCACTAACAAATTCGCACTGCTGACTATAAACCAATTCCTGGGCAAAGCCACAACTATCATTGGCTGGCGGAGGAGGGCCTCCGCACCAGGGTACGTTCATCAAACTATCAACAGCAAAACGAATTTCATCTAATTCAGGATATAAAGAATCTCCCGGGCATGCTGTTCCACCCGGGCATGCTGATGAAGCCGTTGATTCGTTTGCATCTCTATGCCCGCAAACTGTTGGCAGATCTAATTCTGTGGGGCTGTGATAAACAATTTCTGTTGGGGATAACTCTTTCTTGCAGCACTTCCAGGCTAACAAACGTATTAACTTGTCGGTGGCTTCAGCTGTTGGTACTGTATCGGTAAAATTGCCAATAACACAAACACCCAGGGTATAGGCATTGGCACATGAAAAGTGCGCACCCTTCACATTATCTCCACCGCCCCTGCCTTCATAGAGGTTGCCTTCAGGGTCAACAAGCCAGTTGTATCCGATATCACACCACCCATGTGAATTGACATGATAATCCCAAAAACTTAAAACAACGGCAGGCCAGTTATTACTGGTGTTGGAAGTGGCTGAATGATGGACCACAAGATGAGAGACATTGGTATATGAAGGCCACGTACAGGAGGGTACCTGCCCGTCGGGACAACCCCATTCGTTCCTGTTGTAGAAATCCGGCAAGGGGCAGTAACAACCACTGTTATACCCTTTTGACCTGTTGATCTTTTCAGGCTCACCACTTTTCTTGAGGGGATTAAAAACATTCAGGCGCATGGATTCTATGACCGGAGCCTTTGTTTGATTGCCTGAAAGCTCAACCTTAAACTGAAGCTCCTCACAAGTAAGATCATAAAAAAGTAACTGGCTCACAAAGTGTGATTCCTGAGGAGCTACTTCGTGTGCATGATGAACAGCCTGCCAATCGCTCCAGCCTTCTTTATTCTTTGTTCTTATCTTAAAATGAATCTGGTCGGTATCAAATCCGTGCCCGCCGGAAGAAAAAGAAACCGTGATAAATGATCCTATTGAATCAAAGCCAATCAGTATTTTTTTTGAAATAAATGTAGCTACAGACGACTGCTGTCCCACTGTGGCACCATTGGGTGTAATATGCAGGTTCTCGGAGTTATCGATCCACTTCTCTTTATTAAATTCCAGATCAATAAAAATATTCTCGCCCTGGCCAAAACAAGAAAAGCTTAACCAAAACAACATGCTGAGTATTAATATTTTGTTCTTCATCATTATGAGAGTTTCTACAAAATTAGGCATAAATTGTGAATGGCAAATGCAAAAGGAAAAAGGGAAAATGAAAAAGGGAAAAGGGAAAAGGCATCTAAGTGCCTGGTATTCACCAGGCACTTCCTACCTTCCCTGTATCCTGTTCAGTCCTTCGATAGCCCTGGCATAATTGATCTCTATTTCCAGAACGGCATTGTATAATTCACGTGCAGTTTGATAGTCGCCAAGCAACTCGTAGCAATATGCTTTGTTATAAACGGCCTCGAAATAATCCGGCTTAAGTTGTGATGCCATATCAAAGTGTATAATGGCCTGCTCAAACTCTTTCAGGAGGACGAGGTTTACATATCCCAGATTGTAGTGTCCATATACATTTTCAGGATCTGCGATCAGCAGCCTGTTGTAGGTGCTCATGGCTTTTTCCGCATCGCCTGTCTGCTGGTAGAACAGTCCCAGAGCATACAGGGCCTCAATACTTTGAGGGTCCAGGTTCAGCGCATTGTTAAAGTAATCTATGGCCAGCGCATTATTTGCAGTGCTATATATAAGCCCGAGTTGGATATGGGCATCATAATAAGACTGGTTCTTATCGATGGCTTCCAGGTAGTTCTTAATAGCACTCACCGTATC
>JBDLIJ010000207.1:0-5645 GCA_039714935.1 Bacteroidota bacterium | reverse complement strand
ATTTGATTACGGCCCCTCTTATAATCAGATCCATATGATCAATGGTGATCATCTTCATGATGTGGGGTACAGAGGTCAGGGCATGCTTATCGGTGTGCTTGATGCTGGTTTTGCAAATGCAGATAACCTGGCTGTCTTTGACAGTCTATGGGATCATAACCAGATAATTGCCACTCATGACTTCGTGAGTGGAGGCCCGGTTACTTTTGACCAACATTCTCATGGCACCGCAGTTTTATCAATCATGGGAGGCAATTATGCGGGTGAAATCATTGGAACAGCTCCGAAGGCTTCATACATTTTAATGCGCACGGAAGATGGCCCTTCAGAGTATATTATAGAAGAATACAACTGGGTGTCGGGTGCTGAGTTTGCTGACAGCCTGGGTGCTGATATTTTGAACACTTCTCTTGGTTACAATGAATTTTACGATACTTTACAAAATCACACCTATGAAAATATGGATGGCAATACTGCGCCTATTACCATTGGTGCTGATATTGCCGCAAGCAGGGGGATTGTTGTTGTAAACAGCGCAGGAAATGCAGGCACATGGGCCTGGTATTATATCACGGCGCCTGCTGATGGCGACAGCGTATTTTCGATTGGATCTGTTAATGCTCAGGGTAATCCATCGGGCTTCAGCAGCCATGGGCCAACTTACGACGGACGCATCAAGCCTAATGTAGCGGCCCAGGGTGAAGGTGCCTACTATGCACTTACAGGTGGAGGTTTCCAATACGGCAATGGTACCTCCTTTTCATCACCTGTTATGGCCGGTATGATGGCGTGCCTGCGTCAGGCCCATCCTGAAATGAATAATATGGAACTCATCAATGCGGTGCAGGAAAGTGCTTCCATTGCCACTGCTCCTGACAACAAAATTGGCTATGGTATCCCTGATTTTATGGCAGCTCTCACTGTTGTTGAAGTTAATGCCGATGCAATTTCAGACATAAAACTGTATCCAAACCCATTTTCGTCTTCTATTGAAATAGCTTTTTATGCAGAAAACCGTACAAATTCTGTCATTAGCATTTTGGATATGACCGGCAGGCTAGTATTTGAGCATCAATTCATGCTGAATAAAGGGAAAAACAGACTTAAATTAAGCAGCCTCGATAATATTCCTGCAGGCATTTATTTTATGCGAATGGAAGTGGACGGAACTGCTGTTGCTATGAAAATAGTTAAGCAATAATATCTGATCAAGCAATTCAAGCTTTAGTGAGTGATGAGATCCTATTGATTAATGATTAGTAGAGATTGAAAGTGGAGAATGGGGAATTAAGATTCTAGAGTTAATGTTATAGTCAACCAATTCAACCAATTCAACCAATTCAACCAATTCAACCAATTCAACTATAAATTGAGGCCATTCATGATCTTATCAATTCGGCCTTCCAGCTCTTTGCGGACATTTTCATATTCCGAATCATTATTTAGCTGAGCTTTTACGCCAAAATAGAATTTTATTTTAGGTTCTGTCCCTGACGGCCGCATGCTGATCTTGCTGCCATCCTCCAGGAAGAATTGTAAGACGTTTGACTTTGGTAGGTCGATGGTGCTCTCCGTTCCGGCCAGCATGTCTTTTGCAATGGACAGGTCATAATCCTTGATCTTCACTACTTTGCTTTTGTTGATCTCGGCAGGAGGCGTAGCACGGAAGCTTTCCATGATCTTCTTTATCTCGTCAGCACCCGACATACCCTTTTTTACAACGGCCAGGAGACCTTCGAAATAGAATCCAAACTCTTTATAGATATCGAGCAATACATCAAAAATGGTCTTTCCCTGAGAGGCCGCCCAGGCAGCTGTTTCAGCGATCATGGCACAGGAGCTCACGGCATCCTTGTCCCTCACAAAGTCGCCGATCATATAGCCATAGCTTTCTTCGCCACCGGCAATAAAGGTCTTGCTGCCTTCATTCTTTCTTATGATATCGGCGATCCATTTAAAACCGGTCAACACATCATAGCTCTCAATCCCATACTTGTCAGCAAGGTCGATAAGCAGTTCTGAGGTGACGATGGTCTTGACCATATACTCTTTACCGGTGATCATACCATTCTCTTTCCATTTGCGGAAGATGTAATATAGCAGTACGGCCGCGGTCTGGTTTCCATTCAGCAGCACGAATTTTCCATGATGGTCTTTCACGGCAATGCCCACACGGTCGGCATCCGGATCTGTTGCCATCACCAGGCTTGCTCCTTCGCTTTCAGCCTTTTCAATAGCCATTTTCAGGGCAGAACTTTCTTCCGGATTTGGTGATTGCACCGTAGGGAAATTCCCGTCCGGTACCGCCTGTGCTTCCACCATGCTGATATTGGTGAACCCAAAATTCTTTAAACACCAGGGCACCATTGTGGCTCCCGTGCCATGTAAAGGGGTGTACACTATGGGGATATCATGGTATTGCTGAATAATATCCTGGCTGAGGGATAATTTCTTCAGCTGATCGAGATACAATATATCTGTTTCTTCGCCAATAATCTCTATGAGCTCATTATTCCCTTCAAATTTCACCTCATCGAAGGACTTGATCATACGTACCTCTTCAATAACATTTTTATCATGGGGTGGAATGAGTTGTGCTCCGTCGTCCCAGTAAGCTTTGTAGCCATTATATTCTTTGGGATTGTGTGATGCTGTGATCACAACTCCGCTCTGACATCCATAGTGCCTGATAGCGAAGGATAACTCGGGAGTAGGGCGGAGGCCATCAAAAAGATAGACCTTGATGTTATTGGCAGAAAATACCTCTGCGGTGATCCTGGCAAAGTAGTCGCTGTTATTTCTTGAATCACAGGCGACAGCTACTTTAATAGTGCCTTCAAAATGCTTTTTGAGGTAGTTGGCCAATCCCTGTGTGGCCATTCCTACAGTATATTTGTTCATTCGGTTGGTGCCGACACCCATAATTCCGCGCAGGCCGCCGGTTCCAAATTCCAGGTCTTTATAAAATGACTCCGTAAGCTCCTGTTGATCTCCCTGCATCATTTCCCTGATGCGTGCTTTACTGTCGTCATCAATATTGCCGTCCAGCCAGATGCTGGCCTGAGCCATTACTTTTTCTTTAAGATCACTCATGATTATTAACTCTTTTCTATGTTTTTAATACATTTCTTCAGGGATGCCTTCCAATCCGGGATATCAATGCTAAATTCCGCTTTGATCTTTGATTTGTCCAGGAGGCTGTATACAGGCCTGGCCGCTTTTGACAGTCCGTATTCTTTTGTGCTTACCGGTATTACCTTGCATTTAAAGCCAGAATAGTCAATGATGGCTTTTGCAAAATCGGCCCAATGTGTGAGTCCCTCATTCGAGAAATTATAGGTCTGTACACTTTCAAAGGCCTGAACATGTGGGATCATGGTGCATATTGCGTCCGCCAGGTCACCTGCATAGGTGGGCGTTCCATGCTGGTCGTTGACCACCCTGATCTCATCACGGCTCTCTGCCAGCTTCCGGATTGTTTTTACAAAATTATGTGCATATTCAGAATATAACCAGGAGGTGCGGATGATAGCCGCGGGCGGATTGGAGGTATGGATCGCCTGTTCTCCGATATATTTTGAATGGGCATATTTTGACTGTGGGTTGGGATCATCAAGCTCGGTGTATGAGCTTCCCTTTTTTCCGTCAAAGATATAATCTGTGGAAATGTGAATGAGGCCAAGATGGTGTTTTCTGCACAATCCTGCGAGCCCCTGAACCGCCTTGCTGTTTATTTTGATGGCCGTGGAAGGGTCATCTTCTGCCTGATCAACAGCATTGTATGAGGCACAGTTAAGCAGGACGGATGGCTGGAATTCCATGATTACCTTTTCAACATCTTCAAAATGGCTGATATCCATGTCTTCAATATCGGTAAAGAGGAATTCTATTTCCGGATGTTGATTGCTCAAGGCTTTTACTGACATCCCCAGCTGACCGTTTGCCCCTGTGACCAGTGCCTTTATCATGGAGTTTCTTCCTGAAGGGTTTTAAAGTATTCTATAGTTTTTTTCAGCCCATCTCTTACTGGTATCACAGGCTCCCAGCCAAGTTCCTTCTTAGCCATGCTAATATCGGGCTGCCTTTGCAAAGGATCATCCTGTGGCAATTTTTCGAAACGAATGCCGGAGTCAGAGCCTGACAGGTCTTTTACCATATCTGCCAGTTCCAGCATATTCATTTCAACGGGATTGCCCAGGTTGACAGGCCCAGTGAAGCTGTCGTCAGTATTCATCAGCCTGATCAGTCCTTCTACCATGTCATCGACATAGCAAAAGCTTCTGCTTTGCTCTCCCTTGCCAAAAATGGTGATCTCCCTGCCTTCCAGGGCCTGGTTAATAAAGTTTGAAACGACCCTGCCATCCTGTGCATCCATGCGTGGGCCGTAGGTATTAAAGATACGGGCGATTTTAATTCTTACGCCGTTTTGTGCTTTATAATTGACAAATAAGGCTTCGGCACATCTTTTTCCCTCATCATAGCAGGCTCGGGGACCGATAGGGTTTACATGCCCCCAATAATCCTCTGTTTGGGGGTGTACCTGCGGATCTCCATAAACCTCGCTTGTGGATGCCTGCAGTATCTTTGCCTTTATCCTTTTGGCAAGTCCCAGCATGTTGATGCTGCCCGCAACACTTGTCTTGATCGTTTTTATGGGATTGAACTGGTAGTGGATAGGGGAGGCGGGGCAGGCGAGGTTATAGATCTCATCTACCTCAATAAAAAAGGGTGTGGTGATATCATGACGGATGACTTCAAAATAAGGGTTGTCCATCAGATGGATGATATTCCGCTTGTTGCCTGTAAAATAATTATCAAGACAAATTACTTCATGGCCATCATTCAGCAGTCTTTCGCAGAGGTGTGATCCCAGGAAGCCTGCTCCTCCGGTCACTAATATTTTCTTTTTCTTCATGAGCAATGCAATATTACTTTCCAATAGCAAAATAATCGAAGCCAGCAGCAAGCATTTCTGCTTTATCAAATATATTCCTGCCATCGAAAATGGCAGGAATCTTCATCTTTTCCTTAATCATATCAAGGTTTGGAATCCTGAATTCTTTCCATTCGGTAACGAGTAACAGGCAATCAGCCTCTTCCAGTGCAGCATAAAGATCATCGACCAGGCTTATATCTTCTTCGATCACCCTTTTTGCTTCCTCCATAGCTACCGGGTCGTAGGCACTAATGCTACATCCTGCCTGCACGAATTGCTTGATGAGTACCCTTGATGGTGCCTCACGCATATCATCGGTTTGTGGTTTGAATGATAATCCCCACATGGCGATCTTTTTACCTTTGAGATCACCATTGAAATACTTTTTGACTTTCAGGAACAGCACTTCTTTTTGTCCGGCATTCACTTCTTCAACAGATTTCAGCAGCTTCATCTCATAGCCATATTCTTCAGCCGTTCTGATCAATGCCTTTACATCTTTCGGAAAGCATGAACCGCCATAGCCTATTCCGGGATAGATAAATTTGTTTCCTATGCGCGGGTCGCTGCCAATTCCTTTACGTACCATATCTACATTAGCACCTATGAGTTCGCAGAGGTTGGCAACATCATTCATAAAGCTGATGCGGGTGGCGAGCATGGCATTGGCTGCATATTTCGTCATCTCAGAAGAAGGGATATACATATA
>JBDLIJ010000206.1:0-5661 GCA_039714935.1 Bacteroidota bacterium | reverse complement strand
GGACATGACAGGATTCGATTTCTTAAATGAATTAAGCGACGAATTACAAGACAGAACTGAAAGTGTGGATAATAGGGAGTTTTGGGTTGGTGCAGGGCTTTAATCTAATTTTTAATTTTGAGGGTTAAATTTTAAATTACTTCTAAATTCCAGACTGAGCATTCTTAAATACCAATCCTTACTAATCAATAATCCATAGCCTGCCGGCAGGCAGGCAGGCAGGGATTTCATCATTCCTTTGCCTATTGCTATTTGCCATATTACATTATTTGCTATCTTCGATCAAACGAATAAAGCATGAAGCACATATTTCTATTCCCCCTTCTCGGATTAATATTCATGCTGCCAACGACAGCATCCAGGGGGCAAGAAAACAAAGACCTGCGCCTGTGTATTAATGCCGGCATCACATATTCAAACACAATTGGGAAGGGGACGGTTGATGATTCATGGATCAATGGGTATCCACCAGATTGTTATACCAATTCCTCTGCCGGCAAGGATTTCCTGATGGGGAAGAAGTTTGGGATTGGCCTTTTGAAGGAATTAAACAAGATATTCTCCGTAGGTTTTGATCTGAACTATGAAGAAAAAGGATGTAAAATCCCAATCACACATCTTTCCTACGTAGCGCATATAAATGGCTCTTTTCAGAATATTAGCAAAGAAGTAGATGAAAGATCAAGCATTCGGCTAAAATACATTGTGCTTCCGATAAAATTTGAGGCCAGACATAAAATGCTTTATTTTCAAAGCGGGCTTTATACAGGAGTCTTGATCGATGCCGACGATTATGGTAAAATCAATGTTGATGGCCAGGAGTTTGAATTCAACAGAGATAAAGATAGCCGTTACTCTCGCGTTGACGTTGGGGTACTAATATCGACAGGTGTTGCTGTACCCATATCAGAAAAAGACATTTTGAAGTTTGGATTAAGCGGAAACTGGAATCTAACAGGCAATGAATCAAGGGGTATGATACCCGGATATAAAGATGACTGGTATAATCAGAGTTTTAGTTTTGAAATTCGATTTGAGAGAATCATAAAATAAATCATAGACAATCGCACAAAACATGAAGCATTTTTTTCTATTGATCGTTATTCTGTGTTCTCTTACATCATTTACTTCCGCCCAGGATTTGATCATTAAAAATAATGGCGACACAATTAAATGCAGGGTTCTTGAAGTGAATGTTGACATTATCAAGTGTCAGGATTACAGTTCACCTGACGGACAAGTGTATAACTTTCTGAGACAGGATATTTATAAAATTCATTATAAAGATGGTGAAGAGATTCTGGCCAATCCTAAACCCGGAGACCCCGGTTATTATGAAGTAGACTCCTTATTTATTAAAAGGGGTTTGTTTGGATTACGGATCTTTAAAGATAAGGAGAGGCTCAGATCATCAGAGGTTCGTAATCTGTATGCTGAATATCCATGGGTTTTATCAAGGTATAACAATGGTAAAGCAATAAAGTTCTTTAGCAATATTATTTTCATCCCTGCTACTTTGATTTTTCTGCTGAATGCCGGTGCAGGTCTGGCCGGAGCTTATGTTAGTGGGAAAGTTATTGCCATTAGTGGTGCGGGAGTGCTTAGCGGATTCATTCTAAAATCAATAAGTTCCAGAAATATCAGGGCATCGGTATGGTATTATAATAAAAAAATAAAAAAACAACCATCCATAAGCATGCACTTTGGGCTTACTGATTATGGTGTGGGTTTAAATGTGAAGTTTTGAGATTGCCCCCCCATGACATCAAAGCCGGAATGGGATCTGCAATTCAAGCTTTTTACAGAATTTCGGCTTTTTATTTCTTGCAAATCGATATATTTTATAGTAATTTTACTCTGGGAGCCGAACACGTGGTTATTTGTGACCCTACGCTTTGCCTCTTCGGGGGCACGGGGTAGTTGTGATTGGCTCCTGTTTATTTCTGATTACTTCTTGTTTAATTTATTATAAACCTCATCATCAAAGTTGGCTTTTCTCCAGCTTTCGTTTTTTGATTTTTTGATGTTGTTAAGATCAGAATCAGAATATTTTATCTTCTTAAAGTATGTATTATTTAAGTTAGCATACTGAAACTGAGCACCATAAATTTGTGCTTCATCCAGGTGTGCGTCCTGAAGTTTAGCCTGTTGAAACTCAGCGCCTATCAACTTTGCATTTTTTAACTTTGCCGAAAGAAGTGTTGAGCCATGTAGCTGGGCATTCTCCATATTGGCTTCATTAAAACGGCACTCTGAAAGGTCAGCTCCCGAAAGATATGCCCCGCTAAGATTCACGCTAAAACCCTTTGCTCTCTTTAAATTACAATCTTTTAAATTCGCTTTCTCAAGATCAGCAAAAGCCAGGTCAACATTCTCAAGGTTCAGTCCCTGAAGATCTATTCTCCTTAATCTGGTCCTGGACAGATCAAGATCCAGTTTTTCCCTACCCCCATTTTCAGATGTTGTTCCTTGATTTTCAAAGGCTTTCAGATTAAGGCGCAATGCTTTCTCAAATGTGTTCACCATCAGGGTATTCACATTTGAAGGAAGCTTGGTTTTTAAATTAGCCAGCAGGATCAAATACACCTGATGGTGAAACGCCCTATACTCAGGCTTAAGGAAAGTCCTCAGAGACACACTGGCACTAGCTTGGAGAGAAGCGTTTTCCGATCCAAGGTTTTTTATAATCGCATCAAACTTAGCTTCCAGACGTATTTGGTTTTCACGTGCCCTTTGTGCTGTTTCATTTCTTCTTTCTTTCAGATATCTTAAAAATGCGATAATGGCCCCCACAACCCCTACAAAGGCAGTTAATAGCCCGGCATAAGTGGGGAAATTTTTAATTAACGGGCTTGCGCTATTTTCAGACTCCAGCTTTGCAATTTCCTGCTTCAACTTTTCAGTTTGATAAATTTTCAGACTATCAACTTCAGAAGCTTCGCCACCGGGATCATTTTGAGAAAAAGAACATATACTCATAAAAACAATCAAGCAGCCAATAAATAAATACTTGTATCTCATAAGCAGTAATGTTGCTTCGCTGGGCAATAACTTATTAGATTCAGTTATAAGCAATTGCTTCTTTCAAATATAGCATATAAATTAAAGGGATACAAGAAGTTTATTTATTTAATTGCCTATGCATTGATATCACTACTTAGGCAAGAAAAGCATTTATTGCATTCATTAAACCTCTTGCTCTTTTACAAATAAAAATTCACTATATTTGGCTGAACGAATAATAACAATTCATCCATTTTCTGAAATTCACTTGTTAACATTTATAAATTAGTAGCCATGAAGAGATCTCTATTAGTTATCCTTGGAATAATCCTTTTTACATTTTTCGGAAATTCCCAGGACATCATCATTAAGAAAGATGGAAGTGAAATCAATAGTATTGTTAAGGAGATTACCCCTGACCTGGTAAAATACAAGAAGTATGTGAACCAAGATGGACCTATTTACAATATTTCGAAAGGCGAAATATTCATGATCAAATATGAAAATGGTGAAACAGATATATTTAATAAGCAAACCTCTCAGCAAACAATTTCTGAACCAGTCCCACTCGCATTTTATAATGGTTTCTGGGGTTTAACAATACATCAGGGAGAAAGAAAACTTTCCACTAAAGATCTGAAGGAGATATATAAAGATTATCCAGAAGCATTGTCAAAATATAAAAGTGGAAAAACCTTGAATACAATTTCAAATATCATTGGTATACCGTGTGGTTTTGTTTTTGGCTGGGAATTGGGCACAATGCTTGGTGGTGGTGAGTCAGACGGAGCCACACTTGCAATTAGCGGAGCTGGACTTATAGCAGGATTGGTTATGAACTTTGCAGGAACCAACAATATCAAGAAATCTGTGATCATTTACAATAATAAGATACAGGGGGAAGCCTCCCTGAACATACGATTCGGTTTAACACGCCATGGTGTGGGGTTGTGCTTTAAGTTTTAAGTTACATTAAGATGCTATCACCTTTCCAATCCTTTGCCTCGACTCAACTCCCATTCCGCTTTCGTTTGCATATTTCTTCCAGTTTGACACAACATCCTGTACTTCATCTATGATCATTTCAGGACTTTTCACACCGAACTGCTGTGCCAGGGAGATAAGTTGTGTCCTGCCCGGGTCTTTCCCTTCTCCATCAACTGTTGTGCTGTGCATGCCATGGGATGAAAAAGAGAAGGTCAGGTCGTAGGCCGGCGCCATCCTCCAGCGGCCTTCACGGTTCATCAGGAACGAAATATTCTTACTATGATCATCACGGTTGTGGGCAAATACATTGAAGGACGCCAGTCGTAGCACCTTTTCATAAGCACCCACATGTTTCTCCAGCCTGAAGGCACAATCCATCAGGTGCCCATAGTCCATATTGCTCAGCCTGTAGTTATCATGCATCAGGCCGCTGGCCGAGTGCATATGCAGGCGCTCCCTCTGAGAACGATCAAAACGCCTGGTGCCAAAGTAGGCTCTGCCCGATCTTCCCCTGAACAGTTTGCAGTGGCTCATTTCGATGCCGGCATCCAGCGCCATTTTATGATAGGCATATTCAACAGTGGCAATATCAGAAGTATCTGTTGATGACGGGAATTTGATAATCCAGTTTTCATAGCCTGCCGGTAGATTTTCCATATCGGAGATGATATGGTCATTCCCCGGATGGTATCCCACCAGGATCTTAGGACGGGCTCCGCCAGAGGAGCCTCCCAACAAAAACATTTCATCTATCACATCTGATGGATCGCCTTCAAGCACCTGCTTTGTCTGTGCGGCAATTTCGTCCATGTCGGCTACAGGTATTGTCTCTCTTTCCTGAAGTATTGCCGGCTGATATATTAAAGCACCCATGCCCGACCTGCCTATATATGCAAGCCGGTCGAGAGGGCCAATCCGACCTGGCGAGATCCCCCCGGTCAGTAAGTATCTGTCTAAGAGCAGACGCCCCCAGCCATCAGGCAAGGAATCATTGAATACACCAAACAGACCCTCGAAAAAATTAGCCTCAGGGGTGAGTATATTGTCAGACAAAGGCATCTTAAAAGGTGAGATCTGCAGTCCCCCTTCAAGAAAGTCAGGATGATACTTAAAGTAAACCTTCCTATCGCTACGCACCAGCTCCCCCACCTTAAACTCTTGCTTGCCAAGTTGTATCAAAACAAATATTTTTTCCAGAGCTGTCATCTTAAATATTAATATGTGAAGAGCTTTTTAACATCCTTCATATCATCACCCGCTTGCAGGATACCAGCAAATTCATTCAGGCGGTCGAGGATATGCAAGAGTTTCAGCAATGATCCCAGGGATATCTGCCCGGTATTTTCAAAGCGTTTCAGGCTCCCCAGCGACACTCCTGAGCGCCCTGCCAGTTCAGCCTGCGAATACCCTGCCTGTTTTCTGATCTTTCGCAGCTTTTCAGCAGTGTCCTTTATAACATCCGCCGGTGTTTTGTCAATACTGTATTTACACATAACAGATCATTTATTAGCCAAATATACGCATTTATTTATTTTTTAGCTAATATTTTAGCTATTTAATATTCATCAAAGAATATAAAATTCTGTATTCTGTATTCTGTATGGGCGATTTGATGGGCGATTGTAGATTTTTAATGGTGGATGGTGTTACTGCAAATGCCAGCCAAATTAA
>JBDLIJ010000205.1:0-5697 GCA_039714935.1 Bacteroidota bacterium | reverse complement strand
TGAAGAGGTGCTGACGCTTGATTCACATATGGATACGCCAATGTGGATGACACGTGAAGGTTTTGATATCTCTGCTGACAACAGCTTAAGTTCCAAAGGCAGCAAGGTTGACCTTGCCCGGATGAAGGAAGGAGGGCTGGATGCTGCATTTTTTGCTGTGTTCGTCGGACAGGGCGACAGAGATGAAGAAGGCAATGCCAAAGCACGTTCGCGTGCACTCAGCATGTTCGACACCATCCACAATGCCATTGGCAGACACCCGGAACTAGCAGCAGTAGCACTGACAAGCAAGGATGCTTACCGCCTGGAGAAAGAAGGCAAGCGTGCCATATTCATTGGTATGGAGAATGGCTATCCTATAGGGCATGATCTGAGCATGGTACAGGACTATTACGAGCGTGGCACTCGATATATTACGCTTTGCCATTCACATAATAATGACATCTGTGACTCCTCAACCGACAAAGATGGCCCTGAACATGATGGTTTAAGTGAATTTGGCGAAGAGGTAGTCGGAGAGATGAATGATCTGGGAATTATAATAGATGTTTCGCATGCTTCAGATGCCTCCTTCTATGATGTCCTTGAAGCATCGGCCACTCCGGTGATCGCCTCACACTCCTGCGCCAGGGCAATATGTGATAATCCACGAAATCTTGATGATGATATGCTGCGAGCCCTGGCACAAAATAAGGGGGTCATACAAATGTGTATCCTGAGCGCCTATGTAGAAAATCCTGCTCCCAACCCCCGGCGCGACAGCGCCAGAGCGGCATTGAGGGTTAAATACAACAACTGGGAGAACCTGGGCGACGAGGAACTGAAGAACGCAAGAAAAGCGTGGCAGGAAATGAACATTCAATTTCCGCGAAAGCTAACGACAGTGCAAAAGGTAGTTGACCATATAGATCATATCGTAGCAGTAGCCGGCATCGACCATGTCGGCATTGGCACTGATTTCGACGGTGGTGGAGAAGTTGAAGGATGTTACGATGTTAGTGAAATGGAAAATATCACCATTGAGCTGGTGAAAAGAGGGTATACTAAAGAAGAGATTGAAAAGATATGGGGGAAGAATTTTATGAGGGTGATGAGGGAAGTTGAGGCGTATGCTTTGAACGTGGAAGTTTGAAGTTCGAAGTTCGAAGTGGCTCATTTATCAAGCATTTTAGCCATTTAACAGTCTAACCATTTAGCCATTTAACAATTTAGCCATTTAACAATTTAGCCATTTAACAATTTAGCCATTTAACAATTTAGCCATTTAACAATTTAACAATTTAGCCATTTATTAAATGAAACAATACCTAGACCTATTAGAGCACGTCATGACCCAGGGGGTGAAGAAAAGCGATCGCACCGGGACGGGTACCATCAGCACCTTTGGCTACCAGATGCGCTTCGACCTGCAGCAGGGCTTCCCTGTGATGACGACGAAGAAACTTCACCTTCGCTCTATCATCCATGAGTTATTATGGTTCCTGCAAGGCGATACCAACATCAAATACCTGAACGACAACAAGGTGAGGATCTGGGATGAATGGGCAGATACAAAGGGCAACCTGGGTCCTGTATATGGCGCCCAATGGCGCAACTGGAATGATGATGGTATTGACCAGATCTCGGAAGTTGTTGAGCTCATTAAAAACAATCCCGACAGCCGCCGCATGATCGTCATAGCATGGAACCCATCGGTATTACCTGAAGGTGGCAAATCCTTTTCAGAGAACGTAGCCTCCGGGAATGCCGCTTTGCCGCCATGCCATGCATTTTTTCAGTTTTATGTTGCCAATGGCAAACTATCGTGTCAAATGTACCAGCGCAGCTGTGATATCTTCCTGGGTGTGCCTTTTAACATTGCTTCCTATGCCTTGCTTACGATGATGATGGCCCAGGCAACAGACCTTGAAGCAGGAGAGTTTATCCACACACTGGGCGATGCGCACATCTACCTGAACCACCTCGAGCAGGTGAAGCTCCAGTTATCACGAAAACCCTATCCCCTGCCCCAGATGAAGATGAACCCCGACATAAAAAACATCTTTGACTTTAAGTTTGAGGATTTTGAGTTGGTGGGGTATGAGTCGCATCCGCATATAAAGGGAGAAATTTCTGTATAGGTGTTGGGTTTTGGGTGTTGGGTGTTGGGTGTTGGGTGTTGGGTGTTGGGTGTTGGGTTACTTCTTCTATCTTCAATCTCCTTCTTCACTCTCCTTCGAATATATATACTAAATGACTGTATGACTATAAGACTATATGAGGTGGTGATCATCAACCGTCAACCTGCCTCATGCCCCAAATTATTCAATGATGCGAACATCTATCTCAAACGGGTATGTTTTAATAATTTTCACCATTGTCACTTCAGGGTGTCCGGGATTAATCAGGTGGTTTACTTCATGGACATTAACGGCGCTGGGGACAGTAAGAATGAGGGTTTTATTTCCTTCTAACCAGTTTCTTCCAATTTCTTTCAATGAATCCTGATTGGGGAATTTATTCCAGCTTTCTGGCAGATCAGATGCTTGTAATACTTGCTGACTAAACCCATCCGTAATTTCAAGCACAGCAAAATACAGGTCGGAGGGAAAAAGGTCCAATTCAACATGAACAAGCTTTTCGAGGATCGCCAGTGATGATGTGGAAGCCGTATATAATACAGGAAAGCCTTTAGGGTTCCAACGGCCGGCAGCTATTTCCGCACCCCTCCCCGACAAGTCGTTAATCCTATTCCTGCGTGCTATGCGATAAACAATCATGAGAACACCCCATAGTCAATTCTGATCAATTCATCCATGACAAGGTAAAGACCTATGCTGGTATCCAGCAATTCGATGGGAGGCTTCTTGCCTAGTGCAAGGTTTGGCCTTTGCAGCCACTGGTTAAACTTTGTAGTATTTTCAAAAACCTCAATACCCATATAGTAGAGACGTGCTAATTCCAGGAGCCTTTCCGATGAATTAATATCAAGCCTTTTAGTTGGATCATTTCTTTGCAGTGTTCGGGCAGAAACGTGAATAAATTTTGACACCTGTTTCTTAGTAAGCCCGGAATGCTCAATAAATGCATTTACTGATTTTGTTTCAAGGCCTCTTTTGATTATGTCTATATAAACATGCCTGGTATTTCCTTTACGTAAAGGCTTTTTTAGTTGAAGCCATTTGGCAACGGTTTCCCTTTCGTGAGGTCTGTTTAATATTTCAGCAGCAGGCATAAGCGTCATTTTACTACAAATATAGCGACATTTGTCGCTTATTGCAAGTTTCTGTAAAGAAAACTGAATTGGAAAGGATAAAAAAAAGGTGGCATATTCATGCTAAACACAGAACAGCCACCTTTACAGAGAAAATTTAAGCATTAGTAAACAATTAGCTTTTCATTGAATATTCCCTTTTCAGTGCTTACAATTACGAAATACACACCGCTCTTCAATGCACTAATATCAACCTTTTCCTGATTATTCTGCTTTTCTTCGCTAACAGCAATGCTTCCGCTGATGTCAGTTATAACGACACTTTGGATATCAACATTCTGCTCAACGCAATTAATTACAATATGATCGTTAGCAGGGTTTGGGTAAATCTTAATCTGAGGAGTATAATTATTAGTTATTAATCCCTCATTAATCCCGACAGGTCCACAAGCAACCTCCAACGCACCCATGTTTGCGCCATTCTGACCTGTTCCAACACAAGGTGAGTCTTCTGCCAGGGTATATACAAAATTAGTCGGATCGCAGAAAAAAGGATCTTTGTTAATGTTTCCTGTTCCCCAGGTAACAGTCCCATTGCCGTTTGTCTGTATCCCTGCCTGACCATCTTTAATATCTGAATAACTGACTGTTAAAATACTTGGATAGTTGACATCATCAAATTCCACTTCATTGGGTATATTATCCCATATAATACAGTTTGTGAGTGTTAAACCTGAAGTAACTTCAATTAAAAACACCCCACCTCCGAAGGCAGATGTGTTATTACTTATCGTAACATTCGTAAATGTTGATTCGGATGCATTATGGCTATAATAGAGCCCTCCTCCATACCATGTAGCAAAATTGTTGGTTACAACCACATTTGTCATAAATAGCTTTGCGCCCGGAAAACAATCAATGCCACCTCCATGACCGGCTGAATAACCTTCAACAATTGCTGAATTATTGGAAATAGTTACATCTATTAGTGTAATATCGCTACTTATCCAGGCCTGTATTCCTCCACCAGATGAATGAGATAAATTATCAGAAATAATACAGTTCTCAATAGTAGGGTCACACCTTGATATCCTTACTCCACCTCCATAGCTTTCACTCTCATTTCCAATTATTTTTACATTGTTGAAAGATGGAGTAAAATAATGTGGAGTCCATGAATGCATATTAACTCCACCACCATAATAGGCTAAATTATTTTTAATTATTAGATTTTCGAAACTTGGGCTGGAATCTATAAGAAAAATTCCTCCGCCTTCATCTTCATCCTGTCCTGTACCTTGGGCGTAGCCGTTCTGTATTGTAAACCCCTGAATCAGTGTCGCATTAGTGATCATTGGGTTATTGTCGAACTCGAAACGTATTACGCTTGCTGTTTCTGATCCGTCAATAAAACAAGTTTCTTCACCACTGCCGCTTAAAGTAATGCCATCGGTTGAGGGCCAGATAATATTTTCGTAATAGGTGCCTGCCGCAACAACAACTTCATCACCTGTGTTAGCGGCATTAAGGGCTTCCTGGATAGTGGCATAGTCGCCCGGTACATGTATCGTAGAAGCAACACTTGTGAAGGACATTAATATGATCCCTAAAGTGAGGATCATAACTTTAAGATTTGATACTTTTCTTTTCATGATGGTAGGTTTATTTATTCTTTATTGAACTTATTTTTTTGAAGATCTAATATCATTGAGTATCCTCTCTAATACTTTGTTTTGATTCTCTTTCTTTTTGATGAAATCTTTTAGCTTTTGCATTTTTTCATCCCGCTCATTCTTTTTATCTGGTTTTTCGTTACTCATCACATGAATCCGTTAATGTTCATGTACAAAACTAAATATGAACATCGGGAATGTCCAGAAGAAAGACTCACTAAAATGTCTTATGTGTATAAATACGACCTCATAATAATGTCATATGTGCGCAGAAGCACTGATTGGCGGGCATTTTGAAGAATAGGAAATCTGGCTATTATATCCTGGAGAGATAGTTTACCAGGTTATCTTCCGCATTCAAGCCTAATTTTTTCCTGATCTTTGAACGGGTATTGTCAATAGACCTGGGATGTATGCCGCTTAATTCCGAGATATCCTTTGTTGACATGTTCATTCTGAGGAAAGCACACAAGCGTTGTTCTGATGGTGAAAGATCAGGGTATTGCCTGAGCAGTTTGGTGTGAAATTCGCTATGGACTTCTTTAAAGCGAACATTGAATTCTTTCCATATCTCAGTATCCCTGGTTTTCTGAACCTTAAAGGCAATTTTACTTAAAGCATCTTTTGTTTCATCCTTCACCGCCTGCTTTTCTATGTCGAGCAGACTTTTTGATATATCGGTGAGGATCTCATTCTTCTTCATCAGGGACATAACATTGGTAGTCATTTCCCGGTTTTTAAATTCAAGCTCCTGCTCAATACGTTTTTTCTCAATGCTGATCGACAGTGATTTTGCCTTTTGTAAGCGATAAATAAAAAATGTTGTGACCA
>JBDLIJ010000204.1:0-5707 GCA_039714935.1 Bacteroidota bacterium | reverse complement strand
AAAACTCTGTTTGTACTGCGAACAGTTTTCACCAGTTCCTGGCCCTCTTTAATGGTGAAGGTCATGGGTTTCTCCAGGTAGACATCCTTCCCGGATTTGCAGGCTTCAATGGCAATCAGTGCATGCCAGTGGTCGGGAGTGGCTACTACCACAGCATCGATATCTGTCCTGGCAAGCAGTTCACCATATTTTTCATAAGTTTTTACCTCAACTTTTTGCTCAGCTTTGCTGTAGAACTCATTAACCCTGTTTTCAAAGCGGGTTCTTTTACGGCCATATACATCACAGCCGGCAACTACCTTCACTCCTTCAATATTGATAAAGCCATTCAGCAGGTACATGGCCTGACGGCCAAGTCCGATGAAACCGAGGGTGATTTCATTGCTTTTTGCACATGATGTGAGCGAGGGGATCATGGCAACGCCAGCCATCCCGATAGCCGCGGTACCGATAAATCTTCTTCTTGAGTAAATTTGAGGATGTTTCTTTTTCATAATAACTGCTTTCCTTTTAATAATTTCATATTCAATGGTTTCAAAAATAATAATAGATCCTGCAATGTCAACTTGAATTCCCCCTTTTTTCTTAACAAAACCAATTTTCCAAGCAGAACTGACCATCCCTCTTGAGAAAAGCGTACTTTTTCTATATTTACAGAAATATTACATTCATGACCGACTCTTTTCAGTTTTCCTCCCTTCCCAAGATTATTTTTGGTCCGGGAAAGCGAAACGAATTAGCTACTGAGCTTCGTTCCCGGGGCAACAGGATATTGCTACTCACCGGATCATCCTCAGTTCATAATTCAGGGCATGGAGATGGGATCATCACTTCTTTGAAGCAGGCAAACCTGGACGTGAAACATGAAGTAATCGCCCATGAACCATCTCCTGCTCTCATTGATCAGATTGTCGAGAAATACAGACGGACAGGGGCGGAGGTAGTTGTGGCTGTTGGCGGTGGTAGTGTTATGGATGCCGGGAAAGCAATTTCTGCCTTGATTCCCGTAGACGGAAGCATTCGTGACTACCTGGAAGGTATTGGAGAGAAGAAACATCCAGGCCACAAAATTCCCTTTATTGCCATGCCTACCACCTCTGGTACGGGTAGTGAAATGACCAAAAATGCTGTAATTTCAGAAGTCGGGGAGCAGGGCTTTAAGAAATCACTTCGACATGAAAACTTCATTCCTGAACTGGCCATCATCGATCCGGAGATGATGCTATCATGTCCTGCTAAATTAACCGCTGCATCAGGCTTGGATGCATTTTCTCAATTGTTGGAATCTTACCTGTCTACCAGGGCCAATCCATTGACCGATGCCTTGGCGCTGCAAGGGCTAAAACAGATAAAGAACTATCTTCTTAGAGCATTTCTGGAGGGTGAGCAAAATCTGGAGGCACGTTCAGGGATGGCTCTGGCAGCAATGTTTTCGGGGATCACACTGGCACATGCCGGACTCGGTCTCGTACATGGATTTGCATCTCCCCTTGGAGGCTTTTATTACATTCCGCATGGTGTGGTCTGTGGTTCATTAGTGGCTCCTGTTTTTGCGACAACCATTGACAACCTGCTAGAGCAACCTGAGCACCCTGCCATAAAGAAGCTAATTATTGTCAGCAAGGTTTTTGCAGACTTTAAATACAAGCAGGACATGGAGTATTTGCAGGCCTTTAAGGAGAAACTGAGTCACATTACAACACTATTAGAAGTGCCACTATTATCAGACTTTGGTTTAAAAGAGGAGGGAATTCAAAAGGTTGTGGACTGTACCTCACATAAGAATCATCCGGTAAGGCTGACAAATGATCAGTTGATCAATGTTTTAAAGGCCAGAATTTGACTACTTTATAACACTAAGAGATTTCACACTTTCTTCCTTGATACAGAAATAGTATTCGTAGATGTGCTTCTCCTCAATGGTGTTAAAGGCTGATCCTGAAACAGCCCGATCAAAATCCTGTGTGCGCCATACATCAGGATTAGTAAAGGGATTTAGCTTGGAATCATAATTCACTGTTGTGCCATCTTTGTAAAACTTGATAGGATAACCATCGTGATTCTGCATAAGAACAATCAGGCTGTCGTAGTAGTGCGAGAAATAGGTGAAGCCATCAAGACAGTCACAATTTATCGAGTAAAAATCATCAGAAACTCCTGGCTGGATCCAATCGGCATTTGTGAAATCAGATGAATAAGGAAGAACGAAAAGGGGTATGGAGGTGTCGTTCTTGACAGAGATCCATGTCAGTTCATTACTGTCACATCCCGATAAAATAATCAATACGGCTATCCAAATAAATCCCCTCATTATCAATTATTTAGTTATCTCAATCCCCGTATTTGATAAGAATAGCTTAATGGAAATGGCCAATAGGATTATTCCAAAGAATTTTCGCAGAATATGAAGGCCGTTTGGTCCAAGTATTCGTTCAAAAAAGGTTGTGAGCCGGAGGACAAGATAGACAATTATCATATTTAATGAAAGTGCAAGCAGTAAATTTACAGTGTGATACTCAGCCCGAAGTGAGAGAAGTGTTGTAATAGAGCCAGCACCGGCGATCAGGGGGAAGGCGATTGGAACGATGGCGCCCCCTCCTCCAGACTCGTGTTTGAAGAGCTGTATCCCCAGGACCATTTCTAGTCCCATCAAAAGCAGGATGATTGAGCCCGCAATTGCAAAGGAGGAGATATCCACACCGAATAATCCAAGTAAGGGTTCCCCGATAAACAGAAAAAGTAGCATGATTCCAAAAGCCACCAGTGTGGTTTTCCCGGGGAAGATGCTGCCGGTCTTCGCTTTTATATCCAGGATGATAGGAATAGAGCCCAGAATATCTATTATGGCGAAGAGTACCATGAAGGATGCAAGGATTTCCAGTACATTGAGATGCATAGTTATAAGATGTATTATATTTTGCCTGCAAAGATTGAATATTCCTGAGAAAAACAGACTATAAAACAGGCATTGCTTTCACTTTCCTTTTCTTAAACATAAAGCCGGAGCATTGCCCCGGCTTCATGAATCGTCGCCTGATTGCAAATATTGGTACTGTATTAGCTTTTTGTTTTAATTGTACATCCGATGGCTTTAGTGCTTGCCGGGTCCGGTTTGTTACCCGACGCCAGGGCAGCAATTGCATTCTCCAGGTATCTGCTGGTCACAGAAGCAGCATCCATGGCATAGTCATCAATGGCTCCAATGTAGACCACTTTGAATTTCCCTCCCTTGTTTTGCAAAAGAAAGATATGGGGTGTCTTGGTGGCTCCATAGGCTTTGTATACTTCCTGTGATTCATCTTTCAGGTAGGGAAAGGGATAATCTTTTTCTTCAGCCCTTGCCTTCATTTTATCCATGGTGTCATCAGGAGAGATTTCTATATCATTTGGGTTGATGGCCACCACTGGATACCCCTGATCAGCATAGGAAAGATGAAGAGCAATAATCCTTTGCTCATAAGCAATGGAAAATGGGCAGGGGTTGCAGGTAAATACAAGGATTACTCCTTTCTGATCTTGGTAATCCGAGAGCGCAACAGCTGAGCCATCCACATTCTTGAGAGAAAACTCAACTGCATTATCGCCCGGTTTGAGTCCAGCATTCAATAAGGAAGTAAGCATGAATGCCATTAGCGAAATAAATAGTGTCTTTTTCATATCAGTGCGTGATTTGTGTAACATGATTGAATAGTTCATCCCGGGTTAATTCCTGTTCGAGGAAAACCCTTGTATGCTTGTTGTAGATCAGTGTGGCCGGAATAGCTCCTGACCAGCCCGGATCTATCTGGTCAATCCAGGAATCATAGTCGAGATCGGTCATCAGGAGTACCTCGGCTGTTATCTCTTTCTCCTTCAGAAAAGGAATTACCCTGCTTGTCAGTTTGTTGGGGAAGTCAAGGCTAAGCAGAATTACCTTCACATTTGCAGATTTGCTCTTTCTGTGAAGCTCCTCAAAATACCCGATCTCTTTCACGCAGGGCGAACACCAGGTTGCCCAGAAATTCACCACATAGGTGGTGTCGTTCATGAAATAGGTCAGTGCTTCAAGTTCTTCCCTGTCAATAAGTTTAACAGACTGGGCATTGCCCTGAGCATTGATTAAAAAGTAACATAATATGATTGCAATACTATATCTCATTTTACATTAAACATAATAGGAGGCTTTTTTGTTTAAACCAGTAAGTAATAACCTATAGCAAGATCCTTATGTCCTTTACACTAGAAATTGGAGCAACAGCTCCCGACTTTAAGCTTCCCGCTACCGATGGAAAGAGCTATTCCCTGTCAGATTTTGAGGGGGAGTACCTGGTGATTTTCTTCACATGTAATCATTGTCCCTATGTGATCGGATCCGATGAAGTAACCAGGGCTTCGGCCATGAGGTTTGCTCCGGGTGGAGTAAGGTTTATCGGGGTTAATTCAAACAGTGCCAGCACCTATGCGGAAGACGATTTCCCACATATGATCAGGCGAATGGAGGAAGAACAATTTCCCTGGCTCTATCTATATGACGAAAGTCAGGAAGTTGCATTATCCTATGGTGCTTTGCGAACTCCGCATTTCTATGTGTTCAACAGAGAACGAAAGCTTATTTACACGGGGAGGGGGGTGGATCAACCGAAAGATGCATCCAGAATAACAATCAATGACCTTGATAGAGCTTTGGAGGAGGTAGTTTCCGGATTACCAGTATCTGTTCCGCTTACCAATCCCATCGGATGCAATATCAAGTGGGCTGGAAAGGATAAGCACTGGATGCCTGCTGATGCCTGTGATTTAATTTGATCAGGCAGTATAGACCTTACGAATCTGTTTTTTTCCAAGGTGTATCCTGCTTTTAACGGTTCCGATGGGGATATTCATCTGCCTGGCAATCTCTTTGTAGGAGTATCCGGAAAGAAACATCTTGATGGGTTTCCCATAAGTGCCTGGCAACAAAGTTATAATCTCATAAAGTTCTTTTCTCTCCAGCTGCTCATAAGGTGCTCCATTTGATCCGCTGTTAGGTGCAGAATGATTATTTAGTTCTTCACTGTCGTGTATGAGCTGTCGGTAATGGCTGCTTCTCAGATAGTTAATATATGTATTTTTCAGGATCGTATAAAGCCAGGCCCTGATATGATCGTTGTTGTGAAGTTTGTTGCGGTTTTTCAGTGCCTTAAAGCTGGTCTCCTGAACAAGGTCAAGGGCATCCTCCCGGTCCTCTGTAAGTTGCAGGGCATAATAAAAAAGTTGTTCCTGCAGTTGAACCAGATCATAAATGAAATAGTCAGGATCGAATGTGCCTTCCCCGATTTTCATTTTCTGAGCAACTTAGTTTGCAGTAATTTACGAAATTATCAAGTACGAATCAACTTGCTAATCCGGAATAGTTTTCACAATTTTAGCTTTGTTATTACTTCTAGTACTAAATTTCAAAAATTAATATGATGACAAAGAAAATTTCATTGCATGTAATGGCCATCTTGATGCTGCTTTGCTTCGGTATTAATCTGAATGCACAGAATAAACTAAGCGACGAGGAGAAGGCAGATGGTTTTGTCTTGCTCTTTGATGGAAAGACCAGCGATGGCTGGCGTGGCTTTCAGAAAGACGTTTTTCCTGACAGGTGGATCATTGAAGATGGTACCATTCATTTCGATCCGAAAGCTGAAGGCAGCAGGGGGGATATCATCATTGATAAAATGTATTCCAACTTTCATCTTAA
>JBDLIJ010000203.1:0-5717 GCA_039714935.1 Bacteroidota bacterium | reverse complement strand
AAAACAAAACTACTGTTAACCTTATTACTAATCAGCATTGTTAGTTTCCTGTCATATGGGCAGAGCTACATCAAGATTGATGCGACTTTTTTTAGTGAATCATTACAGGAAGAAAAAAGAATGGACATCTATCTTCCCGGTGATTATTACGTAAATCTGGAGCAGCAATATGCAACTATATACTACTTGCATGGAGCAGGAGGTGATGAGAATTCAGGAAATCAATCGGCAATGCATTATTACATGCAACATGCTCAAGATTCCACAATAAATTCTCCCCCTGCGATATTTGTGTGCATGGATGGTTCGTGCGAACCATATAGTGGTAGCTGTTATATGAACTCAGAACTCTATGGGCCATATGAAGATTACACCATTGACGATGTTATTGGCTTTGTGGAAAGTAATTTTCGTGCAATCTCAGACAAGAACTTCAGGTTTGTTACCGGTTGGAGTATGGGTGGTTTTGGTTCTGCTCGTTTAAGCTGTCTATACCCGGAATATTTCAGGGCAAGTATACCTTGCATTGGCTTCTTATCTTTTAGTGATACGCTGAACAGTCATTGGCGACGCTTATGTTATGAGGAACAAGGATCATACTCGCTCTCATATACAGGTTATTATACAAAGCTTTATGTAACGACTTGTGGAGGATTATCACCAAATATGGACCTTCCCCCCTTGTATATTGAAGTACCGTTTGATACAAATGGGAATTGGGTTGATAGTGTTCTTACAAAACATCGAGAGTCAGCTGCCAGCTCAATGGTTAAAAACTTGCCTGATGAAGATGAGCTTGCGTGGTTTCTTATCGCCGGAAGATATGATGAGATGGCCTCATTTCCAACATACCAGGATTTTATGGACAGTCTTGATTATTATGGGATTAAATATGATACCAGTTATTTTGATGGTGGTCATGAATTCGATCTGGAATCATGGTGGAAAGCGATCCACTGGATTGACTCCATTATGGAATTGTCGTTCAGCACATTGGGTATCCCTGTGTATGAAGTGAAGGATGATCAGATGATACTATATCCTAATCCTGCAAGTGATCAGATCACAATACAAAACCAGTTTAACGAAGTAATCCTAGAAGTTAAGATTTACAGCCAGGACGGGAAGATGGTGATCCATAGACGAGAATCAGATCAGGTGTTAGATGTATCCTATTTGCCTCAGGGCATCTACATCCTCGAAGCGAGAACGGAAGCCGGAATTGTTAGATCAAAGTTTATTAAGCGATAAAGGTGTTAGGTGTTGAGTGTTAGGTGTTAGATGAGTCAAAAATATACTAACCCAGTACCCAGCTCCTTGTACCCAGGACCAAATGAATAACCCAAAAACATATATCATGAAAAAACTAATCTTAATTTTCTGTGCACTGTTTACATTACAGTTATGTTACACGCAAATAATTCCTGATGAAGATTATATTCAGGAACAGATGGCCATTAGACATGTTCCGGGACTGTCTGCAGTTGTTATTATTGATGATTCTGTCTATTGGAACGGGAATTTCGGTTTTATGAATCTTGAGGATAGTCTTCCGGTTCATGACTCAACTTTGTTCAATGCGTTTTCAATAGGAAAGTCTGTTACTACTTCCTGCATTATGCAATTGTGGGATAAGGGATTACTAGAATTGGATCAGAATATAAATGATATATTGCCATTTTATCTTATAAATACACGAAATGATCAGGATAGTATTACCCCCCGGATGTTGATGTCGCACACATCTTCTTTAAAGGAGCCAGATTATGTATCTTACTTTCTTTATGGGGATCCTACAGATGAACTGGGCTTTTTTGTAGAGAATTACTATACTGCAAGTGGTTCTTATTACAGTTATCAAAATTTTAGCAATAACTATCCGGGTACATGGTTTCATTATTGCAATCACGCTATGGGTTTGTTAGGATATTTAGCTGAACCTATATTGGGGCAACCCTTTAGTCAATTCGCAAAAGATTCTTTGTTGACACCGCTTGAAATGAATAAATCTGCCTGGTTTCTTGATGAATTGGATATGTCAAAACTGGCAACAGGATATGAGTATGTCAGTGGAAATTATGAACCATGGGGACATCTTGGACATCCTGCTTATCCTGGTATGATGCTAAGGACTACTGCACTTGAACTGGCGAATTATTGCAATATGTTATTGAATCAAGGTATTTTCGATAGTACTGAGCTATTATCTGCTGATGCGGTGGATTCTATGTCAACTGTTCAAAATCCAAATTGGGCCGGGATATTTGGGGCAACAGGCTTGGGTATGTTCTACAGGCAAGATCTCGGGAACCGATCCGTCTGGGGACATAATGGTGGTAGTGGGGCAGGTTATGCAGCACATATGTATTATTGTGAGCAGGAGGGAACAGGAGTGGTTATTATGACGAACTCAGAGCAATATATGCCTGATCTTGTAACATATTTATTTGATTTCGCATGGTTAGTTATAACAGATATCTCTGAGAATGAACAAAGATTATTACCGAATCTAAAAGTATATCCCAATCCGGCAAACAACAGGATTTCCCTGGCAAGTTGTCAAAAAATTG
This sequence comes from Bacteroidota bacterium, assembly GCA_039714935.1. GTDB lineage: Bacteria > Bacteroidota > Bacteroidia > Bacteroidales > B18-G4 > B18-G4. The sequence goes on along the minus strand of JBDLIJ010000203.1, from coordinate 3,147 downwards.
AAGAGATACATATATACAATCTGTCAGGCCAAGAGGTGGTGAAAATGGAAGGTGTATTGGATATAGATATATCTGCATTTATCCCCGGCATTTACATCCTGGAAGCAAGAACGGAGGATGGGGTGATGAGGAAGAAATTTGTTAAACGTTAGGTACCTGGCATCGGGTATTATATTGCTCATATTGAGTTGCCCATTTCCAATGAAACATTTTTCATTAGGATAAACATTCCATTAATATCTCAATGAAAAACGTAACATTAATCATGGATAATTCAAAATGTCGAATATCGGTAGAAGTATTCTTGTGGTAATAATTAATGTTGAGTGTTAAGTTAATTGTTAGTTTAAAGTTTATAATTATTCACTCCCATTAGGAACTAGCAACCAGGCACTAGGCACTAGGAACTCAAGTAGTCTGTGCTTCTCTGTGCCCCTGTGGCATTGATAATCAGGTTAAATTATTCTTAATAAAATCTCATCTTTTTCTTGACTTTTTCCAACCTAATTTTTGTATGTTTGTTTGCTTCTAGAGCAATTGATAAGTATCAACCTTAACCCCTTGCAAATGAAGCATATCATAGGAATCCGCCACGAAGACAAATACCTGATGGAACGCAGGGTGGCACTCATCCCTCAGCATGTTAAAAAACTAATACAGGAAGAAGGACTGGAATTTATCGTTGAAGAATCTCCCAAACGTATTTATACGCATAAAGAATTTGAAGATGCCGGTGCAAGGATCGTCACAGATCTCAGCCCGGCCGATGTGGTTTTTGGTGTTAAGGAAATGCCCATCGATTTCTTCGAAAAGGGGAAGACGTACATTTTCTTTTCTCACGTGATCAAAGGGCAACCTTATAACATGCCCATGCTGAAGGCTATGATGGAGAAAGGCGTGAACCTTATAGAATATGAAAAGGTAACCGATGAGCTGGGCCGCAGGCTGATCTTCTTTGGTAAGTTCGCCGGACTGGCAGGGATGATAAACTCACTTTGGGCATTGGGCCAAAGGCTCAGGGTGCAGGGTGTTGAAACGCCTTTTGCAAAACTTCGTCAGTCGCACACTTATGAATCATTGGAAGAAGCTAAGGAAGACATCCGTAAAGTGGGGCTGGAGATAGCCGCAAATGGTTTGCCGGAAGAGATTTGTCCGCTCACCATAGGGTTTACCGGATATGGAAATGTTTCCATGGGCGCACAGGAGATAGCAAGCCTGCTTCCTTCCATGGAGGTTTCGCCCCAGGAACTACTCACATTGAAAGGCCGTAATGACCTGCCCAACAACGTGATCTATAAAGCCGTGTTCAAAGAATGGGACCTTTCCCAACCAAATGATCCTGGCAGGGAGTTCGAACTGCAACACTATTATAAGCATCCTGAAGAGTACCATAATGTATTTGAACAATACGTGCCACACCTGAGCATCCTGATGAACTGTATGTACTGGGCAGAGCAGTATCCGCGTATCCTCACCAATGCTTATCTGAAACAACTCTTTAGCGCAGGAAAGCCCAAGCTCACAGTGATCGGTGATGTGACCTGCGACCCGGACGGATCTATTCAGTGTACACACAAAGGAACAGAAATAGAAGATCCTGTTTTCGTATACAATCCAATGACGGGAGAAGCCTCAATGGGATTTGAAGGAGAAGGAATCCTGGATATGGCGGTCGACATCCTGCCAAGTGAATTGCCCCGTGAATCATCAATGGCTTTCAGTAATGCCCTGGTGGGATATGTGAAGGAAATCGCTGCAGCCAATTATGATGTTCCCTTTTCAGATCTCAAGATCCCGGGACCGGTGAAAAGGGCCATGATCCTTCACAAAGGTAACTTAACACCGGATTATGAATATATATCAGAGTACCTGGAAAATTAATCAAATTACGTAAAATTTATAATTATTCAATCTATGAAAAAAGTTTTGATCCTTGGAGCCGGAATGGTGGTAAAACCTATCGTTACTTATCTTTTAGAAAAAGGATATCAGGTTACTGTTGCCACACGTACAAAATCAAAAGCTGACGCCATGATCGGCGACCATCCGAACGGTACTTCGCTGGCATGGACAGTAGATGATGAAGCTACGCTCGACCGTTTAGTACAAGAGCATGACCTCTCTGTAAGTTTATTGCCATATGCATACCATGTGATGGTGGCCAAGCTTTGTATAAAGCATAAGAAGAATATGGTGACCACTTCTTACGTCAAACCTGAGATGAAAGCACTTGATGCTGAAGCAAAAGCTGCCGGCATCATCATCCTGAATGAACTGGGACTTGACCCGGGCATCGACCATATGTCGGCCATGAGGATCATTGACCACGTGCATGACAAAGGTGGAAAGATTGAAGAATTCTATTCTTTCTGCGGTGCGCTTGTAGCTCCTGAAGTGGAGAAAAATCCGTTTAATTATAAGTTTACATGGGCGCCAAAAGGTGTTGTGATGGCCTCCAATAATGATGGCAAATACCTGCGCAGGGGAGCAGAGAGATACATACCGCCTGCCGATCTTTTCAAAGATCCTATTAAAGTTGATATTGATGGTGTAGGACCACTGGAGGTTTATCCTAACCGCGATTCACTACCCTATATTGATCTTTATGGCATTCCGGAAACGAGTACCATGTTCCGCGGGACTTTCCGATATGATAAATGGTGCGACGTGCTGGACGGAATGAAGGCCCTGAACCTGCTTTCTTATGACAAAATAAATATGGAAGGCTTAACCTATGCTGAGTTTCTTGCCAAAACTGCCGGCATTGAAGGTATCAACAACCTGAAAAATGCTGTTGCAGAGAAAATAGGTGGCGATGAAAATGGATTGGTCAGGGATGCTCTTGAATGGCTGGGTTTCTTTAGCGACGAGTCGGTCGACAGGGGAGAGGATTCTCCTTTTGAAGTCACTTCAGATGTGATGATCAGTAAGATGATGATCAAGGAAACAGATCGCGATATGGTAGTATTGCAGCATACTTTTGTTGCAGACTATAATGGGGAGAAAGAGGTGATCCGTTCAACCATGGTTGATTATGGCACCCAGGAAACAGATACTTCCATTGCTCGTACCGTTGCCCTTCCGGCCGCATGTGGTGTGGATATGATCCTGCAGGGACAGATCACAGCTACAGGTGTATACATTCCT
>JBDLIJ010000202.1:0-5737 GCA_039714935.1 Bacteroidota bacterium | reverse complement strand
AATGTGGATGCACGAATGCTGTATGATAAAGATTCAGCCCAGGCTGTACATTTAAATCTTAACCCCGGTGAAAGCCTGAAACCTCATATCACTCCCGTAGATGTTTTCTTCTTTATTATTGAAGGCACACCTGAAATACTTGTTGGTGAAGAAAAAATAAAAGTTGAAGCAAACAGTCTCGTGGAAAGCCCAAAAAACATCGTACACTGCATTTATAACAACAGTGAAAATGTGGTAAGGGTTTTAGTTGTTAAAGCACCCAAGCCTGTCGCCAAGACTAAAGTGTTGTAAAAATGGGCAGTTTATTATTAGCGGGGACCTCATCTTATTGCTGCTTTTGCGCTTATTGTGAAAGTATTTAAGCAGAATACTGGTTTTACGAATTAGGTGATGCATAAAATATTTCAGAACTGTAGCTGATCTTTCCTACAAACAGGAAATGGACTAAGCATATTTCACAAAATACAGCTAGTTTTAATCAAAATTCATGAGTTATAACTATAATTCATACCATATCTAACTCATGCATTTTATATTCGTATATACCTCTAAATACTTAATTAAATCTTTTGTCACACATTTTTATTTAAATTTGAACTAATGAGATAAAATAAACAATGAGTCTATTTAAGCAATCATCGACTTTCTTTATTGCTTTCATCTTACTAACATTTTCTGCATTTAGTCAGATAAGCTATCTTGAGAAAATATTCCATCATCAGGATGGTATATATGGGCTTGTCGGACCGAGAAGTATCTGCTTCAGCCCTGATAAGAAAAACATTTACGTGAGTTCTGAATATTCGCTAACTGTTTTTTCTTACAATGAAGTCAGTGGAGAAACTGTTTTGCTGGAAGTACATAAAAATAATACTGATGGTATTACAGGCCTTGAAAACACTGCCGGTGTGCTTGCCAGTCCTGATGGCAAGTATGTTTATACCAGTTCAGAAGGACAAAATTGTGTTACACAATATCGCAGATTGGAGGATACAGGACTGCTGGAATTCATGAGCGTTTATTACGATAATGAAAACGGTAATGAAGGCCTTCGGGGTGTTCATGGTATGGCTTTTACTGATAGCGGTGAGTATATGTATTTTGCTGCCTGGAATGATGCAAAAATATCAACTTACCAGCGCGATACAATTACCGGGATCATAACTCATCTTCAGTCAATTAATCAATATGACCCCGGGGGGATGACATGGCCCGCACCCATCAAACTAAGCAAGGATAACCGTTTTGCATATGTTTCCTCAATCATGGAAGATGCTGTTTCGGTTTTTGAATTAAATCAAAATACCGGGCTACTTACCTTCATTCAGAAAACCGAATACATCAGCGGATTAAACTATCCCCAGGGGATCGAAATCAGTCATGACGATGCTTATTTATACCTTGTGTGCAAGAATTCACTGGTAATATTTGAGAGAGACATCCTGGATGGGACATTAAGCTTTAAAGAGATCTTCCTCAGTGATGACTTTGACGGTTTAAAAGGATCATATTCACTTACAACAACACCGGATGATAAAAATATTTATACTATTTCCCACGAAGGAACTTCGTTTGTCACTTTTTCAAGAGACCCCGGTAATAATGATTTTGAGTATGTCCAAACCCAACACCTCCTGGACCCCTGGCTGTCGAATGCACAATACAGTAATACTGCCATGATCTCTGACAATAATTATGTCTTTGGAACATCATATTGGGAGAAAGGTATTCATAAAACTGAAAGAAGCCAGCTAACCGGCAATCTATCACATGAACTGTTCATCCACGAAGGAATGGGTGCTACCATAAACGGACTTTATAACCCTGCCCATTGCTGCTCTGATCACAACAATAAAAACATCTATGTAACTACTCATTACAACGGAATTTCAATTTTCAACAGAAATGATACTAGCGGTGTATTAACATACAAAAATGTTGTTGACAATCAAAGTATTGGCTCCGGGCAACTGCGTTATGCAAAGAAGTCTATGATAAGCCTTGATGACAAATATCTTTATACTATAGCAGGCCCTGACCTAAATGCAAATATCCTGATCTTTGAGATAGACCATGCCAATGAAACCCTTATTTTAAAGGATTCCCTTAATGCTGACCACAATGGGATAGAAGAGCTCAGGGGAGTAAAAGACCTTTGCATGAGTAATGACAAGCAACATGTGTATGTGGTCTCCTCATTTAGTCATGGTGTGCTGCAGTTTGAATATGATCCCCAGGACGGAACCCTCGATTTTGTAACATTCTTCAACTATGTGAGTCATGGTAGTTCTTTTGATCAGATCATTCTCAGTAAAAATGGAGAATTTGTTTTTATAGGATCCAGTCTTAACAGCGACCTGTTAATGTTAGGTAGGGATACACAAAGCGGAGCATTGGTATTTTTATCTGAATATTCAAAAATCCTTCCTGGTGGCCACTATGCATATGGTCTTGCAGCCATGGATGTTAGTAATGACAATAAGAACCTGTATGCCATTTATGAGAATAGCGATATGCTGGTCAATTATAACATTGATCCGATTAATGATTCCTTATATGTCATGCAGGTATTTGATTATGAGGAGCACCAGATAGATGGGCTCTTACAAATTGACAGGCTTGTGCTTAGAAATGACGAAACATTCGTATACACGACATCGAGAGAAAATCATTCATTGGGTTTATTTTACAGGAATCCACTTAATGGGATGCTCACTTTCGTAAACGACTTTACAGAAACGGAATGGAATTTTGATGGCCTGGATGGTGTAACATGGATGTGCATTCCTCCAAACGACCGCAACTTATACCTGACCTCTGATTATGAAGAAGGGATTGCAAGCTATAAAATAGACCTGTATCTGGGTCCGGACCTTACCATTTGCGAAGGGGATACAGCCCTGTTGGATGCCGGACAGGGATATGCTTCTTACCTTTGGTCGACTAATGAAACCACCCGGCAGATTAAAGCAATAGAAGAAGGTTTGTATATTGTAGAAACCATTGACTCATTTGGCTTCCATGACACTGATAGTCTTTACCTCAATGTCAGCCCCCTACCTGTGGCAGACCTTGGAGCCGATATTGATGCCTGCGAAGGCGACACGGTGCTATTAGATGCAGGGACAGGGGGGATCATCCTCTGGAATACCGGATCTACAAGCAGATTTTTTGCTGTAGCTGAAAGCGGAGAATATTCAGTGCTTGTAAGCAATGAAAACCAATGCTCAAACCGTGATACCGTGATAGTAAGCTTCCACGAAGGCCCTGAGGTTGATCTTGGGAATGATACTACTATCAGCACAGGGCAAACCATGATTTTATCCGTAGGTTACAAGCCGTACTATACATATTTATGGCATAACGGGAGCACCGATACCCTGATAGAAATTGAAAGTGGTTCACTGGATAGTAATTCATTGATCGCCTGGATCAGGGTAACGGATTATTATGGATGCAGCAGTAGCGATAGCATAAAGATTTGTCGTGAAGCGGGTGTATTGTTTTTACGGCCTGTTATCAAAGTCAAGCCAGTCCCTTCAAGGCAATATGTATATATAGAAAGCAATTATGCCATTACAGAGGTTAAATGCTACGATATGGCTGGAAAGATGATCTTTACAAGCTCATGCCATTCTCAAAACTGCCGCTTAAATCTTGAAAGGCTTGCCAGGGGCCAGTATTTATTAAGAATCCGGCTGATCAATGGAGCAGAACAAACGCACGAAATAATACGCATATAGCCTGCCCAACAGGATATGAAGCTGTGAGGTCCTTATGAAGTCTCGAGCTGGCCTCCATTTTCTTTTCTTCATTTTATGGTTTTTTCAAAATCTTTTGTCATAAGGGCCTTTTCATAGTATCTTTGAGATATCATTCAATTAAGTGCAATTAATCAAAGAAAAGAATATTCCGCAACTAATTCCGCAATTATTAATGAGTTAATAATTGATTGTAACTAAATAAGTTAAGTTTTAACGCATCAATAGTAATGCTATAACATCATTCATTATATTATGAAAACAATTCAACTTTTTATTACAACACTCATTTTTATCGCTTTAATACTACATGGGCACAGCCAGAGTTATGTGAAAGATATTAAAGACCTTAAATCCCCCATCCAAAATGCGGTTCCTGACGTTAATGGAAAAATCCTGATATCAGGTGAACTCGACGAAATGTATGCATCAGGAGAAAACAGGAATAGTATTGAAGTAATGGAAGGATGGCCTGTTTACGGGAGTGGTGAAGCACAGCGCGGGGGTATTTATTGTGATCTTGATGAAGATCCGGAACTGGAAATTGTATATAATATCGGTAACAAGACCTATGCCTGGGACTATGATGGTACACTGCTACCCGGATGGCCCCAGGAAGTTCAACTGTTTCCTTCCGGCGCACCCGCTTTTGGTGATGTGGATGGTGACGGCAAAGGAGAAATTGTAGTTTCATCACGCCAGGTTCCCTATTCCAATGAAGGCTGGTTATATGTGTTTGAAGCAGATGGCAGCATTACCAGCGGGTTTCCTGTTTACTTAAATGGTGGCGCTGTTAAAACGCCTGTCCTTGCTGATCTTGATGCTGACAATGCAATGGAGATCATTATTGAAGAAAGCAACTACCCTCAAGGCTTTCTCACTGTATACGGAGGTGATGGACATGTTTATCCGGGATTTCCATTTGAATTTGATGGCTTGCCTGGTTCTGCCGTTGCCGTCGGCGACATCACGGGCGACGACATACCGGAAATAGTAGCAGAGTCATATTTTAGCGTTTATGCATTTGATAATAATGGCAATGTATTGGAAGGTTTCCCTTACACACCCGGAAACGACAGGGTATTTTCATATTCCTCACCGGTACTTGCTGACCTGGATGGCGATGGCCTGCGTGAGATCATATGCGGCGACCATCAGACAGCGGGTGATATAAATGGTGCAGTACATATACTGAAAAATGACGGAAGCCTGTTTCCCGGATGGCCGCAATATACTTCACATTGGGTATATGGTCCACCTTCTATATTGAGCGTCCCGATAATGGTGTCGCATGGCCCATAAACGGCCTGGAAATTATCAACGTCCGCCTGGGTGCTGAGTCTTGTGTTGGGATAGCCATCAGCGGTACTGCAGTCCACTGCAAAAGCGGACACTGAGGCAAGAAAACAGGAACTGCATAAGAACAAAACCGACAGAATTAAGCTGTGTTCAACAAAAAAGGATGTGCGTCTGTGAACTCCAGGAAGCCCTTGGCATCTCACAGCCAAGTGTCTCCAAGCATCTCAAGATTCTGGAAGAAGCTGGGGTGGTTGACTATCTAAAGGATGGATTGTGGGTAAATTACTTTCTGGAAAATGCAAACAACAACCCCTATGTGGCTGCCATGCTTGGGAATTTGGAGCACTGGCTGGATGATGATCCCCAAATCGCTGAATTGATTGAAATGATGGAGTATCATAAAAGAACGCTAGAGGACAGTGGCGAGACATCAATCTTTGACATTAATATACCAATTCCTACCTACAAGTCTACAGTCCATTTTATCGCCACGACACATTTGCCCAACATAATCGGTTGTATACCCTGTTAATTTTGCTGCTCGTTTAGACGAGATATACTTATTTCCCCCAAATATTAGTTCATTCATATTACTTTCTGTGATAATTGATTATAAATATAAAATCATTTTGCTTCTTAAGAAAGGGAAAGAAAAAACTTATTTATGCTAAATTACA